>VGOD01000044.1 GCA_016876015.1 Chloroflexota bacterium
GCGGCCGGGTCGGCTGCAACCTCGCGGCTGGGCGGCAGATAGTGATAGGACGTGCCCTCGTCGCGCACCGCGCTCGTCGGCACGACGAGATGGCCCACCGCGATCTCGCGATTCAGCACGCCCGCGCCGCCGCAGGCGATGAACTTCCGGCAGCCCAGGGCGATCACCTCTTCTAACATGCCGGCCGCCAGGGCCGCGCCCACGCCGGGATGACACAAGGCCACCCGCCGGCCTGCCACCATCACCTGGTAGACCGGGTGCGGCCCCATTTCGCTGCGCTGCGTGGCGATTGGCGTGGCCTGGCCCTCGTTGACCAACCTGGTGATCACCTCTTGGAAGAAGCAAAGGACGCCATGCTCCGGCGCATCAATCGGCTTGATCACCCGCCGCGGCTCGATGATGGCCTCGGGTGCGGGGTCGAATTCGAGGATGGGATAGAGCTCAGGCATGCAGGTCTCCCTTGCTTTGTTGAGCGATTAGTCGTTCGCCATCACCCCCGAAATAACGGTCTCGGTTCTGAAGTAGAACGGCAGAGCGTAGATAGCATCTCTGATCCGAACATAGAGATCGTGGTGATCCCAGGTCTTTTCAGGTAACGCGCGCGCGGGTTCACTTCCTGGCATCATAGCTCTCCAATCTACGAACGGCGATCTCAAAAAAATCGCGACGTATCTCGGCGCTCAAGCAGCGTCGGCCCAGCTTCAGGGCAGCGATAGCAACTGAACATAGTCCGCCAAATGGCTCCCAGACTAAGTCATCCGGCTCTGTCGAGGCGCGCAAAATCAACTCGATGAGCTTCAGAGGCTTCTGGTTGGTATGAACACACTTGCTGCCGTTCTTCAGCCGCTCCTGTCCCCGCACGGCCGGCTCGCGCCAAACATTGGTCACACCAATCTCACAATAGAACTTCGAGCGCATACGTTCCCATTCGGCGCCTGTCATAGGGCGCACGCCCTCGACCGAAAAATAGGGGCGTCCGTCAGGCCGGCCATGCTCGTTGGCATAGTCAGCCAATCGCTGGAAGGCATCAACGGGCGGGTAGTACCAGACGTGGTCCTTGGTGAAGTATTTGCGGGTAGCCGCGTTCTTGACGCCACACGCTTCATTGGTTTTGTAAAGGGGTATACCGGAGCGTTCCCATTCATGCCGCAGCCACTCCTGCATGGTGACCGATTGGCCGTTCACTATGAATTGGGCCTCTTTGACGTACTGGACACAGACCTCGGTGATAACAGGGAACTTGCGAAGGCTTTGCGTGTTGGTATTGCCGGCGACGTGCGCGATCCCTTTTTCCCAGATGTGACAGTTGCGATAGGTCCAACCGTGCTTGACTAGCACCAGATGGACATTGGCCCACCCGATTTCGGTATTCCAGAACCACAGCGTTGTCAGAGGAGTCGCCCTGGCCGACCACGCACGGATGTGCGGCTCGTACCATGTCGGCAACTCTTCGGCAGTGGCAGGATCGCCAGGGAATCCTGCCACTCCATACGGACCATCAGCAACGATGATGACCGGTGATTCCCAATCGGCGTAGAGCGTGGCGACGTCTGCGTGATGGATGGTAACGCCAGCGCGTGTGTATACCACCCCCAGGTCATCATTCGGTTCATCCAGGGGGAGCGCGTATTGAACGTCAGCCGACAAGAGCTTCATGATATGCCATTCCCATAGCGCCGACTGTCAGCATTTCGAGCTTTACGATACCCGAACGTTGCCCATTCATGAAGTACTCGTCTTTCACCTGCACAACGGTGTGCCGTGCAGCGGTGGAATCACCTCTGCGACGAGGACGTGTAGATGATACCACAGACCAGAAACCCTGGCAACGGACTGAAACGGATAGGTCAACTCGTTTACTGGGAGATTCGCAGTGTCCTACCACTCGCCCGTCACAGCCGCCATCAGGCAGCGCTCCAAGTCCCCAAACCGCATGCGCACCCCGCTGTGCATCGGCGCGTAGCAGGCCATCTTGCCGGCGTTGGTGGCCATGGTACGCACGCCCAGCAGGTGCATCGGCGCCACCACCGCGCAGGTGTCGGCCACGACTTCGCCGCCGGCCGCTTCAATGGTCTGGACGTAGCCCAGGTTGGCCGCGGCCTGGCGTGTGACCGCGGCAGTCGTCACCCACAGCCGCGTCGCCAACGTCTTGCCTGCCACGAACTCAGCCACTTGCCGGATTTCGGCCAGGCTGGCGTGCGGGCAGCCGATCGTGACCAGGTCAATCGCGCGCAGGTCGGGGGCGGCGTCCATGATGCGCTGCGCCTCAGCCAGGTCGGTGATCACAATGCGCCTGGCGCCGGGCCGGATGAGCGCTTCGCCGGCGTCTCTGGCCTCGGGCGTGTAGCCGGCGATGTGGAAGAGCGCCACCGCGCCATAGGCG
The DNA here is from genome assembly GCA_016876015.1 of Chloroflexota bacterium. GTDB lineage: Bacteria > Chloroflexota > Anaerolineae > CG2-30-64-16 > CG2-30-64-16 > VGOD01. The sequence goes on from VGOD01000044.1 coordinate 2,384, forward strand.
GCCAGCCCTGCGGCCAGGGTTTTCAGGCGGTTGCCGGCGCCGTTGCCCAGGCCCCAGCTTTCCCCTTCGAGGCCAAGGGTTGCCTGGCGCGGCATCGCCCCCCGGAGATGCGCCTCTTCAGCAGGGCTGCTGCCAGCCGGCCCTAAGCCCGATTGATCGGGCGCTGCTCCATAGCCCGCCGATTGATCGGCGGGCGAGACCGCGCTGACGGCAAAGCTGGAATGGGGAGGTTCGGGTGGGGTCCCCAGCCACTCGGCCAGGTCCGCAAACCACGGCGTTCCGTTTCCCACCGCTTTGCCCACCAGATAGCTGAGCGCGCCGAAATCGGCCACTGACCTGACCGGGCAGCGGACTTTCACCACGCAATCGGCGCGGCGGTTTTCATCCAACAGGTAGCCGTAGATCGCGGTGCGGCCGGCGATGGCCGCGGCCAGCGCGCTGGGCCCGCCCTCGCGGTTGCTGCGCGCGGCGATGACCGAGTTGGCGAACGCCACCGCGGACGATTCGGCCCAGGCGAGCAGGTCGTTGCGGCGAGGTGTGAAACCGGGGAACAGGTAGGGGGTGCAGCTCAGCGTGGGCGTGACGCCCATCTTGACGAAAACATCCAGCACGCTGAGCTGCGGATGCGCAAAGCTGGCGGGAAGGCCCCACGCCTGCCACCGCCCGCGCTCCATGCCCATCGGGTTGAGGGTGGTCGGCACGCGCACCCTGGCCCCTTCCGCGGCCCAGTCTGCCAGGAACGCGACCCCTGCGTCGCCGAGGTTCTTGTAAGAGACGCCCGCGATGTGCGCATGCACGATCGGGGCCAGGTGAGCTGCGCCGTAGATGCGGCCGAGCGCGACGACGATTTCCATCGCCCGCCTGACGCCCGGCCCCTCCGCGCCGGCGAGCATCGCTTCTTCTGCAGCCGTGAGACGCAATTCGGCCATTTATCCTTTTCTATCCCCTCAGCGCGTCCGATTCAGCAGGTGGTCAATGCTCAGGAAGAGCACGACCGCCAGAACCACGAACAGGAGCAGGATTTGCCAGAAGTTCGCTTGCACGAAGACGACGATCCGCAGTCGTGACCAGATCAGCCAGAAGGCGATCAGCTACAGGTGTGCGCGGCCGGCGACGCGGCGCCAGGCCAGGGATGGCGCGGCCGGCTGCTGGCCGCGTTGATCTTCCCTGCTCAGGTTGAAGGCCAGGTCTTCGAGGGCTGCGCCGATTTCGCTTTCAGGCTTGTCCACGACAAGCGGAACCCCTGCGTTGATCGCGGCGACGACGGCATTCCCTGCGTAGGGAATGACCAGTTCCGCGGGCCGGCCGAGGGCGTTCTCGATGGCCAAGCGCGTGCGCTGATCGCAATCGAAGGTGCAGTTAAGGGCCAGGCGGATTTTGTCGGCCGCATAGCCCAGGCCCTGGAAGGTGGCTTGCATGAACTCCACGCCCATCACGGAGGCCGCATCGGGCGCTATCAGCGCCAGGATTTCGTCCGCCGCGTCCAGGCCCGCGAGCGTAGTGTCAGCAAAGTCGTGCGGCATGTCGAGGACGACGTAAGGGTAGCGCGCAGCCAGCAACTCCAGCACACGCGCGACCAGCTCCGGGCTGATCTGTCTGGCCTGTTCCAGATTGCGCGGCGCGACCAGCACCCGCGTCTGGCTGGCGTGAGAGAGCAGCACGCGCTCCACAGCCTCGCTATCCAGGTCTCGCAGGGCCACCTGGGCCAGGTCGGCCCAGGTGGAGCGTGCAGCCAGGTTCAACATGAACGCACCCTGGCCGGCCGCCCTGACCATGTCCACCAGCACGGCCGGCTGTTGCCAGAGCTGGCTCAAGCCCACCGCCAGGTTTGCGGCCACCGTCGAAACGCCCACGCCTCCGCGCAATGAGAAGACGGCGATTGTCTTGCCCCGCAGGGTTGGCGCTGCTTGCGCCGGCGGCTGCGTGGCTCGGCGTACCAGGGCTGAGACGCGGGCCATCAGCTCGGCCGGATGGAAGGGCTTGGTGATGTATTCGTCGGCGCCGGCCTCGAAGCCTTGCACCTTCTCCTTCAGCGTGTCTTGTCCAGTCAGCATCATGATGGGCAGCCGGGCCGTGTTCGGCTTGCTACGCAGACGCCGGCAGGTCTCGTAGCCGTTCATGTGCGGCATCAAGACGTCCAGGATGATCAGATTTGGTTGCACCTCATCCACCACGCTGAGCGCCTCCAGGCCATCGCGGGCGGTGAAAACCTCAAAGCCGACCTGAAGCAGCGTCTGGGAGACCAGGCGCAAGATCACGGGACTATCGTCTACAGCGAGGATGCGCGTTGCCACGTAGCATACTCCCCTGTGTTGATCAGGATGATACGGATGATTGCCAGGGCAGTGTAACTCGCTTTCGCGCTCTTCGCAAATCGCGCGGGGCGCGTGGGTACAGCGCAGAACCGTCGGTGACTTTGTCACTGCGAGGAGCGTAGTGTGCGACGAAGCAGTCTCACGCCTGTTCAAAGCAGGAGATTGCTTCGTCGCAAAGGACGCTCCTCGCAATGACCGACCGTTCTGCGTTATGTCCATCGCGCGGGGCGCGTCCGATGGAGGGCAGCGGAGGAAATGGACGGGCCGGAGTTAGGCACTGCCAGCCCTGCCTAACCCCGGCCCGATGTGTGTTGAGTATAACCGCTTCTCGCGCGGAGTTAAGTGATTCTTCCTACACTGTTACAGGACGCGCAAGACAAGTCCGGCTGCAAAGACCGCCCCGCAGACGATCAGCGTGATCACATCGGTGCGCCGGAGGCGTAAGGGTCGAAAGACCGAGCGTTTGACCCCGCGCGTTCCCAACGCCCGCGCCTCCAGCGCCCACCCCAGGTGCTCGCTGTTGCGCAGCGCGGCGATCAGCATCGCGATGAGAATGGGCCGATAGGCGCGCAGCCGGCGCCAGAAGCCGCGCTGCTCCAGGTCCAGCCCGCGCGCTTGCTGCGCATCGCGCACTTGCTCGAACAGACCCGCGAAGACAGGCAGATAGCGCAGCGCCAACGCCAGCGTCAGCCCCCACTCGTGCGGCAGGCGCAGCGCCACAAAGCCGCGCACCATGCTGGCCTGGTCGGTGGTGAACAGCCACAGGAAGAGGGTCAGCGCCAGCGCCAAGAGTCGGGCAGCGAACAACACTCCCTGCTCAACTGCGCTCGCGGTCACGGTCAACGGCCCCAGGCGCAGCCACACCGCACCAGGCCCGCCCCCGAACAAGGCGGTCAACACCAGCACAATGATCATGAGGGGCGCTACGATGCGCCAGGCGCGGCCGATCTGCGGCGCAGGGATGTGGCCGCGCCACATGGCGAAGGTGCACAGCAGGACTATGCCCAGCGTCATCCAGATGGCCGGCCACAGGAAGAGCAACAGGGTGGCTTCCACCACGAAGGCCAGCTTGACACGCGGATCAAGACGGTGCAGCCAGGAGTCTCGTCGCACGTAGAGATCGAAGTCAGCGCGCATGATTCTCCGATCGCTTCCCTGTCTTGCGTTTACCCTTGGCGGCCGCGCGCGCGTGCCAGGCCGCCGCGAACTCCGCGATGGTGAGGGTACTCGCGGCCATCCCTTCCGCGCTCAGCCGGTTGGACAACCGCGTGACGGGTGGCAGCGCCAGCCCGGCCTGGGCCAGCGTTTCAGGGCGATTGAACAACTCACGCGGTGAGCCGTCGAAGATCACCTGCCCGGCTACCAGCACGATGGCGCGCGTGGCGTACTCGGCTACCAGCCGCATGTCGTGTGTAATCAGCACCACCGTGCGTCCCAGGATATTGAAGCCCGCGATAGCGTCCATCAATTCCTGCCGGCTGCGCCAATCCAGGCCGCCGGTTGGCTCGTCCAGGATCAACGCCTGCGGCTGCCCCGCGATCACTGCGGCCACAGCCACCTTGCGGCGCTGGCCGAAGCCCAGCGCGGCCGGCGGTTTGTCCGCATATGAGACCAGCCGCAGGCGATCGAGCGCTTCGGCGACGCGTTGCGCGACGATAGCCGGGGGCAGGCCTTGCGTGCGCGGGGCAAACGCGATCTCTTCCTGGATCGTGGCCGCGAAGATCTGATGGTCAGGGTTTTGGAATGCATAGCCTACCAGGCGCGCCAGCTCCGCCACGCGCGTCTTGCGCGTATCCCGGTGTTCCACCATCACCCGGCCCTCGATCGGCTTGAGCAGCCCATCGAGGTGTTTGGCCAACGTCGTCTTGCCAGAGCCGTTCGGCCCCAGCAGCGCCACGAAGTCGCCGGGGTGCAGCGTCAGACTGACATCGCGCAGCGCGACGGTACTATCCCCATAGGTGTGGGATACGTGCTCGACTGCGATCTGTACGCGCTCGGCGAGCGGGTTGGCGCGGCGAGCAGGCGGCTCCAGCGCGGGCGCCTGCGCCTTGCGCATACGAGCCTTGCGCGCCCGCTGCCGAAGCTGTTTGAACGCATCGGCCATGTCAGCGAACTCATAGCGCCGCCCCATCCGCTGCGTCAACACGTGGCCCAATTCGGCGATCTGCGGCGCGCCCAGGCCCCATTCCTGGAGCTTCGCCACCTGCCGGAACACCTCGCCTGGCGCGTCGTCGAGCGCGATCCGGCCGTCGTGCAATACCAGCACCCGATCGGCGAAGCGGGCGATCCGCTCCAGATCCTGGGTGGCCATGAAGATGGTGATTTCGTGCTGGCGCTTGAGCTCGGCCAACACGCGGAAGACCGCGGCCTTGCCGGCCGGATCGAGGCTGGCGGTCGGCTCGTCCAGCACCAGAACTTGGGGCCGCATGGCCAGCATGGCTGCGATGGCCACGCGTTGTTTCTCGCCGCCCGAGAGCAACAGCGGCGACCGGTCGCGATAGTCAGACAAGCCGACTGCTGCGAGCGCCCAGGCCACGCGCTCCTCGATTTCGGTCGGGGGCGCGCCCAGGTTTTCCGGTCCGAAGGCGACCTCGTCCTCCACGCGCATCTGCACGAGTTGGGTTTCGGGGTCCTGAAACACCAGCCCGACGTGTCGCGCCAGGTCGGCAACGGGATGCTGTTTGGTGTTCAGGCCAACGACCGTCACATCCCCGCGGAAGACGCCGCCGGTGGCGTGCGGCACCAGACCATTCAGAGCCATGCACAGCGTCGTCTTGCCCGCGCCCACGCGGCCGAGCAGCGCCACGAAATCGCCGCGCGCGATCTCGAAGTTTACTCCTTGCAGCACTGCGGCGGCCGCGTCCCCCTCGCGGATCGGCGGGTAGGCGTAGTAGAGATTCTGAACGAGGATATCGGCAGGCACGCTACTCCGTCCACTTAGGGCGCTGGCCCAGCCGGTCAATGGGCGGATAGGCGCGTCGCACGGCAAACACCAGGGGGATGCCAACCACCGCGCCGATGAGCGCCTGGAATGCGTTCAGGGGCGCTTCGGCGATCGCCGCGGGCCAACCTGTCAGTGCGAACCCTTCGCCTAACAGGTAGCCAGCAACCATCATGATGGCGCCTCCCAGCCATGCCAGGATCATGGCGGGCGTTGAACGTCGACCTCGACCCAGCAGGCCGATGACCAGGCCTTCGAGTCCATGCGCCAGCAAGCTCAGCCAGGCGAACTGCGCGTACCCGCCGAGCAGATCAGCCAGAGCCGCGCCAACGCCGCCGGCCGCCAGTCCCACCCACGGACCGAATACCAATCCCGTGAAAGTGATCGCCACAGCCGAAAGATTGACGTAGCCCTGCGTGGCGGGCACAGGTACGCGCACAACGAGGGTGAAAATGGTGGTCAGGGCGATGAGAAGTGCAACGAGCGCGATCATAGCCGGTGGAAAAGAACGATTCATACATGACCTCCTATTGGATATGTGTCTGGCAATCAGAAACGTGCGTAGCTCCAACAGACATCTGACGGGTTTCCGTAACCTGTATTCACACCTCTGTGGCGCGAACGTGTGCCTCGACCCTATTATACTTCATGTGGAGCTATGATGGAAACTATGTGAGCGCGCTAAGTCGGACGCCGCTCAGATGCGTCGTTGCACCTTGTGGCGTGACTCTCGCGCTTGCCCCATTCCCCATCTTCTGCTATCCTTAGCGTACATACTCAGAGCACTCAGGGGGATTCCTTCAGACCATGTCTCAGCGTGTCTATCGGATCATCGTCAATCCGGCTTCGGGCCGCGGCGCAGGCGCGCGCGCCAAATCAATCATCGAGCGCGTGTTGGGCAAGGCTGGCGTCGCCTATGAGCTGACCCAGACGAGCGGTCCTGGCGAAGCCAGGCAATTAGCTCATGAGGCTATGCTGCGCGGCTATGAGGTCATCGTGGCGGTGGGCGGCGACGGCACGGCCCACGAGATTGTCAATGGTATGGTTCAGGCGGCCCAGTTACGCGGCCAATGGGCGTCGGGCGAGCCCATCGGGACGTTAGGCATCGTTCCGTTGGGAACCGGCAATGACTACGCGTGGCGACTGGGCTTGCCAGAGCACAATCCCGAACTGGCCTGTCATACGTTGCTCGCTGACCAGCGCCGCATCGTGGACCTGGGGCAGGTCGTCGACGAGGAGGGGCGCGTCGAGATCTTCAATAACCATCTGGGGGGCGCTTTCGAGGGGGCGACGAACATCGAAAGCCGCAAAATCCAGCGTTTGCACGGACTGCTGCTCTACCTGGTCGCGGTGCTGCGGGTGATCCCGCGTTATACCAAGGCGCCGCTGATCACTGTGCGCTACAACAATGGCGAGCAGACGCGTCCGCTGCTGCTGGCTTCGGTGGCCAATGGGGGCCGCAGCGGCGGCGGCTTCAAGATGTCGCCTGGCGCGTTGCTGGATGATGGCCAGTTGGATCTGGTGCTGGCAGATAGCCCCCATCCACTGGTTACACTCTATCTGCTGCCGCACTTCCTGGCTGGCACGCACCTATCGCAGAAGCGGTTTGTGTCGCTGGATCGGACGTCTCATGTGGTCATCGAAGCCGCCGCGGGCATCCCGATTCATCTGGATGGCGAGTCCTTTCGCGCCGATGCCCGGCGCCTCGATATTGCGGTCCTGCCCAAACGCCTGACCGTCATCGCGGGGTCGGCGCGTTGACGGAAACAGCCATCGGCGGCGGCAGCGGCTTGCGGTCAGAGGTAGAGGCATGACCTTTCCGATCACCGGGACCCTTCTGAACGTCGCGACGGTCGTCGTGGGCGGCGCGCTCGGCGTTGCGCTCGGCAATCGCCTGCCCGAAAAGATGCGCCAGACCATGCTGCACGGTCTGGGGCTGATGACCTTGATCGTCGGCGTGAGCATGGCCATCACCACGCGCAACATTCTGATCCCGCTCTTCAGCGTTCTGATCGGTGGAATCCTGGGCGAGGCGCTCGCCATCGAAGCCGCGCTGGAGCGCCTGGGCGCCTGGCTGGAAGCCCGACTGGGACGCGGCCGGCGCGCCGGCCGCCCAACGCTGGCGCAGGGCTTTGTCACCGCCAGTCTGGTCTTCTGCGTCGGGCCGATGACGATCGTCGGCTCGATCCAGGATGGATTGATGGGGGATCATACGCTGCTCGTTATCAAGTCGGTGCTCGATGGGTTTGCCGGGATGGCGTTGGCAGCCTCGCTAGGCGCTGGCGTCATTCTTTCGGCCGTGACGGTATTCGGCTATCAGGGCGGATTGAGCCTGTTGGCGATGCTCCTTGGCGCGATGCTGGGCGGCGTGACCCGGCAGACGCCCTGGGTGGTCGAGATGACCGCGGCCGGCGGCGTGGTGATCATGAGTATTGGGTTGCTGTTGTTGGACATCAAACGCATTCGCGCGGCGAATCTGTTGCCGGCCGTCTTTGCGGCGCCACCGATCGTGTTGGCGCTCGAGTGGCTTGGATTGGGTTTGCCATGACGGAGGCCGCCATGTCAACTCTTCAACTCATCGTCTTCGCCGGCATGCCCGGCACCGGCAAGAGCAGCCTGGCGCGCGCGGTGGCGCGCGACCGGCGGGCGGCCTATTTGGACAAAGATACCGTGAAGGACGCGGTCGTTAACCTGGCAGACCAGATGAAGCTGGAAGACGGCTATAAATTGGCCGGGCCGCTGTCCTATGAGCTATTGGTAGGGCTGGCCCGCGACAACCTGACCGTCGGCCTTTCGGTGGTGGTGGACAGCCCGGCCGCCTACCAGCTCTTCCGGGAAAAAGCGAAGGCGCTGGCCAAAACGGTGAAGGCGGAGCTGAAGCTCATCGAGTGCATCTGTACCGATGAGACATTGCTGCGCAAGCGCATCGAGGATCGGCTGCATGATCTCCCGGCCTATCGCACGCGTGATTGGGAGACCTTTCAACAGGATCGCATGCGTTTTGAGCGCATCACTGAGCCCCGCCTGATCGTAGACACTGCCGAGTCGCTGGTCGTCAATCTGCGAAAGGTACAGAATTATTTGGGACCGCTGACCGACGGCGTGTGATCGGCGAGGATCGCTGTCTGCACACCTGACATCTGCACGACGAGGCCGCTATGCCAGTGATACACGTTGTTCTGTTCGACCTGGGCGGGACGTTGCTCCACTATGAGCAGCCGCCGCATCTGACGATGGACGCGCTCAACGCAAAAGCCATGCGCGCCTTTTTGGTCGCGGCCAGCCAGAAGGGGGCCAGGGTGGCCAACCCAGAGCTGGCTGTGCGCGCGGTGGGACGATTGGGCGCGGCCATGGAAGCTCGAGCCGCCCGCACACAGTACGCCAACACCGCTGAGGTGATCATCGAAGAGGGGCTTGAGGCGGTGGGGGTCAGATTGCCGGCCGCGGCGTGGGATGCTGGCATAGCCGCCTACTACAGCACGATTTCGGCGCTGGTCAAACCGGTCGCTGACGATACGCCAGCTGTTCTGGCCGCGCTGGTCGGCCAGGGGCGCAGCCTGGGGCTGGTGTCGAACACTTTCTGGTCACCGGCCATACACGACGCAGACCTGGCGCGCTGTGGCCTGCTCGAATACCTGCCGGTGCGCGTCTATTCCTGCGCGGCCGGCATGGTCAAGCCGCACGCCAGCATCTATCGCCAGGCCCTCGATTTGCTGGATGTGGCGCCGCCCGAAGCGGTGTTTGTGGGGGACAAGCTCGCGGTGGATGTGGCCGGGCCGCAGAAACTCGGCATGAAGGCGATCTTGATCGCTTCGCCGTTCCGCACCGAATCTGATCCCGAGATCACGCCGGATGCGCGTATTCAGACGCTGGCCGAGCTGCCATCCTTGCTGATGACCTGGGATCACGCGCTGGAGCCTCGGCTGCCGTGAGTGAGTAGCGCTGCGAGGCAGAGGCCGTGGGCAAGGTGCAGTTGAGACGCCTTTCGAGAGGGTGGCTGGGTTGCGGGGTCGCGGCCGCGAGCCTGGCGCTCTATCTCTCCACCCTGGCGCCTGGCATCCCTCCCACCGATAGCGGCGAGTTGGCGTTGGCAGCATGGACAGCCGGCATCGCCCATGCGCCCGGCTTTCCCCTCTACGTGGTTATCGGTTGGCTTTGGACCCATCTCTTGCCGGCCGGCCGCATCATTTGGCGGCTGCATCTGCTCTCGGCGGTCTGTGGGGCCGCGACAGTGGGGCTGATCTACCTGCTGGCGCAGCGCACGTTGATCGCGCCGGTCGGCCGGCTCAGGGCTGCTGGATCGCCATCCCGGTTCGATGCGATGGCGGCCGCGGCGATTGGGGCGCTGGCGTTCGGCTTGGGCAGAACCGCCTGGACCTGGGCTGGCATCGCTGAGGTGTATGCGCTGAACACGGCCCTGGTCGCCGCAATCCTGTTGTGGGTGGTGGGAGGGGGGCGGCCGGAACGCGCGGCCGGGGAACGCCCGGAGATTCATCTCCGGGCTAGTGAGCGGCGCCGGATGAATCCGGCTGGGACCCGGCCGGGGGCGGCGGCTGGGAGCGCGACGCACGATCGGCGGGGGGCATGGCGAGAGGGAAGGGCGCTTACGCTTGCCGCATTCCTCTTCGGTCTGGGGTTGGGCAATCATCTGACATCGGTGGCGCTGCTGGCGCCGGCGATCGCGTTGTGGCTGACTTGGCGCTGGGGCTGGCAGTTTTGGGCCAGCCGATCGGCGTTGGCCGCGGCGCTGGCGTTGTTGGCGGGCGCGGCGATCTATCTCTACTTGCCGCTGCGCGCCACAGCCGATCCGCTGCTGAACTGGGGCCAGCCGGATACGGCGCAGCGCGTGTGGCAGCACGTGACCGCGCAACAGTACCGGGTCAGCCTCTTTTCGGCGTCGCTCTGGCCGCAGGTGGTGCAGGCCGCGCAATTGTGGTGGACGCAGTTCACGCCAATCGGGCTGGCATTGGCCCTGGCAGGCGCATGGTGCATGGCGAAGGCGCAACGCGCTTTGTTCTGGACGCTGCTGGCGGTCATTGCCTTCACGATGCTCTATGCCTGGGCCTATGTGATCGAGGACGACGGCGACGCGTACTATCTGCCGGCGTTCGTCGCCGGGGCGGTGTGGGTGGCCTGGGGCGCGGATGCGGTGTGGAGGTTAGGGTCAAGGCTAAGGTTGAGGTTGAGAGCAGGGGAGGATGCGCAGGCGGCGCGAGTGTGGCAGGCGAGGGCGGTCGGTCTGGTCGTGATAGGGGCTGCGCTGACGATGAATTGGGCCGCGTGCGACCGCCGCAACGATACCATCGCGGAGGACTACGTCCGAGATGCGTTCGCCGAGATCGCAGAAGGCGGCGTGTTGCTGACTCGTGACTGGCAGGCGTACGCGCCCGCGCTCTATTTGCAGGGTGTCGAGGGCTTGCGGCCCGATTTGTCCGTGATTGACGTCGAGCTGCTGCGTCGCGACTGGTATTTCGGCTTCTTGCGCCGCGCGGATGCACGCTTGATGGCTGCGGTCGGCAATGAGGAGCGCGTCTTTCGGGGCTTGCGCGATGCCTGGGAACGCGGGGACATCCCCGCAGGGGACCCGCGCATCGGCCAGTTGCAAGCCGCCTACATCGGGCTGATCAATGCGTTCATCCAGCAAGGGGCCGTCGCGGGTCGGCCGGTCTACATCGGGCCGAACCGCGGGGCGGCGCCGCTGCGGCCGGCCACCCTCAACGGTCAGCTCGACATGGAGGCGGGCGTGGGCGCCGGCTGGCGCTGGGTCCCCGTAGGCCTCAGCTTCCGAGCGATGACATCGGCGGCCCCGCCTCCGTCCTTGCTGCCTCTCGCCTGGCGCGTCGCCCCCTTCGACCAGGTCAAGCTGACCGCGCCGCAGGTCAAAGTGCAGGCCACCCGCGCCGACATGGCCACGCTGCGCGGCCGGTATCAACTTGCCATCGGCAACCAGCCTGGAGCTGAAGCCGATTGGCAGACAGCGTTGGCCGTGGATCCGCAGCACGGGCTGGCGAAGGAGCTGCTGGAGAGGTCGAAGGGCAGCAAATGAATGGTCTGCTGCCGCTTTTGTGATGTGAGGAAACGTGCTACAATATGCTTGAAAAGGGGGTGCACATCAATGAACGATACGCCAGACATCTATACCAATTCTATCCGAGTATTTCCCACTTGACGTGGGTGAAACCGATAGGACGCAGATGCACGCAGATAAACGCTGATTTTGGGCTCCGAATCTGTGAAAATCTACATGCATCTGCGTCCAAGTCGAAAGGTTGGTACGCCTACCCACGCTATGTGGGAGATACTCGAATATCGTTTCTGAGTATCTTCTCAATTTGTAGGGGCGCACCCTTGCGGTCGCCCCGGCGGGCAGGCGCAAGGCCATGCCCCTACCCCGGATTATTGAGAAGATACGTTTCTGAGAAGCTCCACGATGAACTTGCAAGAGAAGACATTCTGGCCACCCATGATACAGTGGAGTATTCCGATTACACCAAAGCCCAACCGACGCTGATGCCGAATCTGCGATCAGGTGATGTGGCGAAGCCCCTCCTATTAGGAGTATGGTCAGGAGCTACTCATGTCTCGTTATCTCGACCCGGCCTGGCAAATCGCTATGCGGGTGCGTTTCGACTTCAACAACTTGATGGCCGAAAACATCGGCGAGGAACATGGCTTCAGCATGGCCGAGCTGGAGCGCCATGCGCACCTGGCGCAGGCTGCCCTGGCTGCGGTGCAGGCGCAACGACGGGCCGGCGGCTTGCGCTGGATGGAGCTGCCGTACCAGGAGGTGGATGCGCTCCTGGCGTTGGCGGCTGAAATACGGGCGCGCTTCAAGAACTTCGTGGTGTTGGGCATCGGCGGCTCTGCCCTGGGCACGATCGCCCTGCAAGACGAGTTGCTGCACCCCTTCCACAACCAGTTGCCGGCCGCGCAGCGGGGCAGCCCGGCTCTTTACGTGCTGGACAACATTGACCCCGACTGGCTCTCGGGCCTGTTGGATGTGCTCGACCCGACCGAGACCTGCTTCAACATCGTCACCAAGTCTGGCGACACGGCAGAGACGATGGCGCAACTCCTCTGGGCGCGGCGTTTGCTGATTGACCGCCTGGGCGCGGCTCGCTATGCTGAGCACATCGTCGCCACGACCGACGCGGTCACAGGGAGCCTGCGGCCGCTCGTGAACGGCGAGCGGTTTCGCAGTTGTCGGGTGCCCGATGGCGTCGGGGGCCGCTTCTCGGTGCTCAGCCCGGTGGGTCTGCTCCCGGCCGCGGTGACCGACATGGATGTGCCCGCGCTGCTCGCGGGCGCAGCCTATGCCGACCGCCTGAGCCAGACGCCGTTCCTGTGGCAAAACGCCGGCCTGATGTTCGCCTTGACCCAATACCTGGCCTATCGCCGCGGCAAGCCCATGAGCGTGATGATGCCCTATGCACAGGGCCTGCGCACGGTCGCGGATTGGTATGCGCAGCTCTGGGCCGAGAGTCTGGGCAAGGCGTTGGATCGGCAGGGGCAAGTGGTCAACGTCGGCCCCACGCCGATCAAAACGCTGGGCGCGACCGATCAGCACTCGCAGGTGCAGCTTTTCGTCGAAGGCCCGCACGATAAGATCTTCACCTTCATCTTTGCCGACAAGTTCGGCCATCAGGTGGAGATTCCCGCCTGGCAGAGCGGTCAGGATGCCGTGGATTACCTGGGTGGGCACACGTTCAACGAGCTGCTGGCCGCGGAGGCCGCAGGCACCGCGCTGGCCCTGGCCGCAGCCGGCCGGCCCAATGCCGCGTTCCACGTGCCAGAGATCAACGCTTTCACTGCAGGGCAGCTCTTCTATCTGCTCGAAGTGGCTACGGCCGTCAGCGGTGAGTTCTACAATATCAATGCTTTCGACCAGCCCGGAGTGGAGGGCGGCAAGGTGCGCGCATTCGCCCTCATGGGTCGGCCAGGCTACGAGGCAAAGCGCGCCGAGATCGAGGCGGCGCGAGAAAAGCGGGACGCCCGCTACGAGATCTGACGCGGCGCGCTAGAACGTCACCCGCAGCACGCTGTCCCCTTCGGCGCCCGGGTTGCCGCGACCATCGGCGTCGCTCGTCAGGAGATAGAGCGCGCCATCTGGCCCTTGGGCCACATCGCGCAGCCGGCCGAATTGCCCCTGAAACCGACGCTCCAGCGCCAGCGTCCGGCGAGGGTCATGCGGGTCGAGGGTCAATCGGCCATGCCACAGGATAACTGCGATCCCCCGCGTCTGCCGCGCGCTTTCTACGACCGGGACCCGGCGACCCTCGCGCGCGCCTTGCTGGGACAGCGATTGGTGCGCATCGCCGATGGCCAGCGCGTAAGCGGGCTGATCTCTGAGACGGAAGCTTACGGCGGCCCGGACGATCAGGCGTCCCACGCGTTCCGGCGCACCCCGCGCAGCGCCATCATGTACGGCCCGCCCGGTTATGCCTATGTCTACTTCATCTACGGGATGTATTTCTGCCTGAACGCGGTCGCGGCGGCTGATGGTCAGCCAGGGGCTGTGCTGATCCGCGGCGTGGTTCCCCAGGAAGGCATCACGATCATGCGCAGCCGGCGGCCCGGCGTCGCCGATGCGCATCTGGCCGATGGCCCTGGCAAGGTGTGCCAGGCGTTCGGCATCACGCGCAATCTCAACGCCGCCGACCTGACAGCCAGCAGTGAGCTTTGGATCGAGGCTGGCCCCGGCGTCCCCGCATCGCGTGTCGTGATCACCCCTCGCATCGGCGTACGCGGCGATGCCGCGGCGCGCAACCGTCTTTGGCGCTTCCTGACGCGGCCATAGCTAACTGGTACTTGCGGCCCATTGTCGCCTGCCCGCAGCCATGCTAAGATCATCAGCGACGGCTGGTTTCAGCTTGCGGTTACACGACGCAAGGTACGGAGTTCGGGCATGCGCAAGAGCACGGCAGCCATCAGATAGAGCAGACCGCCTGCAGCAAGCCCGCCTCCTCCCACCAGCAGCGCTGGTCCATCGCCCCACCGTTCGGCGGCCCAGCCGAGCGGCAGAGCCATGATCGCGGCGGCCAGGGTCGAGCGGCCGATGGTTGACCAAAGCTGCGGCCATTCCAGCCCATCCAAACGGCGGGCCAACAGCCAAACCAGCACGGCTGTTTCAAGCAGAACCGCGATCGTGTTGGCCAGGGCCAGGCCGGCGTAGCCCATGGGTTCGCGCAACGCCAGGCTCAACAGGATGTTGAGCGCCATGCCGCCGACGATCACGGCGACCGGTGTACGCGTGTCGTGCAGGGCATAGAACGCGCGGGCGACGATCTCGACGGCTGAATGGCCGATCAGCCCGAAGGCATAGTAGGCCAGGGCGATGGCCGTCATCTCGGTGGATTGTGCGGAGAAGGCGCCCCGTTCCAACAGCAGCCGCAGGAGCGGTGTGCGCCAGACGAAGAGGCCGGCGGCTGCCGGGATGGTCAGGAAGAGCACGCCGCGCAGCGCGACGGTGAGCATCCGGCGCAGCTCGGCCTTCTCGCCACGGGCCTCCAGGCTGGCCAGGGTCGGGAAGGTAGCAGTCGCGATCGCCTGAGCCACGATGCCCTGGGGCAATAGCATGATCATCCAGGCGTAGTTCAGCGCCGAGATGCTGCCGGCTGGCAGCGTCGAAGCCAGCAAGGTATTGATCCAGAAGCTCAACTGCACCGCTGCCAGACCGAGCACGCGGGGCGCCATCAGCCGGCCGACTTCGCGTACATGGGGGTCGCGCAGGCCCAGGACCGGCGAGTAGCGCGCCGCATACCACCAGAGGCCGAACAACTGCACATCGAGATGGATGCCTGCGCCGGCCACGACGCCGACGACCAGGCCATAGATGCCGAATTCCGGCGCCAGGAGCCAGGCGCCAGCGATGATGCTGAGATTGTACAGCACCGGCGCCAGCGCGGGCAGCAGGAAGTGTTGGAAGCTGTTCAGCACGCCCATGATGATGCCGCTGACGCCGAAGATAACCGTGCTGACCAGCATCCAACGCATCAGCGAGACCGTTAATGCTTGTTGGGCGGCCGTGAAGCCGGGCGCCAGGATTGTGCGCACCAGGAACGGCGCGCTGATAGCGGCCAGCAGGGCGGCTGTTGTCATAAGGATCGTGACGAGATTGACGACGGCGCTGAAGAGCCGCCAGGCCCCGGCCAGGTCTTTGCGGGCCAGGCAGCCGGCGAAGACGGGTATGAAGGCTGATCCCAGTGCGCCGCCTGCGATCAACTGGAACAGCAAATCGGGCACGCGAAAGGCGGCCAGATATGCGTCCATCTCGGCGCTGGTGCCGAAGCGTGCGCCGATGATCGCCTCACGCGCCAGCCCGGCAATGCGGCTGAGCAGAAACAGGGCCATCACCAGCGCGGTCGCCCGGACGATCTGGCGGGTGGAGGCGGTATGAGAGTTCATGGCGCGATTATAGCATTATGCCGGTGGAAGTGCACAGCGAGCGGGGACCGATCATGAATCAGGACCCGCAGGGGCTCGCCAGGAGCCATGACCGCTATAAAGTCATCCCGCGCGTGCTCTGTTTCATCCGTCACGGCGATGACGTGCTCTTGTTGCGCGGTGCGCCGGACAAGCGGCTGTGGGCAGGGCTCTACAACGGCGTCGGCGGCCATGTGGAATGCTACGAGAGCATCCACACGGCCCTCCTGCGGGAGGTGGGGGAGGAGACAGGATTGACGGTGCGCGACGTGAGGTTGTGCGGTGTGGTTCACGCAGCCGGCGGCGATCGGGCGGTGGGGATTCTGTTTTTTGTCTTCACGGCGTGGGCCGCTCAGCGCGCAGTGATCGCGACGAGCGAGGGCGCGCTGGAATGGATCCCGACGGCGCGGCTGCCCCCTGCGGAGCAGATGGTCGAGGATTTGCCGTGGTTGCTGACGAAAACGCTCGCGTTGGGGCCAGCCGATCCGCCTTTCTATGCGGCCTACCGCTATGACGACGAGGGCCGGCTGGTAGTGTCTGGGGAAGGTGCTATATGAATGAGATGGTGAAGCCGGTCTGGCTGCCCCTGCTGCAGCGGCCATACGAAAACCTGTTGGGAGCCAAGAATGTCTGGGATTTGCGGATGGCCAATGGCACTGCGGTGCGCATCGAGCGAGGCGCGCAGGGGCTGAACAACTGCCTCTATCGCGTGCGCATCAATGGCGACGTGTACGCCTGTAAGCTCTTCATCACCGATGAGCGACAGCGCGCTCGCCGCGAGTGGACCGCCCTTTGCTCGCTGCACGAAGCTGGGCTGCGGCTGGCGCCTGAGCCGGTGGCGTCGGCGCCCGATGGCCCGCTGCCGCAGCCAGCCGTGGTCTATCGGTGGGTGGGCGGCGAGTCGTTGGGCGGCCAGACGTTGACAACCGAGGACGTCTGCGCGCTGGTAACCAGCGTCAACCAGATCCACCGCACACCTCCGGCCGCAGGCGTCGAGCCGCTGGTTGCCTGGCATCAACCGGAGAGTTTTGCGGCCTATCTCGGCGAGATCGAGACCTGGCTGTGCAAGGTGCGCGCCTGGATCGAGAGCCATCACGGCCAGGCCAGCTCACTGCCCTCTTGGCTCGAGGACCTGCCGGCGTTGTTCCCGCTGATGGTGGAGACATTGCGCCTGGCCCAGGACGCGGTCGCGCAGACGACTGCGTCAAGCGCTTATCCGAATCCTGCGCTGGTGCGGGTAGACGGCAACCTGGATAACGTCGTTCGCGGGGATGACGGTCGCCTGTACTTTCTGGACTGGGAATATAGCGGATGGGGCGATCCGGCCTACGATCTGGCGGAACTGCGCTGGCACCCGCGCGCAAAATCTATCACGGCTGCCCAATGGGCGACCGCGCTGGCGGCCTACACGCCTTTTGCATCTGATCCTGGCTTTGCCGAGCGATTGGCTGTCTACAACCGGCTGCTGCCAGCGTGGTGGGTGGGCCGGAGCGCGCTGCATCTGCTCGAAGGGGCCGGCCAGCTGACGCCGCGCCCGCGGTTAGCGGCCATACCCCAGCGCATGTACAAGGCGGTGCGCACCCAGCTTGACTACTATCTGGCGGCGCTCGATCTGGTGGAGCCGCCTGAGCCGGAAGAGCGTGGGGAAGAATAGCTCATTTTCTCTCTGTCTCCAATCTGTGATAGAATACGCGTCGTGCTCGGCCTCTGCCCTGAGCGTGGTAGAGGCCTTTCTATGTGCGCACGTCGCTTCGAGTATCAAACACAGAGTCACTATGAGGAGGCAGTTCCCATGTCAACGATGATCACGGAGATTCTGGGCCGTGAAATCTTGGATTCGCGCGGCAATCCGACCATCGAGGTGGAAGTCTATCTGGAGTGCGATGCGATGGGCCGCGCAGCTGTGCCTTCGGGCGCGTCCACCGGCATCCACGAGGCGCTGGAGTTGCGCGATGGCGACAAAGAGCGCTATGGCGGGAAGGGCGTGCTCAAGGCCGTCGAGCATGTCAACGACGAGCTCGCCGAAGCGCTGATCGGTATGGATGCGCTCGATCAGGTTGCGCTGGATAAGGCCATGATCGAGTTGGATGGCACGCCCAACAAGAGCAGGTTTGGCGCCAATGCCATTCTGGGCATCAGCATGGCAGCCGCGCGTGCGGCTGCGGACGCGGTCGGCCTGCCGCTCTATCGCTACCTGGGCGGCGTGTCGGCCAGGATATTGCCCGTGCCGATGATGAATATCATGAACGGCGGCGCGCACGCCAACTGGCAGGGCACCGATCTGCAGGAGTTCATGATCGCGCCGCTCGGCGCGCCCACCTTCCAGGAGGCGGTGCGCTGGGGCGCGGAGGTCTACCAGGCGCTGAAGGGCGTGCTCAAGAGCAAGGGCTATTCGACTGGCGTGGGCGATGAAGGCGGCTTCGCTCCGACCTTGCGCACCAACGCCGATGCCATCGAGCTGATCCTGCAAGCGGTGCAGAAGGCCGGTTACAAGCCCGGCGAGGATGTCGCCATCGCGCTGGATGCCGCGGCGAGCGGGTTCTTCGAGGACGGCGTCTATCACCTGCGCACCGAGGGGCGCAAAGTTTCTGCGGCCGAGATGGTCGAGATGTACGCCGATTGGGTCGTGAAATACCCTGTCATCTCTATCGAAGACGGCCTGGCCGAAGATGATTGGGAGGGGTGGACGCTGCTGAACAAGACGGTGGGCGCCACCACCCAGCTCGTCGGCGATGATCTGTTCGTCACCAATGTCACGCACATCGGTCGCGGCATCGCTGAGAAGGCGGCGAATGCGGTGCTGATCAAGCTGAACCAGATCGGCACGTTGACTGAGACGATTGCAGCCATCGAGATGGCGCGCCGGGCCGGCTGGAAGGCGATGATCTCGCATCGCAGCGGCGAGACCGGCGACACCTTCATTGCAGACCTATCGGTGGCGATGGGCACGGGTCAGCTCAAGACGGGCGCACCGTGTCGCTCTGAGCGCGTGGAGAAGTACAATCAGCTTCTGCGCATCGAGGAGGAGCTGGGAGACGCGGCAGTGTATGCGGGGCGGAGGACGTTTACCCGGTAGGTTGGTAGATTGGTAGATTGGTGGTGATGACCTGTTGCTTGAGGCGGTCTCCTGACCGCCGGGCGGCCGGCTCGGTCGGGAGACTTCGCTCCAGCACAAGGATGAGAACGGCTGGCCGCTGTGGCAGGTGCTTGAGGCGGTCTCCTGATCGCCGGCTGGCCGGCTCGGTCGGGAGACCTCGCTCCAGCACAAGGATGAGAACGGCTGGCCGCTGTGTCAAGAGCTTGAGGCGGTCTCCTGACCGCCGGCCAGCCGAGAACGCGGAGGCGCTTTGCCAGACAAGGACACCCTCTATCACGAGTTGCTCGAGGACTTGCGCGCGGGCGGCTGTCCAGTATGTCGCGCGGCTTACCGGGCCGGGGACAGCTATCTGAACGCGCTGCTCCACGAAGGAGTAGTGGATGTCCGTATCCGCGACGAGTTGCGCGCGGCACGCGGCCCGTGTCATCGTCATGCGTGGCGTATGGCGCGGAAGCGCGGCAGCGTGTTGGGCACGGCAATCGTCTACCGAGACATCGTCAACACCCTGACCCTAACTCTCGATGCGGCCGAAAGCGCGCCGCTGCGTCTGTTTGGCGGCAACAAACAGGCTCTTAGCAGGCAATTGGCCCCTTCTAGTCTATGCCCTGCTTGCGCCCTGGAGGCGGACGCGATCCGGCGCGCTGGGAAGACTCTCCTGAAACACCTCTCCGATCCAGAGATCGCGGATGGCTACGCGCTCGCGGGCGGCCTCTGCATGACCCACTTCCAGGTCGTGCTGGGTCATGCGAGCGAAGGCGCTGCGCGCACGCTTGCGGGCTGGCAGGCTGCCGTCTTTCGGCAGTTGCGCACCGAGCTTGACGAGCTGATCCGCAAGCACGACCATAGGTTCCGCGGGGAGCCCATCCTCGAGCGCGAAGCTGATTCCTGGACGCGCGCAGTAGCGGCTGTTGTGGGCCAAGAAGAGAGCTTGCAGCAGACCGATTGAGCATCGCTGTCCGCCCTCGTGACATCTTCTCTACACGATGGTCCGACACTTCGGGCAGTGTAGGCTTTGTCACAATATGACAGAGATCATGCTGTAGATAACTCCTCTGTGATAAAACTTACAGAGGGTATCTTCTCAATAATCCGGGGTAGGGGCACGGCCTTGCGCCTGCCCACCGGGGCGACCGCAAGGGTGCGCCCCTACAAATTGAGAAGATACTACAGAGGTTAGGTTTTTTCCAGCCGATGCCTGCAGCCTTGAACGCTCGCTGACTGCCGGGCTCTTGTTCCAGCATCCCCAGGTGAATTGTATGTCTTACACCAAGCAGCCGCCTGGCTTATTGGGCCGGGCGTCCTGGGGGATTGGCGTCGCGTCCCCTACGGAAAGGAGGAAGGCCTATCACTCGATTGTGCCCGATGCGTCTCTGAACCCAATGAACTGAATCCCGATACTCACATGAACGGAGGAACGATGAAGAATCTGCTCAAGTATTTCGTCGTCTTGGCGGCGGCCATGCTGGTCGTTTGGGCGGCGGCAGCCTGCTCGCAACCGACGCCCCAGGTGATCGAGAAGGTCGTCGAGAAGCCGGTCGAGAAGATCGTCGAAAAGATCGTCGAGAAACCGGTCGAAAAGATCGTTGAAAAGATCGTCGAGAAGCCGGTCGAGAAGATCGTCGAGAAGGTCGTCGCGCCGACGGCCGCGCCGCAGCCGCCTGTCGCCAGGCTGGAAATCCTTGCCATCCCCGGTTACGCAGCAGGCCCGAATGCCATTACCACGACCGTCAAGTACATCACCGATACTGCCGTGGGCGAACGCTCAGCGACCGCGGCGTTGTACACCACCGGCCTGACCAACGTCCCGATCAGCGTGCCTGTCAAGCTCCAGGTCTCGGCTGTAGATCCGAAGAACACGGGCAAGCCCACCTGGACGCTGAGCGCCAAGCCTGTCGGCTCGAAGGCGACCGTCATCACCAACACGGCCAACCTGAACGTGGTGCAGTTTATCCCGGATTTGGTCGGCGCATACGTGGTGAACGTGAACCTGCGAAATGACGCTGGACTCACCAGCGCCACACAGTATGCCTTCTTCAATGCCGGCGCCTATATCGGCGTGACGGCGGGCAACTGTAAGCAGTGCCATGCCAAGTACACCGAAGAGTGGGCCAAGACCGGTCATGCCACCCTCTTCTCGAAGGAACTGGACAACAAGGTGGATGGGCCGCTAGGCATCAAGCCTGGACCGGCCGGCTACATCACCCACTACTCCGAGACCTGCACCCGTTGCCATACTACCGGCTGGTATCCCGCGCCGTTCAACGGTTCCGGCGGTTACTGGGATGCGAAGGCGGCCGCCAAGTGGACCTTCCCCACCTGGAAGCAGATTGATGCGGCCTGGCTCAAGACCGGCCCCAGCAACTGGGACGCTGCGCCCGCGGCCGTCAAGAACATGGGCGTGATCGGCTGCGAAACCTGCCACGGCCCGGCCGCCGAGCACGTCAAGAACGGCGCCAAGGTCATGCAGGCGTCGTTGGATGATGGCGTGTGTAATCAGTGCCACGGCTCGGCCGCCAACCATTCCCGCGGCTGGCAACTGGAGAACTCCAAGCACAGCGCCGGCGCTACCTTCGAGGAAATCAAAGGCCCCGCGCGCCAGGTCTGTATGCGCTGCCACGGCGGCGAGGGATTCATCTCCTTCGTGGCCAACCCCAAGAGCTCGGGCGCCTGGAGCGTCGAGGAGGGCTCAATCGGTTGCGCGGTCTGCCACGATCCGCACTCCGAAGAAAACGCCTTCCAGTTGCGCATTGTCGGCAAGCCGCTGGAGATCCCCTTCGAGGTGAAGAAGGATGTTGGCCTGTCGGCCATCTGCTTTACCTGCCACAATGCACGCGTCAACTCCGACGACTTCGCGGCCGGCAAGACCACCAGCACGCCGCACTACAGCAGCATCGCCGAGCTGATAAGCGACACGGGCGGCGTGACCTATGGCCAGACCCTGCCCAACTCGCCGCACGGCATGATGGTCGGCGTCGCCCCGATCCCGAACCCAGCCGCGGCTGATGATCCCGGCGCGGCCAAGTTCCTGTTCAGCAAGCCCGGCGATACCAAGGGCAACGCCCCTGGCCCATGCGTGACCTGCCACATGACCGCGCCTCTCAGCGATGCCAAGGATCCGAACTACCTGAAGGTGGGCGGTCACTCCTTCAACACGGTCAGCCCCGACGGCAAGTTCGACTACGGCGCGTCCTGCAAGACGTGCCACGGCGACGTCAAGGACTTCAACTTGAAGGCTAAGGCCGACTACGACGGCAACGGCAAGGTCGAGGGTGTGCAGGATGAGATGAAGGGTCTGCTGACCACCCTTTGGAAGGCGTTGGAAGCCAAGGGCGTCAAGAAGACAGAGACCGGCTATCCGTACGCGACTCTGCCACAGGGCGCCGACGCCAAGATCCGCAACGCCTGGTTCAACTTCCGCCTGGTCTATGGCGTGATGTGGGGGACCACGACCGGCGCGGGCAACGAGGGCAAGGCCGCAGCGGTGCACAACTTCAAGCGCGCGGTCGCTCTGCTGCAACTGTCCTACAAGGACCTGACCGGCCAGGATGTGCCCAACGCCACGCTCATGAAGTAATGCGTTTGACGAGAGGCCAGGTTGCCGGCAAGCAAGCTGGCCTCACCCAAGATGGGCCTTCCACGGCCTGGATGAGGTCACCGAGCGGGGCCGGAATCGCAGATTCCGGCCCCGTTGCTTTGCCGGCGGGTGGCGCATCATCCACGAACAGGAATAACGCAGCGGCCTCCTGTTACGAAAACGTGTGGTATAATCTGCAGGCTGAACGATCCATCCGTTGCCCGGAGGTTTTGATGGAGTGCTGGCGTCGCCGACTCGTCGTCGCCCCGATTTTCGGTCTGGTTCTCACCCTGCTCGTCCTGGGCGGCTGCGCACTTTGGGAGGCTGCGCCGCCGGCCGATCCGCTGGCCGAATATCGGCCGGCGTTGCGGCCAGACTTCACGGTCGCGCCGGGCCAGGTGGAGGCCTGGCCCCGTTACAGCATCACACTGAAGATTGATCCGGCCGGCCGCGCCTTCACAGGCACGCTGGAGCTGACCTTGCCGGTGGCCGGAGCGGTTCCATTGGACGACCTCTATTTCCGGCTCTATCCCAATCTACGTCAGTTCGGCGGCAGCCTGACGGCCAGCAGTGTGCGGGTTGACGGCAAGACCGTTAACTACAGCTTCGAGGCGGAGGGCACTGCGCTGCACGTGGCGCTGCTGGCACCCCTCAAGCCGGGCAGCCAGGCCCACATACGTCTGAACTTCGCCGGCAAGACGCCGCAGCGCGCGCCTGGCTATTACACTGTCTTCGGTTTGAGTGAAGACGTGCTGAGCCTGACCAGCTTCTATCCCATCCTGGCCAGCCGGCGTGACGGCAAGTGGGCGCTCGAGATCGCCAGCCCGCAGGGCGATGTCGGTTTCCACGGCATCGCCCTGTATCGCGTCGAGGTCACTGCGCCAGCCGATCAGGTGATCGCCGCGACTGGCGTCCAGGTCCTCCGCGCTGTGAGCGGCGATTGGGCGACCATGCGCTACGTGCAAGGCCCGGCGCGTGAGTTCACGCTCGTGCTCAGCCCCCGCTTTGCGACCGCAGAGATGGATGCCTATGGCGCCACTGTGCGCTCCTACTTCTTGCCTGAGGATGCTGAGGCTGGGCATGTGGCGCTGTACCATGCCGTAGCCGCGTTGCGCATCTTCAGCGATCAGTTCGGCCCCTACCCCTATCGCGAGATGGCCGTAGTTCAAGCCCCCATTTCCTTCTACGGCATGGAATTTCCGGGCCTGAACCTTATCGGCAGCCAGGTGTACAACAAACACATCAACGACTTGGAAGATCGCGTCGTGCACGAAGTGGCGCACCAGTGGTGGTACAACCAGGTGGGCAACGACCAGACGCAGATCCCCTGGCTGGATGAAGGACTGGCAGAGTGGAGCATGTACGTCTACTACCAGGGCCGCTATGGGACGCCGGCGGCCGAGCGCCTGCGCCGCACGCGCTGGGAAGCGGCCGTGCAAGCCGCGCGCCAGCGCGGCGATGATGCGCCGATCGGCCGGCCGGCAAGCGCCTACAAAAACAACTACGAGGTCATCATCTACGGCAAGTCGGCGCTCTTTTTCGCCGCGCTCCGGACTGAATTGGGCGCAGAGACGTTCCGCCGCGTGCTGGCCGCGTATGTGGAACGGTTTCGTTGGCGAATCGCGACGCCAGCGGATCTCCAGGCAGTGGTGAAAGAGGTGGGGGGCCGGGATCTGAGCGCGCTGTTTGCCGAGTGGGTGGGGAGGGAACCGTAGCGTCGCTCGACGCGTGTCAGTACGCGCCGCGGCCCCCAATCGCTGCCGGCAGCGTTCGCAGCAGGATCGCCAGGTCGCGACGCAACGAGTAGTGCTCGATGTAGTCGAGCTCCAGCGCCAGCCGTTGGTCGAACAGCAGGTCGCCGCGGCCGTTGATCTGCATCGGGCCGGTGAGCCCCGGTTTGACCGCCAGCCGGCGTCGCTGGTGATCGCTGTAGCGTTGCACCAGCCCGGCCTCTTCGGGCCGCGGCCCCACCAGGCTCATCTCGCCGGCCAGGATGTTGACCAACTGCGGCAGTTCATCCAGGCTGTAGCGCCGCAAGATGCGCCCCACACGCGTGACGCGCGGATCGTCGCGCAGCTTGAACGCCGGCTGCTCCAGCTCCGCCAGGTTCACGAGGCCCGGCAGCAGCTCCTCGGCGTGATCTACCATGGTGCGGAATTTGTAGATGCGGAACGGCCGACCGTTTTGACCCACGCGCGTCTGTCTGAAGATGACCGGGCCGGGCGAGTCCAGCCGCACCAGCAGCGCGATGATGACCATAGGCAGAGAGGTCGCCGCCAGTCCCAGCCCCGCCACGACCACATCCAACACCCGCTTGACCACCCGCTGCCAGCCGCCGATCGCGGCTCGGCGCTCGCCGATCGGCCCGCGAAAGCGGATCAAGCCGGCCGCAAAGCCCGCGGCCAACGCGGCCGCCCGCACCCACAACAGCCCCACCGCCGGCAGCATAACCTGGCGATCGCGACGCCAGACCTTGACCAGGAACGGGATTTCGGATGCCAGGAACGCGGCCACAGCCGCGCCGATCCATCCCGGCAGCCAACATCCCCCGATCACCAGGCTGGCGGCCGCCGCCGCCGCCAGCCCTGCCAACGTCAGGGCGGCGAGACCCATTTGCAGCTTCAGCGTTTGCGGCGTGTGTGAATCGCGTAGCATCCGGCCCGGGTGCCAGCGCGCCAACAGCGCCTTCCAGTAGCCGATCAGGAATTTGCGCCGGACATAGGCGCGCAAGGTGGGGTTGTGGCGATGGTAGACCTGCGCGGTCGGGATGAAAACCAGCCGATAGCCTTTTTCCGCCAAGCGGAAAGACAGCTCTTGATCTTCGACCGATGCGGTGGGGAAGATCGTGTCGAAACCGCGGTTGGACAAAAAGACGTCGCGGCGGTAGGCTGCGCTGTAGGTGTCAACGAAGTCAATCGTCTCGACGCCGGCCATGCGGTCGTAGCGTTCTTCGTACTCCAGTTGTGTGAAGCGGGGGATCAGGCCGCGCTGCCGGGTCAGATAGGCGCCCTTGGCGCCGGCCACGGCCGGATCGGTGAACGCCGCGTGCAACGCGGCCAGCCAACCGCGCACAGGCGCACAGTCGGCGTCGGTGAAGAGCAACAGATCGCCCGCGGCATCCGCCGCGCCGCGGTTGCGCGCCGCGGCCGGTCCTGCCCGCGCCTGGCCGATGACGCGCACGCCGGCCGCGGCCGCGATCGCGGCCGTTTCATCGGTCGAGCCGTCATCTATGACGATCACTTCGTAGGCCGAGGCCGGGAGTTCCTGGTCCGCCAGCGCGGCCAGGCAGAGGGGCAACGTTGCGGCCGCGTTGTGCGCGGGCACGATGACCGAGGCGAGCGGACGTGGCGCGTCCGGCGCGCGGCGGGCGGGGTCGCTCATGGCGCTATGATGTTGATCGCTTGCGGCGTCTGCGCCAGGCCCACCAGCCGAAGAGCGCCAGCAGACAGAGCACAAACGCCGCGGCCAAGACCGGCAACACAATGGCGACCACGGTGGTCGTCGCGGAGACCACGTCTTCGGCCACGCTGACCACCGGGTTGGCCACGCCCATCGTCGAGGCGGTGATGACCGGCCGGGCCGCGGTCTTGGCCGCATGAATCCCGCCCGCGGCCAACAGCCCGCAGATCAGCGCGAGCGTCGGGCTGACCTCGGTGATGACGTTGGCGCTGGCCGCAAAGAGGATCGCGCCGGCGGCCGGCCGGATGAAGGTCTGGATGGCGTCGTTGACCGTATCCACGGCCGGGATTTTGTCCACCGTCATCTCGATGGCCAGTAGCACAACCAGCACGCCCAAGACCCAGGGGTTTTCTAACGTGTTCCACGGCGACTTGAGCGTGACCAAGTCGGTGAAGCGCGCCAGCAAACCCACGATCAGCAGCGGCAGGTAGGCGTTCAGGCCCGTGGCCGCGGAGAGGCCGAAAGCGGACAGGATCTCGATCATAGGGGTCTACTACTCGGCCGGCGTGACGCTGTGCGCGCCGATCTGACCGAACAGGTGTCCCTGCACCAGGTATTGCCACAAGATCGCGAATGGCAGCGAGACGAGCAGGCCGATCAGGATGGCGAAGACGCCCAGGAAGGCGATGATCACGCTGATGATCCCCGCGACGATGTAGCCGAGGATCAAGGCGATGATCACGTTGTCCAGGTTGTCGCGCGTGAGCGCCCACAGCCTGCCGATCTCGAACGCGGCCGCGAAACGGTCGGTGGCGGCCAGGCGGATGTAGATCGCCGGGGTGATGAGCGTCAGGAACAGGCCGTACAGGATAGCCAGGCACGAGCCGCAGATCGTGATGAGGATGCCGAGCGCCTCCAGCACACCGCGGCCGTTGTCGCTCGTCAGCGCCGCGC
Organism: Chloroflexota bacterium; assembly: GCA_016876015.1. GTDB lineage: Bacteria > Chloroflexota > Anaerolineae > CG2-30-64-16 > CG2-30-64-16 > VGOD01. The sequence goes on from VGOD01000044.1 coordinate 29,086, forward strand.
CAATGCCCAGCGGGATCGCGACGATGATGAAGGGCAGACACCACAGCAGGTAGACGCCGAAGATCTTCAGCCCCCGAATCAAGAAGCCGCCCCAGTCTTCCCATTCAGGCAGCGGATGCTCTTTGCCGTCCAGCACATTGCGCACCACATCCAGGCCATAGCCCATCAGCATGAAAACCCCTGCCAGGCCGATCAGCACGGGCGATAGGAATATCCCGGCCAGGGTCACCAGCGTGCCAATGCCGAGCTTGCGCACCCAGTTGGGATCTTCGAACATGAAGGTAAACGATTTGCCGAAATCCATGACAGCGCCTCCTTATAGAGTAGACTCGCGATGACCGATGACGGAAGGGCGGTTCTGGCGACCGTGACGGCCGGCGCCCCGTGAAACCGGATCACTCTCTAAACGCAGGCAAGCCGGTAAAGTTTCACCCCGGGCCCGCCCGATTATACACGCAACCGGCCTGGCTTCCAAGACCCCTGGGGCCTGGCGACGGTCATGCGGGGGTCTGCAATCAGCCGCCGACCGATACGAGCGGCAGATACAGGCTCGTTTCTGGCAAGCCAGCGCACCAGAAGCCCGCACACAACGCCAGCGCACGCCCGCCTTCGGTCCCTACGACGCTTTGGCCCACCGTGGCGCGCAGAACTAGCTCGCGATTGGCCGCCTGACCACCGCCGCCAGCGATCACCCACCGCGCCAACGCGGGCGGGCCGCCGGCCGCCGCAATGGTAGCCAGCATCAGGGCTATGATGAGAACCGCCGCCGCCAGGGTTGGTTTGACCCATTTCATGGTTGCACCTCCGCCAGGTCAATAGATGATCACCATGATGGCGCCGTTGACGCCCGCGCCGGTCTCATTCCAGCGCAAGCAGTCCAGCTCGCTCTCGGCGCCGCCCCACGTGCACGTTACCCCGCGCGCATCGCTGTGCACGGCGGTCGCGGTGAAGAAGCGGTCGTTGACTTTGAACCCGAAGTCAATCGTGCATCTCCCGGCGCTGGCGCCGCTTGCGATCGTGATGGCGCCGCTGACGTTGTTGAACGAACGCGTGAGCGCGGCCGCCTGGCTGCACGTGGCGTAGACGGCCGCCTTCACCAGGCCATCGGACGGCCGCGTCTGCTTCACATCGCCGGCGAAATAGGCGGCGCCCATCGGACCTGTGCCGTAGACCCCATACCCCACTTCGGCGGTGAAATGTCCGCCGTAGCTGGCGCCCGAGCCCAGCACGCCGGCATAGCTGATATTGCCGCCGCGACCCTCGACGCCGATGCCGCCGTCGCTGGTCCCCTTCACGCCTGCGCCGCCGTTGCTGGTGTTGACGCCGAGCACACCCACCGCGGCCGGCCGCGAGACGTAGCCTGCCACTGCGCTGCCGTCGCCGCCATGCATTCCTTCGACGGCCGGATAGACCCCCGCGGCATAGCCGTAGATGCCCGGCCCATCGCCGCTGTGATAGCCCGCGACAGTGGGCGCGGTGGCCGCGGCGCTGGCGGCATACAGGGCCGATCCAGTAGTGCCGGCCGCGTAGCTGTTGGTCAGCCGCAGGATGCTGTCGGAGGTAGATGCGCTGATCTGCGCGCCGGGCCGCAGGCTGAGGGCGTAGGGCGCGGGCAGCAGTTCCTGGCATCCCAACCCGGCTCCGCCGACGAAGACCTTGAGCCACAGCCCCTGGCCGTTGAAAAGCGCCTGGTCAACATCCAACTCGACGCTGAAGAGGCCGTTGGCGAGCGCCACCCCCGGCTTGCTGATGTCGCCGCCGACCTGCGCGGTGCAGGTGTTGTTGGAGTAGAGCCGGAAGACCAGGTTGCGCGTGCCGGTCACGGGCGCGCCGCCCTCGGTCAAGACTCCCTGATAGCTGATCCGACTGCGGACGATCGCCGCTACCGCGGGCGGAGCGGCCGGCTGGCCGCTGACGCCCTGCGCGGCAGGACTGCCTCCGGCCGGCGCGGGCGCCTGCGCCCGACCGATCCCGGCCGACAGGGCCAGGAGGATCACCAGGGTCACCGCAAACGTCATCGAATGTCGCTTGTTCATGGCAGGACTCCTCTGGGTTAAGCGAATGCGGCCGGTACTCCTCATGGCGCTCCTATTCCTCGATCAGCGCCAGGTACCAGCCGATGTTGGCCTCCGAGATGGTCAGGCTATCTCCTTTTCCTTATCCAGCGCTTCTATACTGATCGGAAATGAATTCAGTGCATTAAAGTCAAGCCGAGGCCTCGACGCCAATGCACTCATTTGATTTCCGAGCAGTATATCACGGCGACTGCGGCTGCGATCCCATCTTCGGCCCGAATCCTCGCACCCAATTCGGCGGCCCGCTGGCGCATCTGTGAATTTCCCACAGCCTCTTCCATACAGCGTCTTGACCAGCACGGCGCGCACCAGATAGGCGACGGGATGGGTCGGCTGGTCGCCGGGCCCGGCCGTGTGGTGGTAGCCGGCACAAGCCGTGACCAGCGCGTGCAGGTCCAGCCGGGCGTGCAGGCGCACCAGCAGGTGCTGCTGGGCGTGCGCCAACATCACGGCGTAGACCTGGCTGCTGCACCAGGCACACAACCGCGTCCAGAAGACCAAAACGCTGTCCGGCAGAAAGTCGGGAATAGGCATAGGGCAGAACCTCCGCAAGTGGCGTTGGGACGCCCCCTATCATCGCACAGCTGCGGGCGTGGGCCAAATCCAGCCCT
>VGOD01000045.1 GCA_016876015.1 Chloroflexota bacterium
GGGAGCATGGCTGCGCCTTTCGGGGGTGGAAGTTGGGTTTTCGCCGGCCCCTATTATGACACGTGATCCTGCGCTGTCCAACTTGGCGCCACCGACGCCGTCACTGGCTGCAATCTGCAACGCTCTCAACAGTAGTATCCTACCGTCTGCAAGCGGCGGGGGTTGATCTCCAACACCACGGACGGTCTGACCGACAAGGCGCAGTTGGTCAGGCCGTCCGTGCGCGTTTGCGGCTGTCTTGAAAGTGGCCCACCAAGTTCCAGGCGCTCTGGGCGGGTCCGTGACCCGCCGCCGGTTCACGGAACCGGCGCGAGCAGCGGTGTGGCGCAAGATGCCATCTTGCGCTACATCTGCCCAAGTTGCGTAGATGGCTGCCTGTGAGGTAGAATCCGCGCATCTGTTCCCCTCAGACTGATGTTCAACCCGGGAGACGTATCAGTGGCCAAGGCAGAGATTTTCGCGGGGGTGTGTGGTTTCAGGACGACCGTCACGGCCCGCAGCGACGAGAACGGCATGGTGCAGCTCGACATTCAGAGCGACTGCAAGGGCGTGCGAAAGCTGGCGGAGCAACTGAAAGAGATTGCGTTGACGAAGGACGCATGAACCCGGCAGACCTGATTTTGTGGCAAGACGCCGACCTGCTGGCGGTGAACAAACCGGCTGGCTTGCCCACCCTGCCCGATGGCTATCAGCCCGACGCTCCATGTCTGGTCGCCGCTCTGCAAGCTGCCTTTGGCCGCGTGTGGGTGGTGCACCGTCTTGACAAAGAAACCAGTGGGGTGATTGTGTTGGCGCGCACCGCGGAGGCGCATCGCGCCTTGAACGCCCAGTTCCGAGACCGCGAGACGGTCAAGACATACCACGCGCTGGTCGTCGGCGACCCGCCGTGGATTGAGCGCACCGTGAAGCTGCCGCTGCGCAGCGACGGCGACCGCCGGCATCGCACAGTGGTGGATGCACGCAAAGGCAAGCCTACCGTGACGCATCTGCGCGTGCTGGAGCGGTTCACCGTCTACTCGCTGCTCGAAGCGTCGCCTGAAACCGGTCGCACACACCAAATCCGCGCGCATCTGGCGGCCCTCGGGTTCCCGCTTGTGGGCGACCTGCTCTATGCGAGCAAAGACGGCGCGTTGCGCGGGGCTGCTGGGGCCGGGCTGCGCCAACCCTTGATCGAGTCAGCGCCGTTACAGCGGCTCGGTCTGCACGCCTGGTCGCTGACGATCACGCATCCTGTCACCGGCGACGCCATGCGTTTCGAGTCCCCCTATCCCGAAGACTTTGCAGCCGCCGTGGAGCGATTGCGGCGAGGGCGGCGGCCTTCATGAACTTCCAGCAATTCGCCACTACCGGGTTTGGCACCAGGCTTTGGATGGCCCTGGGGCGATGGCTGCCGCCGTCGCTAGGCTTTGCTCTGGCGGCTGGCATCACCGGCGTGCTGGCGCAGCGGCGGGAAAGCAGCCTGTACCGGATTGTGCACGCCAACCAGGCGGCCGTGCTCGGTCCCGCAGCCGATCCTGAAGAGGTTCATGACGCGGTGCGCGCGATGTTGCGGCACGCGGGTCGCGCGGCCTATGACCTGATGCACCTGGTAGCGCAGGGCGCCGAGGCGATTCAGGCTGCCATCGCCTTCCCGGCCGAGTTCTGGGCGCACGTCGCGGCCGCCAGGGCGACCGGCCGCGGGGTGATGATCTGCGGCTGCCATCTGAGCAACTTCAACCTGGGTTTCATCGCGTTCGCGCTCAGCGGCTTTCCCGTGCAGGTGCTTTCGCCGCCCGCGCCGGCTGGCGGTTTCAAGCTGATTCACGAATTGCGCCGGAGTGGGGTGATCGAGGAAACGCCGATCGAGATGCAGGCGCTGCGTAAGGCCGTTGGCCGGCTGCGCGCCGGAGGCATCGTGCTCACAGGCGCCGATTGGCCGCTGGGCGCCGTGGAGGGAGAGACCGTGTCGTTTTTCGGCCGGCCGGCCCGCCTGCCCACCGGACACGTTCGGCTGGCGATCAGCGCAAACGCTGTGCTGTTGCCGATGGCGTGCCGGTGGGAACAGGCGCGCGGTTACTACGTGATGGCTGCGCCGCACCTGGAGTTGGAGCTGACCGGCGACCGGTCAGCCGACGTTCTGCACAATGCGCGGCGCGTGCTGACGGTTTTCGAGGGCTGGATCACCGAGACGCCAGAGCAGTGGTTGATGTATCATCCGGTGTGGTAAGCGCACAACGCACCAATTCACCGCCTACAACAACCCCACCTTTGCGTTGAACTCCTCGATCAGCGCATCAATCTCGTCCACCTGGTCGTGGATGCTTGTCCAGTAATCCTTCTGATACCATTGCGCCTGGATTTCGTCGTAGGTCTTGCCCTGCTGCTCGACCCAGGTGAAGTACTTGAGGTTGTGGACGCGCTTGCGGGCCGGGTAGGTCAGCTCCTCCATGTAGTCAGTGGTGAGGCCCATCAAGTACTGATGGTAGCTGACGGCCGCATCGCGGGCGGTGTAGGGGCCGCGCTCAGCATTTAGCTCGGCCAGGCGCGAACCATAGAGCTCCATCGAGTCGGTTAGCACGGTCACGACCACGTCGCCCTCGCCCCATTCGTACCACTTCGCCATCTTGATCGCCGACGCGATGTTCGCCGCACCGCTGATGCCGATCCACGGTAGATTGGTAATCAGAGATTGGGGGACGCCCATCTGCACCAGATACTTCTTGCCTTCCGGCTCGTTGAAGAGGCGGATCATCTGGATCGGCGCCTCGTCATCAATCGCCATCACCAGGTCGGTGTTGCGGACGTTGTGGATCCACGGCACGTGCTTGTCGCCGATCCCCTCGATGCGGTGTGCGCCGAAGCCGTTCTGAAGCAGGGTGGGGCATTGCAGCGCTTCGCTGGCAGCCAGCTTGCTCTGCGGGAAGATGTCTTTCAGGTAGTCGCCCGCGCCGATCGTGCCGGCCGAGCCGGTGGTGAAGACCGAGCCAGCCAGCGTCTCGCCGGGACGCAGTTCCTGGGCCAACACCTCTTCGATCGCGTGACCGGTGATGTCGTAGTGCCACAGGTGATTGCCGAACTCGTCGAACTGGTTGAAGATCATCAGGTTCTGGCCTGAACGCCGCAGTTCCCAGCACTTGTCGAAGATCTCCTTGACGTTGCTTTCGCTGCCCGGCGTCGCGATCACCTCGCCGGCGATCTGGCTCAGCCATTCGAACCGTTCCTTGCTCATCCCCTCCGGCAAGATGGCGATGGACTCGCAGCCCAACAGCGCGGAATCGTACGCGCCGCCGCGGCAGTAGTTGCCAGTGGATGGCCAGACAGCCTTCTGGGTGCTGGGATCGAACTGGCCGGTGACGAGCCGCGGGACCAGGCAGCCGAACGCCGCGCCGACCTTGTGCGCGCCGGTGGGAAACCACTTGCCGACGAGCACGAAGATGCGCGCGTCCACGCCCGTCAGCGTCTTGGGCAGCTCCAGGTAGTTGACGCCGCCAAAGCCGCCTCCCTCTACCACCGGCTGGTTGTGCCAGGTGATGCGGAAGAGGTTCAGCGGGTTGACGTCCCACAGTCCGACGTTCTTCAGTCCCGCCTTGATCTTGTCGGGGATAAGAGCGGGATTGCGCTGCTGAGCGAAGGTCGGGATGATGATGTTCCGCTCGCGCGCGCGCTGGATGGCGCGACCGAGGCGGTCGGGATGGATGGTCAGGTCTATCATGGGAGTTGACTCCGTTGTTGTGGTGAGTTGGGTAGACAGGTAGACAAGTAGACAAGGAAACAAGGGGGAATCCCTTGTCTACCCGTTTCCTTGTCTACTTCGAGATGCACTCTCGGGAATCGCGCAAACAGGTAGTCGCCGATCCACTTGACCCACGGCAACGCCTTTCCGACAGCGTTGAACAGCCGTTTATCACCTGTGTAAAACCACAACCCCTCTGATTGCGCCAACGCCAGATACGCCCCGTCGTAGGCAGAGCGTTGATGCCGGAGTGCAAACTGTAAAGCTGCCTCTTGAATCGAATGGAAGTTGCGCCGCTCGATCTGGTATTCGCGAAAGTCGCGAATGGCGATGAGGGCATCCGTTTCAGTTAGCCGGTTGACAGCGACAGCGGTCTTGAGGGCATTAGCGATTTCGTAGTCAAAGAGAGTGGGCGTCCACAGCTCCAGGTCGTCAGACAGGAAGTTATCCAGCAGCGCGTCGGCCTGCTCCGTAGCTTCCTCATCACGCAAGCGCCACTTGAGGGCTGCCGAGGCGTCAATCACGACCCGTTTATCGCTCACGCCCCGCCTCCACCAACTCTTTGATACTTATGTCCAGGGGAGGCATCGCTGCCCGTGCGGCGCGCATTCTCATGGCAATCTCGATCTGGCGTTGCGCTCTCCCATCTTCAGCCGTTACATCCTCCAGAAAGACGATAGCGACAGGAACCTCACGACGCACGCGAGGTATCCGCTCCGAGGGCAGGAGCCTTACCTTTTTTCCGTCATACACGCCACGTACCGTCAGCATAGCTCACCTCCCACCAGAGTCTCCATTGGCCCATTTTACCACAGAGAGGGGTAGACAAGTAGACAAGGAAACAAGGAAACAAGGGGGCAATCCCTTGTCTACTTGTTTCCTTGTCTACCTCGATAACGCCTTCTTCACCGCCGCCAAATCCTTCTCCACCACAAACGGCTCGCCCACCGCGCCGCGCGCGGAGGCGATGTCTTTGAGGCCGTTGCCGGTGGCGAGGACGACGATCTGCTCAGCGGGATGCACCAGGCCCAGCTCGATCGCCTTGACCAGGCCGGCGTAGGCGGCAGCGGCGGCCGGCTCGGCGAAGACGCCGCTGCCGCGCGCCAGCGCGGGTATGGCAGCCAGGATTTCATCGTCGGTGACCTTGACGTAGACGCCGCCGGTCTCCCGCACCGCGGCCAAGGCCTTGATGCGGTCGCGCGGCAGCCCGGCCGAGATGCTATCGGCGATCGTGTTGGCCTCGATGGGCTGCATATCCAGCGCGTTTGCGCCCGTGCGCCACGCCTCGTAGAGCGCGGCCGAGCCGGCCGCCTGCACGCCCATCAGTTTCGGCATGGCGCTGATCCAGCCCAGGGCCAGCAGGTCCCTGAGCCCTTTGTGGATACCGCCGATGACACAGCCGTCCCCCACGGGCACGAAGATGCGATCGGGCGCGGCCCAAACCTCACCCCCGGCCCCTCTCTCTTCCTGGGAAAGGGAGGAGGAGCCGAGGGTCAACTGTTCGCAAATCTCATACGCCGCGGTCTTCTTGCCCTCGCTCATGTACGGGTTGTAGCCGGTGTTGCGGTTGTACCAACCGAACTCCTTGGCCGCTTGCAGGCACAGCTCGAACGCGTCGTCGTAGGTCCCGCGCACGAGGAGAACGGTGCTGCCATAAACCAGCAGTTGGGCGATCTTGGCTGGCGGCGCAGACTGCGGGACGAAGATGACGTTCTTCTGGCCCACGCTGGCGCACAGCCCAGAAAGCGCGGCGGCCGCGTTGCCCGTAGAAGCGGTTGTGATGATCTCGGCCCCACGCTCACGGCCCTTGACCACGGCGAGCGCGCTCGCCCGATCCTTGAACGACGCGGTTGGCAGGCGACCATCATCCTTGACCCATACATGCTTCAGACCCAACCCTCGAGCCAGCCGGTCGGCTCTATACAGCGGCGTACCTCCGACGGTCAGCGGCGGCACAGGACTGTCGGGCCGGATCGGCAGCAGCGGCCGGTAGCGCCAGATGGTGGGGTCGGGGTTGCGCGCCAGCATCGCCGGGCCGATCCGCCGGCCGATCAACTCGTAGTCGTACTGGATGTCCACGATGCCGTCGTCGCCGTGCTTCGGGCATACATATTCGATCTCATCCGGCCCATACTCCGCGGCGCAGATGAGGCATTTGAGGGATTTGACGTGGTCCATGTATTGCTCCGCCGATGGGGTAGACAAGGAAGCAAGTAGACAAGGAAACAAGTAGGCAAGGATACCCTGTTTCCTTGTCTACTCAACCCGGTAGAACATGCGTCCCCGTCTCGCCGCGCAGCGCACGGCCGATGTTTTCGGGGTTGGTGATGATGGCGTGCTTGCCGCCTGCCTCCAGATACCAGATGATGGCCTGAATCTTGGGCGCCATCGAGCCTTTGGCGAAGTGCTTGCCCTCGGCCAGGTATCTCTTGGCCTCGGATAGGGTGAGCCGGTCGAGCCATTGTTGATCTGGTTTGCCATAGTTGAGCGCGACCTTCTCGACCGCGGTGGAGATCAGGAACAGGTCGGCGTTGACGCTCTGAGCCAACAAGCTGCTGGCATAGTCCTTGTCAATGACCGCGGCGATGCCCCTGTAATTGCCATCGCCGGGATCAACCACCGGGATGCCGCCGCCGCCGACTGTGATCACGACCACACCCGCGGCGAGCAGGGCTTTGACGGTGTCCAGCTCCACCACTTCCTTTGGCAGCGGCGAGGCGACCACGCGGCGCCAGCCCCGGCCCGCGTCTTCGACCACGGACCAGCCCATCTCCTCTTGGCGACGTTTGGCCTCAATCTCGGCCATGAAGCCGCCGATCGGCTTGGAGGGGTTCTGAAAAGCTGGATCATCCCGATCTACCAGCACCTGGGTGATGATCGTCGCGACATTCTTGTTGATCTTGTGCTGAAACAACCAGTTTTGGAGGTTCTGCTGCAGGGCGTAGCCGATGGCGCCCTGGCTGTCGGCGCCGCAGACATCCAGGGGCAACTCGTGCATGCCTTCATACCTGGCCGCGATCTCGGAGCGGCGCAGGATGAACCCGACCTGGGGGCCATTGCCGTGGCCGATCGCAACCTCCCAGCCGGACTCGATCATGTCAGCGATGTGGTAGGTGGTTTCTTTGGCAGCCTGATACTGATCCTCGACGGTTTGGTGCTTTGAATCCTTGATCAACGAATTCCCGCCGATGGCGACGACGGCGACTTTACGGTCTGTTGGGGACATCGGGTTGTTTTCTCCTGATGTTCGTATGGCAATGCTGGTAGACAAGTAGACAAGGTGGCAAGTAGACAAGGTGGGACAATGCACTACTCGCCCTTACTGGCGGTCAGGTCGGATGGTGCAGACTTGACGTCGCCAGTCCGTGCTGGCCCAAATCGGCATCGGCGCGGGGGGCGCCTTCACTGGCGGTCAGGTTGGATGGTGCAGACTCGACGTCGCCAGTTGCCTCTGCGATTAAGCGCCCGCCATAGTGAACGTGGCCTTGTTGCTGTTTCCAGACGTAGGCGATGTAGCCGTTCAGGGCACGCTCGGCCTCGCGGCCCAGGTCGTAGAGCTCCCCGTAACGCCGATCGTCCACGTAATCCAGGTCATGCGCCGTGATGATGTGATTGATCGTCTCATTCAAAGAGCCACGAGCGATGTAGTAGAAACGAAGACAATCCAGGTAGTGATAGCGCCCATACCCTTCCGAGATGTTCGCCATCGCGCTCTTGGACGACCTGCGGATTTGTGGAGCCAGATCGAATCGTTCGATGGCAGGCAGGCCAGCAGCCAGTTTATGGCACTCGATCATCAGCCGTCGCGCCAATTGCCAGGCCTTCAAGTCCTCAAAGCCTTTGCTTGCCCTTTCCCCGCTCTTATCCGTCTGCTTCACCGGGACCTCCTTGTCTCGTCATCTCCTTGTTTCCTTGTCTCCTTGTCTCCTTGTCTACTCCAACATCACATCGTCAACGCCATCACCGCTTTCTGCACATGCAACCGGTTCTCGGCCTCATCGTAGACCACCGATTGGGGGCCATCTATGATGCCGTCGGTGACCTCGATGTTGCGATCGGCTGGGAGTGGGTGCATGTAGATGGCGTCGGGCCTCGCAAGGGCCAGCTTGCGTTCGTCGGTGATCCAGGCCTTGTAGAGGTCCTGGATCTTCTTGCCCTCGGCCTTGTCATTCGTGGTCAGCAACGGCCCCCACGACTTGGCGTAGATGATGTCGGCATCCGTGAAAGCGGCTTCCATGCCGTTCGGGTCGCGGATGATCTCAAAACCGGTCTTGAACTTGCGCGCCTGCTCTTGGGCCAGGGACACGATTTCCGGCATCAGCTCGAACTCCGGCGGATGCGCCAATACCACATCCAGGCCAAAGCGCGGCATCTGCAGGATGAGCGACTGCGGCACAGAAATCGGCTTGAGGTACGATGCGGCATAGGCCCATGAAACGACGATGCGCTTGCGTCGCAGGTCGCGGCCCTTCTTCTCGATGATCGTCATCAGGTCCGCCAGGCATTGGAACGGATGATAGACATCGCACTGCATGTTCAGGACAGGCACACGCGAGGCTTTAGCAACGGCATTCAGATAACCGTTGCCGACATTCCAGTCGCAGTGGCGGATGGCGATGCCGTCGAAGTAGCGGCCGAAGATCTCGCCGATCTCCTTCGGGGTGTCGCCGTGCGCGATCTGCGTGGTCTGGCTCTCGATGAACGCCGCGTGGCCGCCGAGCTGCGCCATGCCAGCCTCGAACGACCCGCGGGTGCGCGTGCTGCTGAAGAAGAAGAGCATGGCCAGCGCCTTATCCCGCAGATAGGGGTGTGGTTCGTTCAGCGCGCGCTTGCGCTTGAGATCGAACGCCACATCCAGAACGGTTTCGACCTCCTCCTTCGAGAAGTCGAGATCGCCGATGAAGTCACGACCGTGAAGGTAAGTCTGCATAATGGTACCTCGTAAATTGGTAGATTGGTAGACTGGTAGACTGGTAGATTGGTCGGGTTTCGAGTCACCTGGGACGCTGCAGGCCCGACCACTTTGCCAATCTACCAATCTACCATGTACCATCCTACTCCACCGCTCCCAACACCAACGCTAACAGCGCCATCCGCATCGTTACGCCCTGGAAGGCTTCTTGCCAGTAGCGCGACCAGCGGGTGATGTCCACATCGAGCGGGATTTCGTCCATGCGCGGCAGCGAGTGCAGCAGGATCGCGTCGGACCTGGCCTTGGTCGCCAGCAACTCGCGGGTGATCTTGTAGTTGGCCGGGGTCAGGCTGCGATCCTTGCTCGCCTCCTGGCGCGCCTGCGTGTAATCGGGCTGGATCACCGGCTCGACCAGGATCACATCTGCCTGCGCGATGGCCTGTTCGACGTGCTCAGCCTCGCTGAAGTTCAGCGAATACTGGCGGAAGTCAGCCTTGTACTCCTCGGGCATCCGCATGTCGGGCGAGCCGGGGAAGAGCGCATCCGCGGGCGGCGCCACGAAGGTGATCGGACAATCGAACTGCGTCAGCGCATAGCCGAGCGAGTGCATGGTGCGCATCCGCATATCGCCCACGGCCAGCCAGCGCAGACCATCAATCCGGCCCTTTTCGCGCAGCACAGTGTAGAGATCGGTGAGGATCTGCGTGGGATGCTCGCCCCAACCGTCGCCGCCGTTGACAATGGGCACGCTGGCCCACCTGGCGGCTTCGTGCGGCGCGCCCTTCTGGAAGTGGCGCATCACGATCACATCGCCGTAGAACTCCAGCATCTTGACGGTGTCCTTGATGGACTCCTGATACCAGTCGCCCGCGCGGGTCATCTTGGCATCCGAGAAGCCGGTGACGTGCCCGCCCAGGCGGTGCATCGCGGCCTCGTGCGCCAGGCGCGTGCGAGTGGATGGTTGGTAGAACGCCGTCACCAACGTCTTCTCTTTCAGCATCTCTACGTTGCGGCGACCGCGGGCGATCGCCTCCATGTCCTCTGCCACGTCGAAGACGTGCAAGAACTCATTGCGCTCGAAATCCTTCAGCGACAGGATGTCGCGACCCATGAAACTACGCATTGTGCATTCTCCTCTGAGGTGGACTTGTGTTCAGCTTACCCAATCCTCCGGACCACGTGAAACCGAAAATGTCCCGGCACGAAATGGCTGACGGAATAGTCAACCACCTGACCATCCTGGGCAAAGAGCTGTGCTTCCAACCGCAGCAACGGTGCGCCGCGCTGGATGTGCAACGCGCGGGCCAGGTCCCCGTCCGCAGCCTCGGCGACCAGCTCGGTGCGCGAGTGCGAGAGGAGCGGCCAGCCGCGCGCCGTCAGCAGATCGAGCACTGAGCCGCGGAAGTCCGCAGCCAGCTCCGATTGGCGCAGGTATTCTTGGGGGATGATGTCCGTCAGGTGCGCGACGCGCTTGCCATTTGCCGTGATCACGCGCGCGACCTCGGTCACCGGAAGTGCGTCGCGGGCCGCCAGCCCCGCAGATTCCCCGCGCGTCGCGGGCCGTTCTATGATGGTTGCTTCGCTCATGGCTGTGCGCAGGCCCCGGCGTTCGGCCATGCGGTCAATGCTTTCTAACACCTCCAGCCCGCCTTCGATCACCGGCCTGGCCGCGGCGACGAAGGTGCCAACCCCGTGCCGGCGGATGATCACGCCCTCTTCCTCCAGCAGTCGCAACGCCTCGCGCAGAGTTGGCCGCGAAATGCCCAGTTGAGCCGACAGCTCGTGCTCAGATGGGAGCCGGTCGCCAGGCGCATAGACGCCGGGCTGCAACAGCTTCTTGACGGCTTCACAAGCCTGGGCGTAGAGTGGCCGTGGATCGGCTCGCAGACGGGTTTGAGCTTTTGGAGTCACAAGCGACGTCTTCGGTCTCTCTTGCCTGGCGCGTGGGCGGTGCGGCGCGGCCGGCAAGGACGAGTTGTAAGAGGTCTGACCTCTTGCCAGAATAGAGAGGGGCGCTTGTCTGCACCCCGCGATGATTATACCGCCGATGCGCCAAAATGCCAAACGCACACTCTACGTGCGCTTGGCGCGGCGTTGCAGAGTGTGTTACAATGCAGTCGTGGCGCGAACGCGTCTGCCGTTAGCCTTGCGTCTATCTCTCAATCTCATCGGAGCAGCCTACATGGCCGCCTGGCCGATCATCGGACACGAATGGGCAGTTGGTTTGTTGCAGAAGGCCATCGCACGCGGCCGGCTCAGTCACGCCTACCTGTTCATCGGGCCGGCCCAGGTGGGCAAGACGACGCTGGCGCGCGCTTTTGCCCAGGCGCTGCTCTGCGAACAACAGCCCGCAGGACCATGCGGCGTCTGTCGCGTCTGCCAGCGCATCGCCCAGGGCCGCTTTCCCGATCTGCAGCTCATCGTCGCCGAGAAGAATACCATTCAGATTGACCAGGTGCGGGCGTTGCAGACCGACGCGGCGCTCTCGCCGCTGGAGGGCCGTTACCGGGTTTTCATCATCCGGGAGATCGAGCGGGCCACTCTGCCCGCCGCCAACGCGCTGCTGAAGTCGCTGGAAGAACCGCCGCCGCAGGTGATCCTGTTGCTGACCGCCACGCGGCGAGATCAGGTGCTGCCCACCATCCTCTCTCGTTGCCAGCTTATGAGTCTGCGGCCGCTGCCGCTCGAACAGACCCGGTCGGCGCTCGAGACGCGTTGGGGGGTCGAGCCCGAGCGGGCCGCGCTGTTGGCGCGGTTGAGTGCGGGCAGGTTGGGTTGGGCGATCGCCGCGCATACCAACCCCGACCTGTGGCAGGCCCGCGCCAGCCAGCTCGACCGGCTGCTGGCGCTGACCGCCGAGGGCTATGTCGAACGCTTGCGTTATGCCGAAAAGCTGAGCCGCCAGGAAGATGGCCCCGAATTGACGCTCGGCCTCTGGGCCGCCTGGTGGCGCGATGTGTTGCTGATTCAGCGCGGCGCGGCCGATGCTGTCATCAACCTCGATCGGCGGGCGCAGTTGGCGCAACAGGCCGCGCTCTATCCTCCGGAGCAAGTCGAGCGTGCGCTGACCGATCTGTTGCGCACCCTGCGCCGCCTGCGCGCCAACGTCAACGTGCGGCTGGCGCTGGATGTCTTGATGCTGCGGCTGCCGAGGCCGGCAGTCGCGTAGGTTTGTCGTTGGCCTGCGCTGCACGTGCAGGTTGGCGTCGTCGCTCGCAGGAGCAGATTCATGCCGTTAGTTGTGGGTATCGCTTTCACCCCTGTTTCTAAAGTCTACTACTTCGCGCCGGCCGCAGTCGAGGATCTGCAGCCGGGCGAGCGTGTGGTGGTGGAAACCTCGCGTGGGCGCACATTGGGTCAGGTGGTCTTCGCACCGCGCGAGGTCGCGGACAGCGAGATCGCGAGTCCCCTGAAGCCCGTGGTAACCCGCGCGACAGCCTGGGATCTTGTGCAGCAGGATCAAATGGCGCATCGGGAAGCCGAGACGTTGCAGATCTGTCGCGAGCGGGCCGCTGCGCTGGGCCTGGACATGAAAGTCGTGCGGGTGGAGTGGGCTTACGATGCCAGCAGCATCGTGGTCTACTTCGGGGCCGAGCAGCGCGTGGACTTCCGCAACCTGGTGCACGACCTGGCGCAGGTGCTGCACACGCGTGTCGAGATGCGTCAGGTGGGCGTGCGCGACGAGGCGAAATTCATGAGCGGCTATGGCCGCTGCGGCCGGCAGCTCTGTTGCGCTTCGTGGCTGCGTGAGTTTGCGCCCGTTTCGATCAAGATGGCCAAAGCGCAAGACCTACCGCTCAACTCCGCCGAGGTGTCTGGGCTGTGTGGCCGGTTGCTGTGCTGTCTGAGCTATGAGAACAGCCTCTACGCCGAAGCGCGCAAGCGGATGCCGAAGCTCAACAGCATGCTGATGACGCCGCAAGGGCCAGGCAAGGTCAAACAGATCAATGTCCTGCGCAACTCGGTTACTGTGCAGGTCGAAGGGCCTAACGAGACGACGACGCTGGTCGAAGTGCTGGTGCTGCAACCGTCGGCCGATAAAGGTCAGCCCGACCGCGGCTGCGCCGCGTGCCTTGCCGGCCTCGAGGAGGTTGCAGGGATGGTCGGAGACGGCGAGGAGGCGGCCCTGGACCTGGCAGAGGAGGCGCCAGAGGAGGCGGCGGCGCGGCCTGGTCCCGAGGCAGCTTCAGAGGCGCCGCAGAAGAAGGAGGCCGCCGCGCCATCGCAACCCGACTCCCCGAAACGCCGGCCGCGCTCGCGGCGGCGGAGGCGATGAGTAGGGTGACACTGCCAGATTCGGCGCGACGGCTTCCCGCCCGACCGTAGAACGGATCGGGCTACTTGTAGCCGGACGGCTTCTAGAACACCGGTCTGGTAATCCGCCACGGGCGACCGAGGCTTCGTCGTGAGCTCAGCCGAACGGTCGCTGCAACGCTGGCGAAGTCACTCTGCGGCGACGAGAGCCAGCCGGCGCAGAGCCTGTCCTGAGCTTGCCGAAGGATCGGCTGTGCAGTGGTGGCAGCGGTTTTTAACCGCCCGACCGTCGGGCTTGGCATTCCCCTGGACCGGCCCCAGGGCGGGCTTGACCGACGTTCTAGCCTCCGGCGGGCCTGCGCCTAGGATCGCCGCGACTCGACGGTCAGTTTGATCGCCGTGCGTTCCTGGCCTTCGATGTCCACTTCGACGAATTCCGGTACGCAGACAATCGAAATGCCATCCAGGGCCAGATAGCTGCGCGCAATGGCGATGGCTTTGATCGCCTGGTTGACGGCGCTGGCGCCGATGGCCTGTACGACCGCATGTTGCTGCTCACGTATCACGCCAGCGATGGCGCCGGCAACCGCTGTGGAGCGAGAGTGGGCCGAGACTTTGATGAGTTCCATAACGGCCTCCTGGCAGCGATGTGCCTGGGCGAAGTGGATATGGCGAGCCAAGATCGGTGCGCGCCGGCTCCCACGCTTATCCTGATTTTACATCATCTGCAAACCAAAAGCAAGCGGATTGCACGACAGATTGTGGCAGGAGGACTCGCGCGTGCGCGTTGTGATGGTCTCGAAGGCGCTCGTCGTCGGCGCCTATCAACGCAAACTGGAAGAACTAGCGAAACTTCCGGGGATCGAACTGACAGCCATCGTTCCGCCGAGCTGGCATGACCGTCGCGGCCATCGGAAGCTGGACCGGGCCCACACACACGGTTATGAGTTGTTGACCGCGGCGCTGGTGTTCAACGGCTCGTACCACTGCCATTTCTACCCCACACTGGGCCGGCTCCTGCGCCGGCTGCGACCAGACATCCTCCATATGGACGAGGAGCCATACAACCTGGCCGCCTGGCATGGGTTGCGTCTGGCTCAGGCGTGCGGCGCGGCCAGCCTCTTCTTCACCTGGCAGAACCTGCCCCGGCGCTATCCCTGGCCCTTCAGCTTCTTCGAACAAGCCAACTATCGCCGCGCGGCCTGCGCGATTGCCGGCAACCAGGCCGCCATAGCCGTGTTGCGCAGCAAAGGTTATCGGGGTCCCGTAACGGTGATCCCGCAGTTCGGCGTGGACCCAGAGATCTTCCGGCCTGCGACCGCTGCAGAGCGAGGGACACAAGGTAACGAGGAGCCACAGGGCGACGCGCCTTCATCGGCCGCGTTTACTGTCGGTTACGCTGGTGGGCTGGTGCCCGAAAAGGGCGTTGACCTGCTGTTGCATGCTTGCGCGGGGCTATCGGGCGTATGGTCATTGGCGATCTTGGGCGAAGGCCCAGAGCGCGGGCGGCTGGCTGCCCAGGCTGAGAGGTTGGGGATCGCCGGCCGTGTGCACTTTCTGGGGCATCGTCCATCCACTGAATTGCCCGCGATCTATCCCAGATGGGACGTATTGGTGCTGCCGTCGCGCAGCCGGCCGAATTGGGTCGAGCAATTCGGCCGCGTGCTGATCGAGGCGATGGCGTGCGGCGTGCCCGTGATCGCCGCGCACACCGGCGAACTGCCCAACGTGATCGGCGATGCGGGGCTGCTATTCGAGGAAGGCGACGTCGGCGGCCTGACCTCGGCGTTGACAGCCCTGGCCGCTAATGGGTCGCGCCGCGCGGAATTGGGGCAACGCGGCCGGGCGCGGGTGCTGGCGCGTTTCACCCAGGCCCAGATCGCCGCTGCCACCCATCAAGTCTATCAACAGATATATCGTGTTAACTAGTCAGCCCGTTTTGTGGCGGAATCGCCGCTATCTGCTATGCGGGGTGATTAGCTCTAACTTCGCTAGATGTGCTACAATCAACACGTGTCATACCGCAAAGGGGAACTGCCTCATATCGGGCTGAATGCCCATTTGCTCTCGCTGACCGAGACGTATCGCAGCGCGGGCATCAACAGCTACATTTCGCAGTTGCTGCGGCGCCTGCCGGCCGCGTGCCGCGCCGAGATCGAAACCGATTCTTGGCTCACCGCCTATCTACACGAGCCGGGTTTCACGCCGCCTGATGGCCTGGAGGTGGAGCGCTCGCGCTGGGACACGCGGCAGCCGTGGCGGCGGATCGCCTGGGAACAGACGCGGCTGGCCGCTATCTCACGACGCCTGGATCTGCTGCATGGCATGGCCTTTGCCACCCCGTTGGCCGCCGGCTGTCCCACCGTGGTGTCGGTGCACGATCTGAGCTTCATGCGCCACCCTGCGGCGTTTCGGCGCTTCAACCGCATCTACCTGAGCCTGATCACGCGGCTGTCGGCGCGACGCGCGGCGGCCGTGATCGTGGCATCACAAATCACGCGCCAGGATGTGATGCGTCTCTGCGGCGTGCCTGGCGAACGCGTGGTGGTGGCGCCCGATGGCGTAGACGAGACGTTTTGCCCGGCCGACCCGGCCGCAACGGCGGAGTTTCGCCGGCGCAAGGGATTGCCCGACCGCTTCATCCTGTATCTGGGGACCTTGGAGCCGCGCAAGAACCTGGTGCGGCTGATTGACGCCTATGCGCGCTGGCGCGCGGCCGGACCGGGCGCGCCTGGCGGGCCGGCCAGACTGCTCATCGCCGGGGCCAAGGGCTGGTTCTACCAGCGCATCTTCAGCCGGGTGCAAGAGTTGAACCTGGCCGATGACGTGCTCTTCCCTGGCTTTGTGCCGGCCGAGGAGTTGCCCTGGTGGTATCGGGCGGCTGCGGCGTTCGTCTACCCATCACTGTTCGAGGGGTTTGGCCTGCCGGTGCTGGAAGCCATGGCGTGCGCCGCGCCGGTCATCACGACCACCGCGCCCGCGCTGCAGGAGGTGGCAGCCGCGTCGCCATCCGAACCGCCGGCGGCTCTGCTCGTAGATCCGGAGGATACTGCCGCGTTGTCCGCTGCCATCGCCGCAGTTCTGTCCGATGAAAACCTGGCCAATCAGCTCCGCGCTGCCGGCCTGCGCCGGGCCGCGCGTTTTTCGTGGACCAGGACGGCGGTCGAGACGGCACGCGTCTATCGCGACGTTTTGCAGGCAGTTCGCATGGGAGGTGCATTGTGAAGCGCGACGTGCGGCAGTGGATACCGTGGATCACATTGGTCGTGGACGCGCTGCTGATCAATATCGCCTTCTTGATCGCCTATTGGCTGCGCTACGATCTACAGCTTTTCCGGTCAGTGGACCCTGCCAACGATGTCCCCTATAAAGTCTACTGGCCGTTGGTGCTTTTGTTGACCCTGGTGCTGTTGCTGGCCAACCGGCGCGAGGGCGCCTACGATGTGCGCCGCGGTCGCTCCTTTTTCGAGGAGATCTACGGGGTGCTCAACGCCGTCACGACCGCCATCATGGTGCTGATCGTGCTGGTCTTCTTCTATCAGCGGCTCTTCTACTCTCGCATCATCTTCGTTTACGCAGGGTTGATCATCTTCGTGTTGCTGAGCCTGGCACGGATCGTGCGCGGCGTTCTGCTGGCGCGGCTGCGCCAGGCTGGTCAGGGGATCGATCGCGTGCTGATCGTCGGGGCCGGCGAGGCGGGTCGCACGGTCATGCGCAACATCATTGCACGGCCCGAACTGGGGTATCGTGTCATCGGCTTCCTGGACGATGATCCCGTCAAGAGCAGCAAGGATATCGGCTCGCTCCGCGCGCTGGGTCCGATCGAGAACCTGCCTGAAGTCATCCACGCCGAGGCGATTGACCAGGTCATCATCACCCTTCCCTGGCAGTACCATCGCAAGATCGTGCGCCTGGTCATGGACGCCGAGCGCGCCGGTGTGCGTGCGCGGGTGGTGCCGGACCTGTTTCAGCTCAGTCTGGGCCGGGTGGATGTCGAAGCGATCAACGGCCTCCCCTTGATCAGCATCAAGCAGAACACCCTGACGGGGTGGAATCTGGCCATCAAGCGCGGCTTCGACCTGACGCTGACAACGATTCTGGTGATTGCCTCGGCGCCTTTGTGGTTGCTCATTGCGCTGGCCATCAAGCTGGATTCCCCCGGCCCGGTGCTCTTCAAGCAGCAGCGCGCGGGGCTGCGCGGCAGGCCGTTTACGGTCTACAAGTTCCGTTCGATGCGCCGGGATGCCGAGGCCGAGCTAGAGAGGCTACGCGCACGCAACGAGATGGACGGCCCGATGTTCAAGATTCGGGACGATCCACGGCGTACGCGGGTGGGGAGCTTTCTGCGCCGCACCAGCCTGGACGAGCTGCCGCAGTTCATCAATGTCCTGCGCGGGGAGATGAGCCTGGTTGGCCCGCGGCCCGCGTTGCTCAGCGAGGTGGCGCAATACCAGGACTGGCATCGTCGCCGGCTGGACGCGCTGCCTGGCATGACCGGTCTATGGCAGGTCAGCGGCCGCAGCGATCTCAGCTTCGACGAGATGGTTCTGCTGGATATCTACTACGTAGAGAACTGGTCGTTGGCCATTGACCTGCGCATGGCGCTGCGCACTGTGCCGCAGTTCTTCTTCGGCGATGGCGCCTATTGATTGAGGAGCGTCAAATGACCGGCATAGACCTGCACCTTCCCATCAGCGAAGATGCTATTCGCAGCCTGCATGTGGGCGACCAGGTGCGTCTGTATGGCATCGTGATCACTGCTCGCGATGCCGCCCACAAGTACATCATGGACAGCTTCATCAAGCCAGCCGCCATCCCTGAAAGCGAGCTGAACCTCTATACCGAATTGCAACGTCTCTGGCGTGGCGGGGCCGTGTATCACTGCGGCCCGGTGGTGAGTCGGGATGCGACAGGCCGCTGGCGTTTTGTCTCGGCCGGGCCGACGACCAGCATCCGAGAGGAACCCTACGAGGCTCACGTCATCGAGCACTTCGGGGTGCGTGCGGTGATCGGTAAGGGGGGCATGGGGGCCAAGACGCTCGCCGCCTGTCAGCAGCATGGCGCCGCGTATCTGCACGCTGTAGGTGGCGCCGCTACCCTCATTGGTCGCTCCATCCCCGAGGTCATCGCAGTCTACAAGAAAGAGGAATTCGGCGTACCCGAGGCGTTTTGGGTCGTGCGCGCCGAGGGCCTGCCGGCGGTGGTCACCATGGACGCTCACGGCCAGAGCTTGCACGAGCAGATGTGGGAGAGCTCAAAAGCCAAATTGCAGGAGTTGCTTGGTTAGCGTCAGGGCAGCGAAACCCATCAGGCGTCAGGCGTCAGGCGCCTGGTAGGCGCTTTTCAACGTAGCGCAAATGCCATCTATAGGGAAGGAGTCGTGCAGGCATGGACCTGTTCAAGCTGTTCCGAAAAGATGAGAAGGATGGCGCAGAGACGTCGGCCAGCGCGAGCGAGCCGCGGCATCTGACTGGGCAAGAATTCGATGCGGTCATTCTCGAATCCGCGGCGCCGGTTGTGGTGGACTTTTGGGCCGAGTGGTGCGGGCCTTGTCATGCGATCGCGCCCGCAGTGGCCAGGCTGGCCAGTGAATTTCGCGATCGGGCGATCATCGCTAAGTTGAATGCCGACGACCACCCCGAGATTCTGGCGCGTTACGGCGTCATGGGCATTCCGACGGTGATGTATTTCAAGAACGGAGAGGAAGTCGCTCGCGTGGTGGGTATGACCGGCTACCAGACGCTGAAAGGCAAGCTTGAACAGTTGTTGAGCGCATAGCGGCCCTGCGACTCGCCGGGCCTGGCGTGTAACCCCCGCGTGAGACTCTCATCAAAGGAGTTGCTTACGAACACTCTGCATCGCAGCGACTCTGAGCTAACCGCGGCGCTCAAAGCCGGCGACCAGGAAGCATTCACCGAACTGGTGGAGCGCTTCTCGCCGACGGTTTATAACCTGGCGCTGCGACTGATGGGCTCTCCGCAGGCCGCCGAGGATGTGCTGCAGGAGACCTTCCTCAGCGCCTTTCGCGCGATTGATCGTTTCGAGGGTCGCAGTCAGTTGGGCACGTGGCTGTATCGCATCGCCTACAACGCGGCCCTGATGCAGTTGCGCAAGCGCGAGCTTCCAACTTCCTCGATCGACGCGCCGATGGTCAACGAGGAGGGAGATGAGACGCCGCGCCAGTTGGTGGACTGGGGGCCGCGACCGGATCAATTAGCCCTGGCAGGCGAGTTACGCGCTCTGCTGCACGCCGCTGTTGCGACGTTACCGAAGACGCTGCAAGCAGTGTTCGTGTTGCGCGATATCGAAGGACTCTCGACGGCTGCAACGGCCGATGTCCTGGGCCTGACGGAGACTAACGTCAAGGTTCGGTTGCATCGGGCCCGGCTGGCCCTCCGAGAGCAATTGACGCCCTATTTCGCCGCCGTGGTTGCGCCAGCACAGGCAGGCTCTGGCGACCTGGCGTCGCAACAGGAGGCGGTTCGTGCATTGCAGGAACCTGTTGGCCGCGTTGTCGGAATACGTTGACGGCGACCTCACACCCGCGTTGTGCTCCGCGATCGAGCGCCACATGGCCGAGTGCGACAATTGCCGGATCGTGGTGGATACCTTGCGCAAGACCGTGCTGCTCTACCGGGTCTATGGGCACGAAGAGGTGCCCCCAGATGCCAGGGCGCGGCTCTATGCTGTGTTGAAGCTGGAACCCGGTGAGCTCGCGGCCAGGTGAGCCGGTGCGCCGATTTGCCTGATTTCTGAGATGTGGTATAATATGGCTCGTTGGGCGGTTAGCTCAGTTGGCTAGAGCGCGGCGTTGACATCGCCGAGGTCAGAGGTTCAAACCCTCTACCGCCCACCTGAAAGATTACAAAGCGTTGATCGGGACGAGTAGGTGGCGTGAACGTGTCAGCAAGGGCGGGTCATCGGCTGGAAGCCTGCCTCGCGCGCATCCATCGAAAACCACCCGAGAGCGGGCGCCTCAAATTGCAAATAGCAAGTTGCAGATCGGCTTTTTGCGTAGAGTATGGCGCCTCGGTTGGCCTCGTTAGCGGCTGATGAGATGGCGCGATGTCAGCATCGCGCTAACTTGGGTGGAACCGCGAGACTCCTTGCCCCAATCGGCAGGGGGTCTTTTTGTTTGTCCGAAAGGGGGTGGTCGCCGTGTTCGGCAAGATAACCGAGAGCGGTGCGGCTCTACCAACCTACCAACCTACCAGTTACCAATAGGGAGGCTACCATGGCCGCTAAACATAATGCCGAGGAAGAATCTGAACTGCTGCACAAGCTACGACATTCGACGGCCCACGTGATGGCGCAGGCAGTCGTTGATCGCTTCCCTGATGCGCGCATCGCCATCGGGCCGCCGATCAAGGACGGCTTCTACTATGACTTCGACCTGGGGCGCGATCCCGATGGTTCGCTGAGGACCTTCTCATCGGAGGATTTAGAGGCCATCGAGAAACGCATGCGACAGATCGTCGCTGGTAAGCACGCGTTCGTCCGCCGCGAGGTGAGCGCGGGTGAAGCCAGGCAGCTCTTCGCCGACCAACCGTATAAGATCGAGCTGATCGAAGGGCTGGAACGGGGCGGCGTTGACGAGTACGGCGAGGCCACCGAGGAGCCGCCGATCCTCTCGATCTATCAGCACGATGCGTTCGTGGATCTCTGTCGGGGGCCGCACCTCGATCACACGGGCCAAATCCCCCCCGATGCCTTCAAGTTGCTGAGTGTGGCGGGCGCGTACTGGCGCGGGGATGAGCACAACCCGATGCTCCAGCGCATCTACGGCACAGTATGGCCCAATCGCAAGCAACTCGAGGCGTATGTCGAGAAGATCGAAGAGGCCAAGCGTCGCGACCATCGCCGGCTCGGCAAGGAGCTCGATCTGTTCAGCACCACCGCCGATGACATCGGCGGTGGGCTGGTTCTCTGGCACCCCAAGGGCGCGCTGATGCGACACCTGGCCGAAGAGTTCTGCAAAGCCGAGCATCTGAAGGCCGGCTACGACTTCGTCTCCACGCCGCACATCGGCCGGGCCGTTTTGTGGGAGACGAGCGGGCATCTCGACTTCTACAAGGAAAGCATGTATGCTCCGCTGGACATCGAGGGTCAGCAGTTCTATCTGAAGCCGATGAACTGCCCGTTTCATGTTCACATCTTCAAGAGCCGCACGCGCTCCTATCGTGATCTGCCGCAGCGGTGGGCGGAATGGGGCACGGTCTATCGTTTCGAGCGCAGCGGCGTGCTGCACGGTCTGACGCGCGTGCGCGGGTTCACGCAGGACGACGCGCATCTCTTCTGCCGGCCCGATCAGATGCCGGAAGAGATAGACAAGACCCTCAACTTCTGTCTGTACATCCTGCGCAGTTTCGGCTTCACGGATTTCAATGCCTATCTGAGCACGCGGCCTGAAAAGCGCGTGGGCGAGGATGCCAATTGGGAAGCTGCTGAACAGGCGCTCGAGGCCGCGCTGCTGCGCGCCCAAATCCCCTATCAGGTGGACGCCGGGGGCGGCGCGTTCTATGGCCCGAAGATTGATCTGAAGGTCTACGACGCGCTCGAGCGTGAGTGGCAGCTCAGCACCATCCAGTTCGACTTCAACCTGCCTGAACGATTCGATCTGAACTACGTGGGCGAGGACGGCAAGCAGTATCGGCCCTACATGATTCATCGGGCCTTGATGGGCAGCGAGGAGCGGTTCTTCGGCGTGCTGATTGAGCACTTCGGCGGCGCGTTCCCCGTGTGGCTGAGCCCGGTGCAGGCAGTCGTGATTCCTATCGCCGATCGGCACATCGAGGCGGCGCGGCAGGCGGCTGCGCAGTTTCGGGCGGCCGGTTTGCGGGTCGAGTTGGACGATAGCTCAGAGCGTATGAACGCCAAGATCCGCAATGCCCAACTGCAGAAGACACCTTACATGTTGGTCATCGGCGATCGCGAAGCCGCCGCCGACGTAGTGAACGTCCGCCTGCGCACCGGGGAACAGCGCGGCGCGATGT
This sequence comes from Chloroflexota bacterium, assembly GCA_016876015.1. GTDB lineage: Bacteria > Chloroflexota > Anaerolineae > CG2-30-64-16 > CG2-30-64-16 > VGOD01. The sequence continues at coordinate 21,872 of VGOD01000045.1, forward strand.
CGGTTGCGGAGTTCATCGCCTATGCCCAGGAGGTCGTCGCGCGGAAGGGACTGATCTGAGCACCTGACCGACTCGCGCGCTCATTTTGACACTCGCCTCTGACTATGTTATAGTAACGTCTCACGACGCGCAGCCCCGCAGGAGCCGCGCGCCATTGCTAGATTGCGGCGCCTGTTGGGCGCCTATTGACAACAAGGGGTAAGTCAGCATCGCAACCACAGCTAAGAGTGTCCGCGTCAACGAAATGATTCGGGTGCGCGAGGTGCGTGTCATAGATGAGAATGGCGAGCAACTCGGCGTCATGCCCACCTTCGAGGCTTTGCGCCTGGCCCAGGAACGTAGCCTGGACCTGGTAGAAGTCGCGCCCAATGCGGCGCCGCCCGTCTGTCGCTTGTTGGATTTCGGGAAGTTCCAATACGAGCGTCAGAAGCGTGAACGCGAGGCGCGCAAGGCGCAGAAGGTGATCGAGGTCAAGGAGATTCGCCTGCGCCCCCGCACCGGTGAACATGACATCAATACCAAGGCGCGCAAGGCGCTGGGCTTCTTAGAAGAAGGCAGCAAGGTGAAGGTAGCGGTGCGCTTTCGCGGCCGCGAGATCACTCACCCGGAGGTCGCGCGCGAGCAGTTGGCGGATTTCGTCGAGAAACTGGGCGACGCAGCCGTGATCGAGCAGCAACCGGCCATGGAAGGTCCCAACCTGTTCATGCTCTTCGCGCCAGCGCCGACGAAGAAGTAGAAGCGCATAGAGCGTCAGTGCGTCCAAGCCAAGACGTAGAACGCCAGGCGTCAAACGCGGACCGGCACCTTCGTCAGCGTTTCCCGCCGCACGTTTTACGTTTTTATTTGTGTCCAGGAGAAGTTACTGTGCCTAAGATCAAGACCCATAAGTCCACGGCCAAACGGTTCCGTCGCACAGCCACGGGCAAACTGGTTACGCGGCGTCAGGGTCGCACCCACCTGCGCCGCAAGAAGGCCCCGCGCACGCTGGTCAAGTACCGCAAGGACCAGGTATTGGAAGCTCCGGCCGCCGAGAAGCGCGTGCGCATCTTGGCGCCCTATCTCGATTGATCGTACCCGAGCCGTCTCTGGCGCGGCCGAGCGCCAAGTGGCCACCATCAAGTGCCGGTAAGCTGGCTATGTTCCGCGATCCCGGCCGCCATTGAAAGGAAGCAACTATGCCCAGGGCTAAGGGCGGAGTGGTTCTCCGCCGTCGTCACAACAAAATCCTCAAGCTGACCAAGGGCCAGCGCATGTCGCGGCATCTGCTGTGGCGCCGCGCGAACGAGGCGATGCTGAAGTCGTTGTTCTATGCGACGCGGGATCGCCGCCGCCGCAAACGCGATCTACGCGGTTTGTGGATTGCGCGTATCAACGCCGCGGCCCGGCTGAACGGCATCACCTATAGCCGGCTGATGCACGCGCTGAAGCAGGCAGACATCATCCTGGATCGCAAGATTCTGGCAGACCTGGCTGTGCGTGATCCGCAGGCTTTCACGCGGATCGTAGAGGTCGCCAGATCGGCGCAGTAGGCTGCTGTTGTCTATCGGACGTCCCAAACCGCAGAAGCTTCGAGAGCGGGGATGATCCCCGCTCTCGTCTTTTTTGTCTTCTCTGCCTGCCAAGCCAGCCCCGCTGAGGTTGCAGAAAACGTTGAATGGGTGTATGATGAGCCTGCTTTCAGTCGTTTTCTGACTCTCAGGATTCATAGGAGGTGCACAGACACACCGAATCGTCTGTTAAGAGACGTTGCCGGCTGACCGGCAACCCAAACGTAGGTCAGATAAGGTAGGCCATATGACTGCCGCATTCATTTTCAGAATCATTGGGCTCATCATTTTCGGCATGATCGGTTGGCTCCTGGGCACGGTTTGGGCGGGAACATCGGATCTCAACACGGCCTCGCTGCGGTACATCCTGCCGCCCGCCCTGCTTGGCGCCCTGGTGGGATGGATCATCTCGCCAGGGCTGACGACGCGACCAGCAGCGTGGCTCCGTCGCGCCATCCGCGAGCTGTCCACTGTTCAACTGCTGGCCGGCACTCTGGGACTGGTGATCGGGCTGGTGCTCGCCGCGCTCGCCGCCCTGCCGCTTTCGCGGCTGCCGTTCCCTTTCGGCAATATCCTGCCGACGATCGTTGCGGTGGTGTTCGGCTATATCGGAATCACCGCGTTGGTCGTGCGTCAACGTGACATCTTTGCTTTGTTCCGCCGCCGTCCTCCGGCCGGGTTGTTGGATGTCGAAGCGGCGGCCGGCGACGAGGGCCGCGTCCATGACGAAGTCTTGCTGCTGGATACCAGTGTGATCATCGACGGCCGGATCGCGGACGTCGCCAAGACCGGTTTCATCCGCTGGCCCATGCTGGTGCCGCGCTTCGTGCTGGCCGAGTTGCAGTATATCGCGGACTCTCCCGACTCGCTCCGGCGCAATCGCGGCCGCCGCGGGCTGGAGATGCTCAACGGGATGCAACGTGAATCACCCGTGCCGGTGCGGATCGTGGACATGGATGTGGCTGCCGTGCGTCAGGTAGATGCCAAACTTGTCCAGTTAGCCAAACAGCTCGATTGTCCCATCGTGACCAACGACTACAACCTCAACCGGGTGGCGGGGTTGCAAGGGGTCAAGGTGCTGAACGTCAACGAGCTGAGCAATGCCGTGAAATCGGTCGTGTTGCCCGGCGAAGCGATGACCATCAGGGTGATCCAGGAGGGCAAGGAGATCGGTCAGGGCATCGGCTATCTGGATGATGGCACGATGGTGGTCATCGAGAACGGACGGCGCTTCATGGACAGCGAGATCGAAGTCGTTGTGACCAAAGTGTTGCAGACCAATGCCGGCCGGATGATCTTCGCTACGCCTAACCGCTGACAACGGCTTCTGATCCAGGGAGACCTGTCAGGCCATCAGCAGCCTGACAGGTCTGTGTTGAGATGTCCGTTGTTTGCCGATTTCTGAGAGGTTCACCATGTCGCTTGTTGTATACAATACCCTCACGCGTGAGAAAGAGCGGTTCACGACGATCGAGCCGGGCAAGGTGCGCATGTACGTCTGCGGCCCGACAGTCTATGATGAGGCGCACGTCGGGCATGCGATGTCCTCGATCGTTTTTGATTTCATCCGGCGCTACCTGGAGTACAAAGGATACCAGGTGCGTCACGTCATGAACTTCACCGATGTGGACGACAAGATCATCACCCGTGCTGCGCGCACGGGCGAAGATCCCGCGGAGATCGCCAGCCGCTATACCGAGAAGTACAAGCAACAGCTAGAGCAGCTCAACGTTCTGCGGCCGGCCGTCTTCCCGCGTGTATCGCAGACCATTTCCGAGATCATCCAGATGGTGGCGGGGTTGTTAGAAGAAGACCATGCCTATCTCGTCCCTGGCGGCGATGTCTATTTCCGCGTGCGCTCGGACCCCGACTACGGCAAGCTCTCGCGACGCCGGCTTGAAGAGGCCGTGGCGGGCACGCGCGTCGCGGCCAGTGAACAGAAGGAGTCGGAGGGGGACTTCGCGCTTTGGAAAGCCGCCAAGCCAGGCGAGCCAAGCTGGGATAGCCCTTGGGGTCAGGGCCGGCCAGGATGGCACATCGAATGCTCTGCTATGAATCTGTTGCACTTGGGAGAGCAGATTGACATCCACGGCGGCGGCAACGATCTGATCTTCCCGCACCACGAGAACGAGATTGCGCAGAGCGAGAGCTTCACGGGCAAGGCTTTCGCGCGCTATTGGATTCACAACGGGATGCTCGAGCTCAAGGGCGAGAAGATGTCTAAGAGCCTGGGCAACCTGGTCACCATTGATGAGTTCCTGGCCGGGCACGATGCTGATGTGTTGCGTGTGGTGATTGCCGGCAGCGGCTATCGCAAGCCCCTGGCTTTTAACGACGAGGTCGTCGCCAGCGCAGAACGCGGCCTGGAGCGTCTGCGGAGTGCGCTGCGACCGTCTCCCGGCGCAGTCGTCTCTGGGCCTGTGGCCGAGGCGTTGGCGGAACAGGTTGCGGCCGGCCGCGTCGCCTTCGAAACGGCCCTGGATGATGATTTCAACACCGCAGCCGCGTTGGCTGCCCTGTTCGATCTGGTGCGGGCGATCAACACCGCGCGCGACGCAGGCGTGGGCGGCGAGCCATTTGGCGCGGCTCAGGCGACCTACCAGGCCCTGGCTGATGTTCTGGGCTTGCGATTGGCTGCCGGCCCGGTCGGCGACCGCTCCATCGGACCTTTTGTGGAGTTGCTGCTATCGGTCCGCTCCGACCTGCGCAAGGCCAGGCAATGGGCCCTGGCCGATAGGGTTCGCGACGGCCTCAAAGGGTTGGGAGTGATCGTCGAGGATGGGCCGCAGGGCAGCACCTGGCGGCTGGGATGATAGAAATCACCGTATTCTCATGGATTGTGCCTCCTACGTATTTGTGGGTGGGTATCTTCTCAATAATCCGGGGTAGGGGCACGGCCTTGCGCCTGCCCACATGGGCGACCGCGAGGGATCGCCCCTACAAATTGAGAAGATGCGTGGGTGGAATAGTCTCACGTTTTCATGCGACGGGCCTGGCCGTATAGCCACAGCCCTGCCGCCGCCAGTCCCAACAGGCCCCCGAATAGGAGGCCAATCCCACGCCATGATCCTCGCGAACTTGCCCGCATTGCCCCCAACGTCACCGCGGTAAGGCCGACGTGGCGTCCCACGGCCCAATCGGAGAACTGGGTGACGCCGGCGCGCATCACCGTCTGATTCACCCGAAGCCGCTGGCCGCACAATCCCAGACCTGCGCAGCGCCGGTGTAACGGCAGAGCTTGTCGTTGCCATCCGGGACAAAGGTCGCCGGCAGGGTCAGGGTCACGCTGAACCCGCTTGCCGTACCGCCCAGGCCGGCCGTGCCCGTGATGCGCCAATATTGCCCGGTCGCGATGCCCCCGGTGGCCTGCGGATGATCACCGGCCACGCGCTCCACCTGCAGGCAGTCCAGTGTTCCCAATACGGCGATGTCCACCCGGACCGGCCCGCTCGCGTTGAAATCATACGCCGTCACAGCCAGGCCGCAGCGTTGTTCATACGACCGCACTTCTTGGGTCAGGTTGCCCGTGCTGGTGTTGAAATCGCTGTCGCCGCTATATTCGGCGGCGATGGCGTGCACGCCGACCGCCAGGTCGCCTGTCGTGAGGGTCGCCACGCCGCCGCTCAGGCCGGCCGTGCCCAACACGGTCGCGCCGTCCTTGAACGTCACCGTGCCCGAAGGTGTGCTGGCGTCCGGCGGGACTGCGCTCACCGTGGTCGTGAACGTGACCGGCCGCCCATAAACAGAAGGATTTGCGGAGGACTGGAGCTCAACGGGTCAGGGTCGCCGGGCGTCAGGAGGCCGATCCGTTCGCTGCCGGCATCGCCGGGCGCGAAGTACGGCGGTGTGCTGCGCCAGACCTCGTAGATTGTGATCTCCGACGCGGCGTGTTGCCAGCCCAGCCCGAGCTGGGTCGTCACCGGCAGGGTAATCGTCACCGGCGGACGCGGGGGCAGCATCAGGTCCACCTGCCAGCGATCGCCCGATGACCAGGTGACCGGCGTGCCGGCGGGGATCGGCGCGCTGTTGCGGGTCACGGGCTGCGGCGTCGCGGGCACACCGTTGACCGCAAAACGCAACAGATCCCCCGGCGACGCACCCTGGTCGCCGGGCGCTGTTATGAACGATTTTGGAACTGCCTGTGCATCTTTCTTTCCGTGCCAGTAGATGGTATAATCCCCCATCATGGAGGATGGGCTGTGCGTACACTGAAAGCTTTGCGTGAAAAATGGGATGCTTTCGAGGCCGATGAAACGCGCCTCTTGCGGGCTATGAGCATCCAGGAGAGCATGCGCCAGTTATTGATGCTGCAGGAGACGTACGAGCCGCAGCTCCAGCAGACGGCCTCTCTCTTTGTGTCGGACCGCCGGGCTGCCCTGGCGGAATTACAGGCCAGGCTGCATCGCCTGGCCGAGTGGCAGGCACAACATGCCCAACTTGTACACGGCGATTCAGAAACTCCAGGAACGCTTGAGTGATGCCGGCATTCCCTCGGTCGTCATCGGCGGCGTAGCGGTGGCGATCTGGGGCGATCCCCGCGTGACACGCGATGCCGACTTGAAGACGTTGCTCGAGCGCAAGGACGCTGATCGTCTGTTGGCCGTTTTGACGCCCCACTACGTTTCGCTCCTGCCTGATCCACACGAGGCGCTCAGACGCCAGGCGATGGTCTTCGTACAAGACGCCGATGGCATTCGCCTGGATCTGCTGCTGGCCGACACGCCGTATGACGTCATCGCCATCCGCCGCGGGTGCGATGTGGAAGTGCAGTCAGGTGTAACGCTCAAGGTATGCAGCCCGGAAGACCTGGTGATCTACAAGCTCCTCTCCCCACGCCCCCGCGACTACGAGGATGTCAGAGGGGTCGTTCGCCGGCAGGGCCAGGCTCTTGACGATGCCTACGTGCTGCACTGGCTGCGTCAGTTTGAGCTGGCCCTGGACGATTCGACGTTGGTGGCGACATACAGGCGCATCCGGCGCGAGTTCGACCGTTAGCCCTCACCCACGACTCCCCCCTGCTGCTCTGAAAACGGCGGCCCTCCACTCTGGATTCGAGGCTTTAGCTGGTTTATGCCGCTGACAACCCAATCGGCTAAAGCCTCTAGTACACCTCGGCATAAGTCTCCCACCAGTGAGCCGGGAATCGCCAATGTCGGGTATGATCAGGAGCAACTTCTACTTTGGAGGTAGCTCCCGATGCCAGGACCACAACCGGCTTCCGTAGTGCATCTGACCAGTCGCGTGCGGAAGCTGCTCAAACGTTTGCTGCGCCGCCAGCAGTTGCCCCGCTGTCTGGTCTGGCGCATTCGGATCGTGTTACAGGCCGCCCAGGGCCGCTCGAACAGTCGGATTGCCCACCGGTTGGGCCTTGATCGCGGCACGGTGCGGCTATGGTGGAATCGCTGGGCGGCGGCCCACAGGACGCTGCTCCTGGTGGTCGTAGCACAGGTAAACGATGCCCATGCCGCCCAGGAGGGGCGCGCCGGCCACTTCGTAGCGGCCGGCGATGCGGGCGCCGGAGGGGTAGAGGTTCATGGCGATGCGCTCCTTCTTGAAGATCAGACGACCGTGGTCAGAGGTGCGATGCCAACCGATAACCTTGATACCGAATCATTCTACATGAGGCGTGGAGCCAGGTATATGACGACTGTCAGAAAAAGGTGAAATTCACCCGTGCAAAGCGAGGGGATGGCTAAACGGCAGGCGGCCGATGCACACCGAATGAGCGCGATTTGCCGGGTGCGACGATTCGGTTATAATGTGTGCAAAATGTCCTTGAATTCAGGACTTCATGCACACACGGTCTACTATGCTACCACTTGACACGCTCGACAAGCTCTACGAAATCGCAGAGGCGCAGGCCGGCTACTTCACCACGGCGCAAGCCGCCGCCGCGGGCGTGGATCGTCGCCGCCTGGCGTACTTCACAGCAGCAGGCCAACTGCAACGGATTCGCCGCGGCATCTATCGGCTGACCCATTTTCCGCGCTCCCGTTATGAAGACCTGGTTATCGCGTGGCTGGAGACCGGCCCGCACTCGGTGATCTCGCACGACAGTGCGCTGACGCTCTACGATCTCTCCGACGTTTTGCCGGCCAGCATCCACGTTACCGTACCGCGCACAGCTTCGCGGCGACGGCATGGCCTCCGCCTGCACACCAATCAGATCGGGCCGGCTGACGTTACCAGTTACGATGGCATGCAGGTCACGACTGTGCCGCGCACCATTGCCGATGTCGCTCTCGATGGGCTATCTGATGAGTTCGTGGAACAAGCCGCATGCGAAGCGATCCAAAAGGGTCTGACCTCGACCGAAGATCTGCTGACGGAAGCTGATCGGCGGAGCCAGCGCCTGGGACAGATGCTCCGTCGGGTACTGGCCAGGGAGGGTCTGCTATGACCTACCAGAGCAGCAACGCATTTCGGCGCGCATTGGAAGATCGCCTGCAGACCCAAAGCACGCATGGCTCTGTAGCGCTGAATCGGTTGCGCAAGATGGTGGCCTTCGATCGTTTCCTGGCGCGTCTGTTGGCCGCGCAACCGGGCGCCTGGATGTTGAAGGGCGGTCTGGCCCTGCAACTACGACTGGGCGACCGCGCCCGGACGACGAAGGACATGGACGTATGGCTCACCATATCGCGCATGGCGGTTCACAAAGCTCTGGAGCAAGCCGCCTCGCACGATCTGGGCGACTGGTTCACCTTTGTGATCCGATCGGATGCGGGCGCACTGCCCGGCCCAGACGAAGGCGGGCTGCGCTTTTTCGTGACTGCACGAGTAGACAATCGGGTATTCGAGAGCTTTCACATCGACGTCGGCCTGGGCGACCCCGTTGTCGAGCCGGCCGAAAGCCTGACCACACCGCCGCTGCTGGCCTTCGCGGGCATCCCGCCGGTCACGATCCCTTGCTACCCGATCAGCCAACACCTGGCCGAGAAGATCCACGCCTACGTCAAGCCGCGCGCCAGCGGCGAGAGCACGCGCGTCAAAGATCTGGTGGACATGGTGTTGATCGCCGCGCACGTGCCGGTCAACGCGACGGCGCTTTCCGCAGCCCTGCAAGCGACCTTCGCCGCGCAAGGGTCGGGCGCGCCGCCAACCAGCCTGCCCGCGCCGCCCGCGACCTGGGCGCCGAAGTATCACCGCCTGGCCCGAGACACCGGGCTGGGTAATGTCACCCTGCCGGCCGCTTTTGAGCGAGCGCGCCAGTTTCTCGATCCCGTCCTGAGCGGGCAAACGTGCGGGATCTGGTCCCCCACGGCCCAGGCCTGGCTGTGAGTCCTGGTGCTGGTCGGCCTGGTGGTTTTCTGGCTGGTCAGGTTCCCCCGCTGCTCAAAGGATAGCCGACAAGAGCGCCTCCGGTTGCCCCGGTGCACCCAGGTCTCGCCTTCTTGCAGGGTAACCGTTCAGACGGGTCGCTGCGACGGCTGTCAATAGGCTTTAATCGGCATTGTCAACGGCCCCAAAGTGGTCTATACTGACCACATGAGCGACGAATGCGTACCTGCGGGCATTTCAGC
>VGOD01000046.1 GCA_016876015.1 Chloroflexota bacterium
CCTGCCTGCAGCCCGCCTTCCTGGAACTGACGGTAGAAGTCGGCGGAGGTCATGCCATACCGCCGTTCCAGGCGACGCAGGATGCGCACTGTCTCGGTGAAATATTCGGCCGGCGTCCTGGCCGGACGGGTCGGCAGCGTCTTCCGGGCCTGGATAGCCGAGAGCACGAAATCGTAATCTTCGCTCGGCAGAAGCAGCATGACACCATCCAGGCTAGAAATCTCGAAGCCGACTGGTCGGCCCTGATATTGATCCACCAGCCTGGCCAGGGGAACATCAGCGTTCTGTAACTTGAAAAGTGGAATACTGCTCTGGTTCATGTCTCACCTCGATTTTGAGTATAGCAGCGCGTCGGGGAACGGTCAAATCGGCAAATCATCGAAAGGACAAAGGAGGAGTCGCCCATGTTCAAGCGTTTCTTTGCAGCTCTGTGTGTGGCCTTGCTCGGTAGCTTCGTGTGCGGCGACGTGACATCGGCCGTGGAGCCGATGCCGCTGTACGTCATCGGTACGGCCCAGCTCGACGGCGGCTACGTGCCCGATGGGACGACGATCCAGGCGTTTTGCGCCGGCTACCTGGCGGGCCAGACCACGACCTTCACCTACAACGGCGCGGCCTGCTTCGCCTTCGACGTGGAGGGGGATGACCCCGACACCGAGACGCGGGACGGGTGTCGGCCGGGCGAGGAGGTGTCGTTCACGGTCGGCGACCGGACGGCCGCCGAGCACGCGACCTGGCAGGGCGGAAGCTCGCTGGGCAGTTGGGCGGCGCCTTTTCAGTTGACGACGTCCTCCTCGACGCCGACGCCGACAGCGACGCCTACCGCAACGTCCACCAGTACGCCCACAGCAACCAACACGCCGACCGAGACCCCGACCGCAACCCCAACGGAAACACCCACCAGTACGCCGACCGAGACGCCGACGGCGACTCCCACCGCCACGCCGACTGCGACGCCTACGGAGACACCGACCAGTACGCCGACGCTGACAGGCACGCCAACTGAGACGCCGACAAACACACCGACGGCAACCAGTACGCCGACCGAGACGCCGACCGCAACCCCAACGGAAACAGCCACCAGCACGCCGACGCCGACAAGCACGCCTACACCCACCCACACCTATACTCCCACACCCACCCACACCCCCACCCCCACCCCTACCATCACCCCCACCCCCACGCCCGCCGTCCGGCAAGTCTTTGGCTGGGTTTTCCTGGACGCCAACGGCGACGGCTGGCGGCAGGCGGGCGAGCAGGCCGGACTGGCGGGGGTGTGGTTGACGTTGGAACAAGAGGGCCGGCAGGTGGCTTCGCTTCGTTCCGTGGGTACGGATGGTTGGTATCAGTTCGCGAGCGTGCCGCCGGGTGAGTACGTGCTCAGCGCGGCCATCCCGACCGGCTATGTCCCCACGACCGCTACACGAGTTGTATTCCAGGTGACCGGTGCAGACAGGCTCTTCAACTTCGGTGTACGGCCAACGACGCCGACCCCGACTGTGACCGCAACGGCGACGCCCACGCCGATGCCCACTGCGACCCCTACGGCCACACCGTCACCGATGCCGACAGTCACGCCGACGCCGACAAACACACCGACGGCAACCAGTACGCCGACGCCCACCTTCACCCACACTCCCACACCCACCTTCACCCACACTCCCACACCCACCCTCACCCATACCCCCACACCCACCTTCACCCATACGCCGACGCCGACGATCACACTGACCCCGACCGCGACGCCGCCGACCGGCGCGATCGCCGGCCACGTGTGGGTTGATAGCAACGCTGACGGTCAACAGGGTGAGGGAGAGGAAAACCTGTCTGGGCTTCAGGTATGGCTCTACTCCGTTCAAGGCCCCGGCTTGAGCGTCGAAAGACGGTGGGAGACGGCAACCGACTCCGCGGGCGACTATCGCTTCGATGACCTGCTGCCCGGCGTCTACCTGCTGGAGATCGCCGATCCGCCCCTCTACTTCCCCACGACCTCATTGCGGTATGCGGTGAGAGTGCAGGCCAATGCGATCGCTGCTGTCCCCGCGGCCGGCTTCTATCGGTTGCCGTGGGTCATCTATCTGCCGGTGGCGCTGCGCGAATGAACGTGCCGTAGGGAGGAGGGCGGGAGAGGGGCTGGATCACGAACGCGCGAAGGCGACGAAGGTCACGAAGCACGAAGATCGTGAAGCGCGGGGCGGTTTGGCTGCGGGGAGGCAAGCAACTCAAGGGAGTTGGCAATTGGAGCGATGATGACCTGCCGGACGTTTCACGGGCGGCGGCTGGGGGTGGTCGGTGGGGAACGTTCGTTCGGTCGCGGCGGCAGGGGCAATTATTCGACTGCGATCTGCTCCGGCCGGAGCACTTGAGGCAATCTGGCGTGATTGTAGGGCGCGGACAGGTACCGTTGCATGGCCGACAGGCGTGCCTGGATTTCGGACTGCCGGATCGCCCAGTTGTTGGCCATCGCTTGATCGCAGGTGGCTACAATCTCCATGCCGAGGATGGTCGCAGCGCTGTCCGTGCCAAAGGTGGCCAGTGCGAGGACAGCCGCATCCTCTCGGGCGAAGCCGAGATCACGCAGGCGACGGGCCCAGCGCTTGAAGTAGCGAGCAGGCTGGACGATCTCGACACGGGCGAGGAAAAGCTGGACGATCGGGGAATAGTGGGGTTGTTCGGCACACCGGCGAAGTACGCTGGCCGTAGGAGGGACGATGAATAGCCGATGGGGCGACCGTGATGCCCGCAGAAACAGGTCGAGGGCCAGCAGCTCCCCGCGGGTCAGTTCTCGATCTTCGCCCAGCTTCAGCAGTCCCTGGACGGCGAGCCTGGCCGTGACCTTATCCAACAGGCAGCGCATCCGGGCTGACCTCGATCTCGTCCATCTCCATCAGGTCGACCTGGGCCCAGCGATCCCACAGACTGGCCTTCTCGTCATCAGAGAGGGCGTCGTACTGACCCAACGTCAGCCCGTTCAGGAGAGGCTCGTCCGGCGATAGGCGCTGACTGCCCAGGGCAGCCAGCACCTCGTCCCTGAACGCCGCTACGTTGGCGGACGCTTCGGTCACGGTTCTGGCAGAGGGCCGATGCTCCAGTTGGCGTAGATCGGGCGCGATGACTCCGCTCAGGCGTCGTGTGCGCTTCACCCGTCGGTCTGAGGTCGCGTGCTTCCGCCAGTGCCGCAGCCCCAGCTCGACGATCTCCGGCAGGCGCTCCTGGAGCGGGATCACCTGCTGGGCCAGCTCGTCGGGAAGTTGAAGCGGAATCGTGATCATGGCTCACCTCTGGTTCGAGTATAACAGCGCGTCGGAGAACGGTCAAATCGGCAAATCGGATAGTGACCGGAGGGTGCTCACCGGTGTCATAACACTACGTGCTGGACGACCTCGGGCGAGGGTAGATCGTAGATGCGAGGTTCGGCCCTGACTTCCTGTCGGAGGCCGGTCAAGTGGGCAAAGCCGATGGGCGTGGCCGGCGCTCTGGGAACCGCCGGCCGCGCCTGGGTCGCTACTGCAGCCCAAACATCTGCTCCTTCAAGTCCAGATAGTACAGGTAGTCCTCCGGCTTGACGTTGGGCGGACAGCGGTGGTCGCAGAAGGGGATGTAGCCCCCGCGCTCGACAAGCGGCACAAGGGTCGCCAGGTAGGCCTTGATCGCCTCTGGGCCGCGGCCCAGCGCCATCTTGTCCACGCCGCCCATGATGCGCAAGTCCTTGCCGTATTCGTTCAGCAGCTCAGCCGGATGCGCGCAACTGTTGACCTCGTAGGGGAAGAGACAGTTGATGCCCCCCTCCAGAAAGTAGGGCATGAGCGGCCGCACGTCCCCGTCGCAGTCGGTGTACCAGAGGTCAATGCCCGCGGCCTGCAGCTTTTTGTGGATGCGCTTGTAGCGCGGCATGACCACGTTCTTGAAGAACTTGACCGAGACGATCGGGCCCCCTTTGTAGCAGATGTCCTCCCAACCGGACGCGTAGTCGAAATCCAACTGCCCCAACACCTGGTCGAGGAAATCTTCCACCATGACGCACGCGGTCTCCACCATGTCCTCGACCACGTCAGGGTAGTCGTAGATGGCATAGGCCAGCCCCTCGAAGGTCAGCATATCGCGGATTTTGCCGATCATCGAGCCGCAATGGACGCCGAGCGGATAGTCGCGGGTGGGGGGATGCACCTGCTTGAGCCCCTCGACGTCCACCTTGCGCGCTGGATCGTCACGGCGAAACCGCTCGGCCTTCACGCGACGCCAATCGTCAGGCGTCTGCACCGAGGATTTCAGATAGTGCGGGATGGTATCATGGCCGTCTTTGGGAACCTCGGCCAACAGACCGTCGGCGTTCATGAGAACGCGCGTGGTCCCCCGTTCCTCCACCACCACGTTGTCGAAGGGCGGATTCAGCCAGATCCGGCCGCCGACGCCGCGGATGATGTCGAAGTTGAAGAAGATGTCGGCCTCGGCGTTGTTGTTGATGCCGTTTTCGTAGAAGAGCGGCCACTGCGTGAAATTCTCGTTCCAGTAGCCGAACTCCATGTTGAAGCAGCGATCTACCGGCTGATAGTGCATCTGCCGGACGAACCGCTCGCGGTCGGTCATCGCGCCGCGCCATCTAGGCCGGATGGGTGTGATGGACATGAGGTTCCTTCCTTTCACGTTTGACGTTTGACGCCTCACTCGTAGTTGCCTTCCCTTCTCCACACATCCAACATCAGCTCATAGCGCGCCAACCGCATCCCTGTGTAGATGCAATTGCTGGTGGAGAAGACGAAGCCGCCGCCAGACATGCCGTGGCGCAGGGCATAGCGGGCCGACTCGACCACCTCCTCATCGGTTCCGGTGTCGAGCATCCCGCAGTTGACGTTGCCGATCAGACACACCCGATCGCCATAACGCCGTTTGACCTCCGCGATGTCCACGCCGCCCTGCGGGTCGAGCGAGTGCAGCGCGTGCGGATTGGTCTCGATCAGTTGGTCAATGATCGGCATGATGTTGCCGTCGGTGTGCTTAAGGACGTAAAAGCCGAGATCGCGATAGCCCTTGGTCAGCCGGGTCAGGTAGGGCGTGACGAACTCGGCGAATTGGCTCGGCCGGAGGAAGGGTCCTGTGTTGAAGCAGTAGTCCGCGCAGAGCGCAAAGCCGTCCAGGCCCAGGCCGCCGAGCGGCTCCGCGTGCCTGCGCAGCCTCTCGGCGCGTTCGAGCGCGGCATTCACCCTCGCCTCGGCCTCAGCCTTGACCTTCTCGGGCTCATCCACCAGCCGATAGGCGAACTCGGCCATGTGGTCGCCGCCTGGCACGCTGAAAGTGGCGTCGCCATGACGCATGATGCAATAGCGATCGGCGGTCTTCTCGCGAATCAGCTCGACCAGCCGCATCGTCTCCGCCTCGTTCTCAGGGTTGGGATGGATGAAGATCGCGCTGTGCTCATACCGCTCGGCCGTGGCGATGTAGATGTCGGCCATGTCGTTGCGGTGCAGCGCACGCTCCTTCTCTTCCATCTGATCCCACTGCCGATAACTGCGATGCGAAGGGTGGACGCGGCCAAACGCCTCCATGGTCAGGTAGAAGACCAACTCGAAGTGGGGCACGCGGCCTGGCGTCGGCGGCCGGCGCTCCAATGCGGCGATGAAACGATCACGTGGGGTCAAGTTGCCTCCTTGAGAATGCCCTTTCCGTCCAGATGGCGCGCAGGTTGATGTTCAGACATCGGTTATCTTACCAGGAAAGCAGCGGTTTTCCAAAGAGAACGGGGGGTATCTTCTCGATAATCCGGGGCCTGTGTCGCAGACCTGTCAGATTTCGGCGATACGCGGCCTGTTAGCGCAGCCAGCGCCAGAAACCTGACAGGTCTTCCCCGACTCGGTGATCCTCAGTTGTAGCGGCCGTGCTCTTCCACCAGCTCGCGCACGCGGCCAATGCGCTCCCAGCGCGTCAGCGGCGGCGCCTGGTCGGCCACGCCCAACACGTAGCGCGGCTCGGTCTTGAACACGTCCAAGACCCGGATGACGAAGGCGTCGAACTCGGCGTCGCTCACCAGGTCGCTGAACATGATGCCCGGCAGCCCACCCCAGATGATCGTTTCCGGCTCGGCCCAGCGCCACAGCTCCTCGACCGCGATGTCGCCGGACGGCTGAGGGGTCACGGCCTCCAGCACATGGAAACCCGCCTGCGAAACCTCGCGCATCAGTCCGCGCAGGGTGCCGTCAATGTGGATGAACGAGTATTTGCCGGCCTCTCGGATGCGCCGCGTCCAATAGGCCTCGTGCGGCCGCACGAACTGGTTGTACATCCGCTTGCCGACCGATTCCGAAGACAGGTTTTCTGGAATCATCAGGCATTCGGCCGGCGACTTGAGCGCGATCTCCGACGCCTCGTTGTGTTTGCGCGTCATGACGTCCAGCGTTTCCGCGAACTCCTCCGGCGCGTCAGCCTGCGCATAGGTCACCGCTTCGATGCCCGCTTTTAGCGCCACCAGCTCCATGAAGGGGCTTTTCGGGAGATAGCACAGCACCAGCCCGTTGTCGCCCACCAGGTCATACCGCCGCGCGGCCAGATCGTAGTTGGGCTCGTAGAAGGTATGTTCGTACAGATAGCGCAGGGGCGCCAGATCACGCCAGGTCTTGATGAAGTGCGCGGTGCGGGCGCTGGTGTAGGAGTCGGGAAGATACTCGTGAATCTCCTGGATCTCTCCATACGGTGTGCGCACGCGCGTCGCCCGGCGACCGTTGGCGCGCTCCTCGCTCACCTCCACGCCATCATGCACCTCGCGAAACGGGAAGTAACCCTGCAAGTAGAAGCCGACCCCCAGGTCGCGATGGAGCTGGTAGAGGCCATCCCCGCGGTAGCGTTCCGGCATCAGGTCGGCCGTGTTGAGCCAGGTGACCCAATAGGCCAGATCGCCCAGCCACGGGACGACATCGGGTTTGCGATGGTCGAGAACGGAAAGCACGCGTTGGCGGATAGACATCATGGAACGGTCGCCTCTTTTCGATGGTTTGACCTCACCCCCAACCCCTCCCCCTTCGACAGGCGAGGGGCGACACTCCCTCCCCTCGCAGGGCTGCTTGCATCCCGCGCAGCTGGAAGGGGCAGGGGGTAGGTTGCCGCCCTTGTCATCCAGGTAGCGGCGGCTGGCAGATCTTCTCCAGCGTCCGGCAGATCACCTCGATGTTTTCCAGCGAGACATCGGGCTCGCACTCGGCGTGCAACATCAGGCCGCCTTCGGGCAGATAGAGCGCCTCGAAAACCTCGCCGATGTGATCTTCGATCTCCGACGGCGTGGCGAACGGGAAAAGCTGACGATCCAGGTCTTGGTGCAGCGCGACCTTGCTCTTCGCCATCTTCACCAGACCGTCGAGCCCATTGGCGCGGATTTGAGGGTTCAGCAGCCGCACGCCAACCTCGATCAGGTCGGGGATGATCTCGACCACATGGCCATCAGTGTGCAGACGGATCGGTATATCGTCCGCCCGGCAGGCCGCGAACATGCGGGCATAGGATGGCTTGATGTATCTGCGCCAGAGCGCCGGCCCCATGGGCAGAATGCGCTGCAGGCCCAGGTCATCGCCAAAGCTCATCATCTCGGGCCCCAATTCCAGGGTCTTGCGAATCACTGCACTGTTGTAGTTTTCCACCATCCGGATCACGGTTTGCAGGCGAGGGTCGTCGGTGGCCATGTCCAACATCAAGTTCTCGAAGCGTCGCAGGTAGAAGAGCCGCATGTACATGAAGCCGTGCTGAAGGCCGCCGCCGACCGCGATGTCGCCGCGGCCGCGAGCTTCCTCCAGGCTGCACCTGACCTGATCCCAGTCGCGCGGGCCGAACGAATCCTCCTTAAGAGGATCTGGCGGGACGTACCCCTCGAGGGCGCTCCAATCCGCCAGCGGAAAGCCGAGCGGGTGGCTGTCGAGGCCGCGTTCGATGTTCTCCCACACGGTCCCCCAACAGTCCACGAAATTCCCCAGCTCATACAAAGGATTAGGGAGCGTAGGGAAGTCGAAGTCCACATCGCCGCGGCGATAGCCTGGGAAGATACGCGGGTGGGCCAGAACGATCTCTTCCAGGCGTTGGCGATACTTCATCCAGGTCGCCGGCATCAGCCCAACCGTGCAGGGCGTCCATTCAGGCCGGTCGAAGTAGAGCGTCTTGAGGTAGTTGACCGCGCGACGGTTTTTGCCGATGTAACTGATCATGATCTTCGCCTCGCAGGTGTGTGATGCCCAGTCATGGGGGCAGGGTATGGAGCAGGCGGGCTATGCCTTCATCCCCGTCAGTGCGATCCCCTGGATGAAGTGCTTCTGCGCCAGGAAAAAGACCACCATGATGGGTGTAATCATCAAGGTCGAGGCGGCCATCAACGGCCCCCACAGCGTGCGCCGCTCGAACATGAACGCCTGGAGACCCAGGGAGAGGGTGAACTTCGTGCGGCTGTTGAGAAAGATCAGCGGCCCGGTGAAATCGTTCCAGGCGAACATGAAGCTGAAGATGGCGACCGTCGCGATGGCCGGCTTGGAAAGGGGCATGATGATCGTCCACCACACCCGCAGGCGGCTGGCCCCGTCAATCAGGGCCGCCTCCTCGAGCTCCATCGGCAGGGTCAGGAAGAACTGGCGCAACATGAAAATATAGAATGGCGAGCCCAACATCGCCGGAATGGTCAGAGGCAGAAAGGTATTGATCCAGTCGAGCTTGGCGAAGAGGATGTAGAGGGGCACCAGGGTCACAACGCCAGGGATCATCATCTGGCTGATCATGATCGTGAAGATGACATCGCGGCCCGGCGCGCGGACGCGAGAGAAGGCATACGCCGCCAGGGAACAGGTGATGATGGCGCCGAAAACCTGCGCGGTCGCGATGACCATGGTGTTTAGGAAGTATCTGTGCAGCGGCGCATAGTCGAAGACCGCAGGATAGTTGCCCCAGACGATGGGATTCGGGACCCAGACCGGCGGCCAGGCGAAAATCTGGCGATCGGTCTTCAGAGAGGTGCTGACCATCCACACAAAAGGAATGGCGAAGACCGCCGCGCCCGCGAGCAGCACGATGTGGCTGGCGGCCCGGCCGAAGATGCGCGAGACTCGCGTGCGCAGACTGGAACGGTAGACCCGGCGTGCGCCCCCGACCCGCATGGTTGTCTCTTGAATCATTGCCTACCTCTGCTCGGCCTCATAATACACCCAGCGATTGGCCAAGCGAAATTGGACCAGGGTGAGAGTCAGAACGACGACGAAGAGGATCCAGGCCATAGCCGCGGCGTAACCCATGTCCAGAAAGACAAAAGCCCGGCGGTAAAGATAGAGCATATAGAAGAGCGTGGATTCTGCAGGTCCGCCGCCCGTCATCACATAGGCGGTCGTGAAGACCTGAAACGATCCGATGACGCCCAGGACGAGCATGAAAAAGAGGGTCGGGCTCAGCATCGGCAAGGTCACATGGCGAAAACGGTCCCAGCGGTCTGCGCCGTCAATCTCGGCGGCCTCGTAGAGATGCTGGGGCACGCCCTGCAGACCAGCCAGACAGATGATCATGGCGCTGCCCGAACCCCATAGCGCCATGAGGATCAAGGAGGGCTTTGACCAAGTGAGCGATGCCAGCCACAGGGGACCCTTGATGCCGACCAATCCCAAGAGGGAGTTGATCAGGCCCCATTCCGGTTGGAGGATCCACACCCACAGGATGGAGGCTGCGACGATGGGAACGATGGATGGAATATAGAAGAGGGTCCGATAGACCGGCATTCCTCGCACTTTCTGGTTCAACAGCAACGCCAGGCCCAGCGCCACCAACAGGTGCAGCGGCACGTAGAGCAGAACGTAGTAAGCCGTGTTGCCCATGGACATCATAAAGCGTTTGTCGGTGACAAACATGTCGCGGAAGTTGCTGATGCCGATGAGCCGAGGCGCCGTTACCACATCGTAGCGCATGAAACTGAGGACCAGAGAGGCCAGGATGGGCCCCAGGACAAAAGCGAGGAAACCAATGGCCCACGGGAGAAGAAACAGATAACAAGTCAAGGCTTCTCGCGTGGCGAGGCGCAGACGGCGCCGCGGGTGTTTGACAGTCATGGCGCTCCTCTCATGGCTGACAGGCTGTGATAGAAAACAAGCTGACGGAACCTCCTCACGAACTGGCTGGAGGTTCCGTCAGCCTGATGCAACCGTCAAGTGCAGGCGACGGAGACAGGATGGACTCGGCGACGGAACCTGGTTGCTGTCAGGCTACCCGCGTTCTTTCCAGGCAGCATCCAACGCCGTCTGCACGTCGTTCTTAGCGGCTACCAGCGCTTCCTTCGGCGCACTCTTCTTGGTCAGCGCCGCCTCCCAGGCGTTCTTGAATCCGGTCCACATCTCGGCCGCGGCCAGTCCTGCGATCTTGCCGCACCCGACCGCGAACGTCTCGGACTCAAGATACCGCGCCATCATCTTCTTCTGGCGATCGGGGAGCTGCGAGTAGTATTCCTTTTCCATCACTTCCATGGCCGGCCGATAGACCGGCGGCGTCGGCGCGAAGACGGGTTTGCCCGGCAGCTTCTGGCGCTCCCACTCCTTGGTCTCCAGCTCCAGACCCACCGTGCCGGCCGCCTTGACGTACTCTGGGCCTTCGAGCCACTTGATGAGCTTCCAGCCCTCCTCTACCAGTTTGGTGTTGGGGTCAATGACGAAGGTCCAGCCGCAGGACCAGTTGATCTTCTTGCCCTTGAACCTGGCCGGCACCGGCATCGCTCCGGTCCCGTCATAATCCAGGTCCGGGAACCGGGCATAGGTGCCGATCATCCAGTTGCCATAGGAGCACATAGCAACCTTGTTCTGGGCGAAGGGATCCACCGGCTGCCCAGAGAAGCCTTCCATGAAGGACGCGGCCGAGGCGTAGCCGCCAGCGTGCCGATCTATGACGCCGACGCACCAGGTCAGAGCCTCGACCCAGGGGTCGGTGTCAATCAGGACCTTGCGGCCATCGGCATCCAGGCTGGAACCGCCTGCCTCCATGGCATAGATGAGAAGCTGATCGGCGAGGCCGGGCGGGAAGTTGGGGAGGAACCCGTAGCGGTCGAACCTGTCTCCCGTCTTCTTGTTGAGCTTGGAGGCGACCGCCTCGATTTCATCCCAGGTCTCTGGTCCTTTGTCCGGGTCCAGACCGGCTTCCTGGAAATGCTTACGGTTCCAAAACCAGTAGCGGGTGCCGGCCGTGTGGGGCAGACCATAAAGAGTGCCCTGCCAGGTCAAATCCTGGATGGGGCCAGCCATGAAGTCCTCTTTCTTGATGTTATCCCGCTTCATGAGGTCTTCGATGGGCCGATACAGCTTGCGTGATGCGAACTGCCCAAAGGTGTGGCGGTTCTGGTAGGCCACATCCGGGCCTTTGCCGGCTGCCACCGCGGTGACGTACTTGGGCGTTCCGTAGACAGCCTCACCGAGGTCGCCGAGCTCGATTTTGATGTCGGGGTTTTCCTTCTGGAAGACGCTGAGAGATCCTTCGACGGTCGGGTTGATCCGCCACCAGACCTTGAGGCTCACCGGCTCTTTGGCAGGCGCTTGAGGCTTCGGCGCCGCTGTCGGTTCCGTTTTGCTGGGCTGTTGCGCGGCAGGCGGCGCGGGCGCACAAGCCGCCATCGCCAACGCCAGCCCCGTGGAGCCAGCTACCGCCTTCAGAAACTGACGGCGGTTGATGGGCTGGCTATCAAATGCTCGCCTGTGGAGTGTCTCTTGTGCAGACATGGTTTCGTTCCTCCAGTAGAATGTAGGCCAGAACTGGGATGACAACAACCGCAAGGAAAAAGGCAGGGGGCTTGACTCGGAGTTCATCCTCCTTTCTGCTCTACCGCACAGAGGCTCTTGACTCGGATACAGCAGTGTGCTACGATGACACGCGGTGAGACTGTATTGAGCATACTGCTTCGCAGTCTGGCCCACAAGGTCGAATTCAGGACATACTTAGGACGCGCGCCGGACATGATTCTCGAAAGCCTGGAAGCAGATCTGCGCAGGGCGCTTTCGTGTTTCCACGACCCAGACTACGCACCGTCGGAGTTGTTGCGCACCATCACCGGATGCGATGACGCTCTCGACGCCAAATGCGTGCGCACTGCGATCCTTCAGACACTGGAGCTGCTTAAACCCGCGGCCGATGTGCCGGCCACGGCGCGCGCCTGGCGCATCTATGAACTGCTATCGTATCGCTATCTCCAGGATCTGACCCAGGAGGCGTCCGCGGAGCGGCTGGGCATCACGGCCCGCCATCTCCGCCGCGAACAACGAGAGGCCATCCTCGTGCTTGCCAGACGCCTCTTGGAGCGACAAGAACAGCGCGCGCCGGGCAAGATCGAGGCGCCACCCGCAGCCAGGCCGGCCGAAGCATCGGAATGGCGCGCCCAGGTGCACCAGGAATTGGCAGCCTTGCGACGGAGCGCCCCCGACAGCGTGGCGGATATCAGCGAAGCCGTGCGCGGCGCCATCGCCTTGGGGCAAGCGCGCGCAGGCAGGTGGGATGTGACCTTGCGGTTCGTCGCGCCGCAGCAGAGCTTGGTTGCAGCCATTCACCCTTCGGTATTGCGCCAGGTGATGGTGATGACCATTTCCCAGTTGGCCGGACGCGCCGCCGGCGGCGAAGTTTGCATTGCAGCCCGGTGCAGCGACAATCAGATCACCATCACTGTCACGGGACGGCCAGTTCACGACGTTGCGGGCCTGGATACCTTCCTGATAAGTGAGATTCTGAATGCGCAAGATGGCGACTTGGAACTAGAAGCCACTCCCGATACTCTTTGCTACAAGATCACCCTCCCCTCAGCCGATGAGATAACCGTCCTGGTTGTAGATGACAATCAAGATCTGGTGCACTTCTATCGCCGCTTTACAGCCGACTCTCGTTTCCGGATCGTCCATGCGCCGCTGGGCAAAGACGTCTTGTCAGTCGTCGAGGCGCAGGCTCCTGGCATTATTGTTCTGGATGTGATGCTGCCCGATGTGGATGGTTGGGAGCTGCTCACCCACCTACACGAGCATCCCACCACGCGGGCCGTGCCAGTCATAGTCTGCTCGGTGATCCGAGAGCCAGAATTGGCGCTGGAACTCGGCGCGGTGCTCTATCTGCCAAAGCCTGTGCGGCGGACCGAGTTCCTGGAGGCGTTGAATCGGGCGATCGCGCTGGCATGATGCCCGCCCGGCGAGCAATGACTTTCTTTCTGTATCGGCACGCTCAACCAAGATGGCCCCCTGGCAGCTTTACGCCAGGATGCATCTCAGATGGTTGGCTCCTATGGCGGACTCCGCAGCACTGCCGATAGCCCCAGGGTGCATCGCAACAACTGGCTGCTCGACAACCCACCGCCCAACATCGCTGCGATCGCCTCGCAGACCATCGGCTGCTCGGCGCGATCTTGCGCCGACACCATAATGACGGGGATGTCGCGCAGCGCGGCGTCCTGCTGTTTCTGCGCCAGCACCTGCCAGCCATCCATGCCCGGCAGCACCACGTCCAGCAGCACCAGATCGGGCGAGTCGCGATGGAGCGCATCCAGCGCCTCTGCGCCGTCGGCTGCGGCAGCTATCTCCAACGGCGTCCGCTGGCCGTTTTCTGCGGGCATGATTGCCAACATGCGACTCAAGAGCTGCCGAACGTCGGCATCATCATCCACGAGGAGCACCCGGCGCACCGGCCGACCCACACCTCGGATCGCCTCCCAGAGCTTCTCGCGAGTCACCGGTCGCACGAGATAGTCGCTCGCGCCGGCGGCTCGCGCACGATCCAGTCGCGGCGACACAGAACACGCGACGACCAGCGTGTCAGCGACTGCGCTTCTCGCTTCCGCTGCCAGATGCCACAGCCTGTCCGGCAGACCGACATTCAGCAGCAAGGCATGAGCCGGACAATGTCGAATATCCGCGATCGCTTGCGACAGGCTGCTGGTCCCGATGATCTCCGCCTGTTCGGAATACCTGGTCAATGCAGAGGCTAACTCGCCTGTTTCATCGCACACAACCACACGCGGTTTGAGGGGCGCCCGAGGGAGCATCGGCTGAGATGTACGCTCCACCCACTTCCAGTCCTCGCTCATCCACCGACCTGGATGAGCGAGAGGATCCAACGGCGGCGAGATGGGCAGATCAAAGGCGAACATCGCGCCCTGCCCCGGCTGGCTCTCCAGCCAAATCCGGCCGCCATGCAGCTCAATGAATTGCTTGCTGATGGCCAGCCCCAGCCCGCTCCCACCTCGATCGCGCCACGGACCGCGCGTGCCCTGGCAAAAAGGCTCAAAGATGCGTGCGGCATCCTCGGGAGCGATTCCCGGACCGGTATCAGCCACACTGACCGTGACCCACTCGTCCCGCTGCGCAGCGCGAACCGTGATGCCGCCGCGCTCGGTAAACCGGGCTGCATTGCTGATCAGGTTCAAGACCACCTGCCGGATGCGCGTCGGGTCGCAGTAGATCGAGGGCAGATCGGAAGGGATCTCCAGCGTCAGCGCCAGGTGCTTTCGCTCCAGGAATGAGCTCACGACGCTCACCGCGGCGCCGACCAGCTCAGTCAAGTCTACTCGCTCCTGGCGCAGCGTCACACGCCCCGCTTCAGCTTGGCTGAGATCCAGGACGTCGTTCACCATACCCGATAGGTGCTCGCAGTTGCGATGGACGATCTTCAGATCCTCGAACAGGGCAGGAGGCAGTGTCTCGCCATACACCTCTGGCGTCTCCATCAAGAGATCAATCAGACCGATGATCATGTTGAGGGGTGTGCGAAACTCGTGGCTGACCTTGGCGACGAACGCGGCCTTGCTCTTCTGCACCTCTTCCGCGACCGCCCGCAGCGCGGCCATGCGGTCATTGGCGAGAGCAAGCTGCCGATTGGCATGTTCCAGCTCGGTCAAAACCTGCGCCACCTCAGCGCGCCGGGCCTGCACCTCTTCTACAGCCCGTTGGGCGCGCAGGTAGTAATCGCGCACCCACTCGCTCAACCTGTGAATCGGTTGATAGAGGCCGTAGGCTGCCCCGGTGATCCCCCAGACCGCGAACAGCGCGATAGCAACATCTACCGGCGTCGCATACGAACGGAGAACACCCAGGACGCTT
Organism: Chloroflexota bacterium; assembly: GCA_016876015.1. GTDB lineage: Bacteria > Chloroflexota > Anaerolineae > CG2-30-64-16 > CG2-30-64-16 > VGOD01. The sequence continues at coordinate 15,054 of VGOD01000046.1, forward strand.
GCGAGCAGCAGCAACGCTGTTGCGAAGCTGGCGAGCACGAGCGCAGCCCGAAAACTGACCACTGCCGAGGCCGCAGCAACCAGGAGCGCCAGCAATATGAGTGTCCCTGGCGCCGCCAGCCAGACCTGCAACGCCAGGACGAGCAACGCCACGGCAGCTACGACCGACCAGCGCGCAGCCTGGAGCCAACGGGCGCCCACCAGCCAGATGATCAGCCCCATCGCGATCAGCGCCAATCCTACTACTGCTCCGGCTGGCTGCCGGGGCAGGAACTCGCTGGCATTCGTCAGCACAAGGCCCAACACCCCGAACAGGATGGCAATCGGCTGCGGTGAGATGTGTAACTCTGGTTCAAGGCGAAGTGCACCCAAACGGTCCACGTCGAGTTCACCCCCTTCCCCCTGCAGACAGTGCTCGAATTGCCGAACCGCGTCTTTCACGGTATGATACTGTAGAGATCCAGGATGTCATGAACCCTATCAAGCCTATGTTCTTCGATGCCACCCGCTCAGCGTGGATCGTCCTCCGCGGCGGTCTGGGCCGCAGCCGCCGCGACCTCGACGATTTCATGGCTGGCCCCGTCACCGGGCCGGACGAGAGATCCCTCACCACGCGCCAGGGCCGGCGGCTGCTCTGGCTGGATGGGTTGATCTCCAGCGTCTCAGAAGCGTTCGTCACCAGCTTCGTGCATCCGTTCGCCATCAGTCTCGGCGCTACCAACGGTCAGATCGGTATGCTCAGCTCACTCACGAGCATGGCAGCCGCGCTCGGCCTGCTCCCCGGCGCGCGCCTGGGCGACCAGGTGAAGACCCGCAAACGGGTGGTGATGCTGGCAGGCGGCGGCGCCGGCCGGTTGATACTGTTCGCGGTTGCCGCTGCTCCGCTCCTCTTGCCGCCGCCGATCGCCGTTTATGTCTACATCATGCTCATCGCGGGTCGCGGCTTCATCGGCCAACTCGGCTATCCGGCCTGGCTGGGGTTGATGGCCGACCTGGCGCCCGCCGCGATCCGCGGACGCTACTTCAGCGGCCGCAACATCGCCATAGCGCTGGCCGGCCTTCTCTTCGCGCCGCTGGCGGGCCGTCTCATTGATCTGATCGGCCCCCCAGCCGGCTACCAGGTCAGTTTCCTGCTGGCAGGGATCATCGGCCTGATCGCCACTGCGATCTTCTCCCGCATTCCAGAACCGCCGCCGCTCATCGAAGAGGCGGCTGAACCGGCCGGACACGGTCTGTTCGGCTTTTTGCGTCAGCACCCGCGCTTCACGGCTTTCGCGGCCGTGGCCTTCATCTGGAACCTGGCGATCAATGTCGCTGGCCCCTTCTTCACCGTGCACCTGGTCCGCAACCTGGGCGCCACGCCCACCGAGATCGGCATTCTGGCCACCATCCAGAGCCTTTCGACGATCGTCGGGCAACGCGTCTGGGGCCGGCTGCATGATCGCAAAGGCGCGCTCTGGATCGTGCGGTTTTCGGGGTTCATGATTCCGTGCCTGCCGCTCCTCTGGGCCATCGCGCCTGCGCCCTGGTTCGTCGGGCTGATCTACACGGTCGGCGGGTTTGCCTGGGCGGGGCACGGTCTGGCCAACTTCAACCTGCTGTTGAGCCTGACGCCAGCCGCGCAGCGTGGCCGCTACGTCGCGGCCTATCAGATGGCTGCCTTCGCAGGCGCGGCGTTGGGGCCGCTGATCGGAGGCGCGCTCCTCGATCTCTTTGCCATTCGCACGCTATTCCTCGTCTCGGCCTGCGGCCGCCTGACTGCAACCGTGCTCTTCCTGCTTACGGTGCGCGGGGAGACAGAAAAGTAGCCCCGGTCAGGGCTACGCGTACGAATCGCGCAACGACCGCACGCGCAGCGCATCCAGCGCCCGCGCGAGGGTCCAGCCGACCGGCAGTGTACAGGTGATGGCGGCCGTGCGGCCCGCGGGCAGGTCGAAGTAGTTGTCGCTGAAGACGACATCTTCGCCCTCCAGGGCCAGTTCCACAAAGCGCGCCAGCGATTTCGCCGTCACATCGAACCGGAGCTGTCCATCCTGGATACTGATCGCCCACGACAGACCGGGCTCAGCCAGCGCCAGATGCTTGTTGGGCGCAAAAGTCGCGATGTTGCGGGCGATGAGCTTCTCCCCTTGCCACAGCTCGCAGACGAAGATCAGGTCGCGGCGAGCGCCGCTGAGCAGGGGCGTCAGCTTGTGCGCCGCCACCCGGTCGCCGAAGTCGAGCGTGCGAACGTGCGTGGCCGCGGCCGGTCCGGCAGCCACTACCTCCTCGCCCGCCTCCCAAACCTCGCCGCTCACCGTTTCCAGTGACCAGCGCGCCACCCCCTCCCACGGCGCCGGCAGATCGTTGGTGACGTAGATGCCCATACTCGCGCCCGCGTCCAGGATCGAGAGCAACACCGGCGCAAAGAAGCGCCGCGCCGCGTAGTGCAGCGCCTTCCAGCGGCCGAAATAGTCCACGCTGGCCCACGAGGCGACCGGCCAGCAGTCGTTGAACTGCCAGTAGAGCGCGCCCGCGACGCGCTCGGGATGCCGGCGCCAGTGCTCCACGCCGTAGCGAATCCCCTCGGCTTGCAGCATCAGGCTCAGGTAGACCAGCGATGAGAAATCCTTCGGCATCCGGAAGGTCTCGGTCATCTGGCCGATCATCAGGCCGTTGCCGGCCGCGTTCTTCTGATGGTGCTCCATGACGTAGGAGGTCATGTTCCAGTCGGCCGGTTCCGCATAGGTCGCGATGGTCTTCAACGGCGGCAGCGCCTGGAACCCGAACTCGCTCTGGAAGCGCGGGAAGGTGGTGCGATAGGCCGTGAACGGCTTGCGGCCGTGCCAGACCTCCCAGTAGTGGCTGTCGCCCTGCACCTCACCGTTGACATCCTGGAAGGGCGTGTCAGAAGAAGGCGAGCTGGGCCAATAGGCGTGATCGGGGTCTTCGGCCGCCACCCAGGCCGGCAGGTCATGATGGAAGAAACGATCGTAGGCATCGCGCAACTGTCGCCAGTCGGCGAGAAGCAGCCGGCTATCGGCCAGGCGCACAAGCTGGCGCAGAGCCGGAACCCGCTCGACATAGGGCCGCAGCGCATCCTCCCAATCCTGTTTGGCCCATCCCCAACTCTCCCATCCCCATTCCATCTCGTTGTTGCCGCACCAGAGCGCCAGGCTGGCGCGATGCCGCAGCCGGCGGATGTTCTCCACCGCCTCGATGCGGCAGTTTTCGACGAATACCGGATCGTCCAGGGGGTAGATGCTGCACGAGAAGACGAACTCTTGCCACACCAGGATGCCGTAGCGATCGCACAGGTCGTAGAAGCGCTCCTCTTCGTAGAAGCCGCCGCCCCAGACCCGCAGCATGTTGAAGTGTGCGTCGGCCGCCCAGCGGATCAGTCCCTCCAAAAAGGCATCGGTCAGCCGGGTAGGGAAGGAATCGGCCGGAATCCAGTTGCCGCCTTTCGCAAAGATCGGCACACCGTTGACGACGAACTGCCACGATCGGCCCCATTGGTCGGGCTGCTGGCGTAACTCGATCGTCCGTAGCCCGATAGTGTACGAGGCGGAGGCTACGGCTGAGGTTAAGGTTGAGGATAAGGTTGAGGGCTTCTCCCCAGCCTCAGCCTTAACCTCAACCTCAACCTCGTACAACGGTTGATCGCCGTAGCCGTTGGGCCACCAGAGTTGGGGGGTAGCGATAGAGATAGAGAGGGCGAGGGGGGCGTCAGGGAGCGCGCGGGTGGTTTCGGTGGACGAACCATCAGGCGCGGTCACGCGGAGGGTCGCCTCCAGCGCTGCGTCGCTCCATTGCTCGACCTTGACCTCAGCCTGAACCTCAACCTGCCCATGGGCGTGATGCTGACGCAGGTGCACGTCGGTCAGCCGGGCAATGCTGTAGCCTTCCAGCCGGATGTCCTTCCAGATGCCGATCGGGGGCAGTTGCGGGCCCCAGTCCCAGCCGAACTGGCACGGCGCTTTGCGCAGGTGCGGCCCGCCCACGATCGCCTGCGTGACCCCGCGCAACGGCCGCTCGGCCTGCTTTGCGGTGACATAGCGTACCGGCGAGGCGAAAGCGATGAGCAGCTCATTGGCGGTCGGTCGCAACAGCGACTTGACCTCCCACTCATAACGCCGGAACATGTTGTCGGTCTGACCCAGCAGATGGCCGTTCAGCCGCACTTCGGCCAGCGTGTCCAGCCCATCGCCAACCAAGTAGACGCGCTCCTCGGCCAGGAGCTCGGCGCTGGCGTCGAACGTGCGCCGATACTCCCAGTCGCTCTCGGCCACCCACTGAACCGCCTTCTCGTTATCCGCCACGAACGGATCGGGGATGCGGCCCAACGCCAGCAGGTCGGTGTGTACGCCGCCAGGCGCTTGCGCCGGCAACCAGTCATTGGCGCCGAGCTGGCGGAAATGCCAGGGGCCGCTCAAAGATTGGGTGTACAAGGTTCCCTCCTAGTCAATGCGCTCCACCGTCGCCTCGGTGATCTGGCCCAGACGCCGGCCGTCGATGGTCACATCTGCGGCGATGGCGACGCGCGGATACGGGAAGATGTAAGATGCCGGGATGTGGACGCGCACCGGCGCTGTGGTTCGTCCTTGCCCCGCGAGCTCCAGACGGACGGTCGGCGGCGTCGCGGTCCAGCCGTGCGGCAACGCCAGGGTGACTTCGGCGATGGCACGGCGTCCCAGGTAGTTCGTCATGCGGATTTGGAGCGCGAGATCATCGCCCGGATGGGCCGCGGACTGATACGGATAGATCTGCGTCCAACTGGGCTCCAGCCCGTAGTTCGCCTCGCCGGGCAACAGCGTCTCGAAGAGCTGCGTCAACTGCAGCGCCTTGGCCGCAAATGCGTTGTAGACGCGCGGCTTGACCTCGCGCTGCAAGTCGTGACCGCCGCAGAGGATTTCCGGCATGTACTCCTGATAGAGCCGTGCGGTCTGCTGGTGGCTCGTCTTGTGGACGTGGTTGCGGTAGATCAAGCTGGGCGTGCTCGCGCTGAGCGGAAAGAGATTGTCGCCCGAAAACGCGACCGCGTGGCCGTCAATCTGGCCGAACATGCCCATGTGGTAGTCGGCGTGGCCGGGCGTGTAGTGGATGGTAAACTCGAAACCTTCCCACCCCAGGCGCTCGCCGTCGCCGAAGGTGCGCTGCACCGCGATCGGAGTGGGTAGCACGCAGCCGATCAGCTCTCCGCGCGGGTTTTCCAGGATTTCCCGCATGTTCTCGAAGGCCCAACACTCCACGCCGAGCTGCCGCTGCAGATAGGGAATGCCGTTGACGTGGTCGTCGTGATAGTGGCTGGGGAGCACCGCCTGGATCTGCCGCACCCCGTATTGCCTTTGCAGCCGGTCGAGCGAGTGCTCCATGAAGCGCACGCGCTCGCCGTCTTCGAAGTGCTTGTTGCCCGGCTGGAACAGCGCGAAGTTCGGCGCCCCGAAGTCTACCAGGAGCGCCTTGCCGGAATCGGAGGTGATGACGTAGAAATAGGAGCAGGCGTAGGTGGCGGCCAGCAGATGGGGCAGCACCGGCACGAAGTCAATCTCGTCGGCCGGCGCCATACCGGCGGTCATCAGCCTGAAGAAGCTCGTCAGGTTCTCGCGGGTACGCTGGATCGCCGCCGGCGGATCGGCCATCGGCTCGCCGTGCGAGGGACAAAGGAGTTGCGGCTCACGACGGGCCAGGTTCTTCAACGAGAGGATCGCCATCTCCACGCCATCGGACGCGCCGTAGTTGTACTGCATGTCGTACATCGTCTGGACCTTGCCCGCGGCGTAGAGCAGGTCCCCGGTGAAAGCGACGCGCTGCCCGTCCACCATTGCCAGCAGCGTCAGCGAGCCGGCGGTGTGACCGGGGGTGGGCAGGACGGCAAACTCGATTCCTTCCCACGCCCAGACCCCGAAATCCTCCAGGCTGCCCGCGATCGGCACATCGCGGGTGAGCGAGAAGTAGGTGTTGCGCACGTTGTACATGTCGTACAACTGCTTGCTGGCCCAAAACAGCTCGGCGCGCTCGAAGAGACGGCGCTCATGCTCCGGCGCCCAGATCGGGATGCCATCGGCCGCTGCGCGCGCATCGCCCTGGCATTGGTCGCGATGGTGATGCGTGTGCAAGATGGCTGCCACGCGGCCGACGCCGATCTCGCCCAGGTGATCGAGCGCCGCGCCGCTGCCGAAGTCAACCAGGACAGCTTCGCTTCCATCCACCACCGCGTAGACGTTGCAGATGTCCGCGAAGCAGTAGAAATGATCGGAAAGACGCTGCCAACGTGATGCGTTCATGAAATGACCTCCTTGCCGATGCAAACGATGGGATGAGTCGAATTGGGTGCAGTTGCTCTTGTCCCCCCAAAACGACTATATTCAATTCTCCGCGGCGCTGACGCCCCATTCCCTGCGCCACAGCGGCGCCAGCCGAGAGATGAACTTGCCGACCTCGGGTGGCCTGGCCACCTGGATGTCTACGTTCGCCAGGTTCACAAGCGTCTGGGCGGCCTTGGGGTCGCGAAAGGCGTCCAGGATTCCTTGATGGCGCGCCCAGGTGGCCCGCAGCAGTTCGAAGTCGCCGGTTTGCCAGTAGTCGCCTTCGTCAGTGACCTCCCACTCGGCAGTGTACTTCTCCGCGATCCGCAGCAGCTCGCACACCTGGACGTGCGTCTCGGGCGAGCTGAACTGCGTCTTGCACCACAGGTGATCGAGGATCGGCCCATAGCGGCCCGGTTTCGATTCTGCGAAAGGCAGATCTTCGTAGCGCACGGTTTGGCCCGTGCGGCCGAAGGTCAGAAAGAGAGTCTCGCAGCCCGGCGGGTGGATCACCACCCCGCGCACGTGGTCGTCCACCGGCACTTCGTAGAACTCAAACGTGTCAGTCGGAATGCCGTCGTCGCACTCGACCGGTACGATGTTGTAGCGCTCGGCCGTGCCCAGGATGCGCTCGTCAACCGGATGGCAGGGCCAGCCGAGCCGGACGCAGGCGGCCGGCAATTCGGCGGTCAGTTGGGGCAACTCAGCCAGGTTGCGCAGACGGCTGTGGTAGAAGATGGTGATGCCCATGGGGAGATCTCTTCGTCTACTTCTTGATCGCCTTCTGTTGCCCGGCCAACCACTGCCGGCCCTTGTCGCTGATCTCCCAAACGCTGCGCGGGGTATCGTTGCACAGAAGCCCTTCTTCGCGCAAGGTATTGCGCGCCCACTGGGCCGTGTTGCGCCAACGCGGGGTGATGTCGTCCGCCAGCGGGGCCAGGTCGTGTTCGTTCAGCCGATCCTTGACCAACTCGTAGACACGGTCCAGCACCGGATGGAGGTCGCTGCGGCCACCCAGCTCGACCAGCGCCTGGAGGATGGGCAGGTGGTACGTTGCCTGCGGCGTTTTTAAGCCCTTGCGCAGGCGCTTACCCTCGGCGGTCGTGTCCTCATCGCCGGCCTCGATCAGGCGGTTGAACCGCTTCTCGACTGCGGCCAGATCCTTCTTGAGGTCGGACAGTTCTTGCGCCGTTTTCGCCAGTTGGCCGACCTGCTCGAAGGCCCCGCGTCTTGTCGCTTCGTTGATTTTCGCCTGTAGTTCGGCCAGGCCGGTCTCGATCTCCGCGTGCAAGAGATCAAATGCCTGACTCGATGAAAGGCCCGCGTTGGCTGGCATGGGAAACCTCCTATCCGGTGTCACTCCGTCTTCCACCATCGTTTGGGATACTTATCAGACGGTCCATCAAGGTCGTGGATTATGGCCCCTCCTTGCTCGCCCTTTCCCTTACTGTATCGGCCAACCGCCGTGCTTTTCGATGGTCTCGTCAATCTCCCCCATCAATCGGATCGTCTCGTTGAGCGCGACGACGATCTTTCCGTAATGCGTGGTGTCTTCGGTCGTTAGGACACGGCCGCGACGGTCTTTGAGCCACTTGTGACACACCTGGTAGCCGCCGACCTGGAACTGCCAGACCGCCTCCGGCATGCCCGCGAAGCCGGCGCTCGGGTTGACCCAGACGGTGTCATGGTCGTACCTGGGATAACCTGTGGCAACGAGGTTGGTACTGACGGCTTCAGCCGCCTGGGGACGACTGAAGTCGTCACTACGAGCCGTGAAGCGCGTGATGGGCGTGTCCAGCGCCGGGGATTCGAGCAAATGCAGCGCCGCCAACTCCGCGCCGCGGGCGGCCAGGGCGCGAAAGAGCGCCAGGTTGCGCGTGAGCGGGACGCGCGGGAAGTCAATCTTGAGGAATTCGGCGTAGCGGGCGCGGTAGGTGGGCGAGTGGAGGATGGCGTAGATGTAGTGAAAGACGTCTTCCGGGCCGAAGGTCTCCCCTGGCAGTAAAGAGGAGCCATCCTCCCCATTCCCTGTGAGGGAAGGGGGCCGGGGGGTTAGGGCGAACCGCAACCCCAGCCGCGCCGCCATATCCGCAATGAAGGCGGAAGAGAAGTTAGCACTTCGCAGTTCAGACGGTGTTTGGGCAGTGCTATCCATTAGAGCGGGTTCTATGCTCAGGGGATAGAGGTAGAGTGGAAAGATAGACGTTCGATCATACACAGTGACGATTTTGTGGGTACTGAGCCGACGTGTGGCCAGCACTGCGAACGGCTCTTTGCTCTGACGAGCAGAAAGTAGCGCTAGATTGTGGTACAGCATGTGACCCTGCACCTCATATACAGGTCGACTAGTAAACCCAACCTGATAGTAGATCCAGCGCTCATCGAATGGCCGGTATATGCACTTTCGTATGCTCTCGGTAACAAACCGCTGATTCCTTGCGCGCGCTTCAATGTCATAACTGCTTGACGGATAAATGTCGTATAAATCTCGAAAGGCCTGATCGTAATCTCCGGAGAACAGTTGTCGCATTCGTCGCTCAAGTGGTATGCGGTCGAAATCGATGCACAAGTCATCGCGATCCGTGTTGAGCCCGCTACCGCCGACACGGAAGACATCGCGCAGAGACCAGGACTTGTGGTAGTCAATATCATCATCAGGGCGGGTTGGCACGAAGAAGAAGTATTTGCCCATCGGATTCAGTCTCGACCACTTGACTGTAGTTATAGTAGCGGAATCCAGAAAGCGATACTTATCGGCGCGTGCTCCCCAAAGGTCAGCATGCCATACTTCCGACGGCTGGTTTCTGACACCCCCTGTCTTCACGAATAGCGTGATGGCGACACCTTGCTGGATGTCGAACACATTGTCGTCGCGTTCGCCTGTCGGAGATTTTTCGGCCTTGCGGCTGTTCCCATGCAAGTCGAGGATGAAGATTTTATCAAAACACTCGAGCAAGGATTCTCTCATCCTGCGATGGGTCAAGCCGTCTAAGTAGCCATTATTGGTAATTAGTGCTGCTACGCCTCGCCCTGTCTCGGCGATGCGCCATTGTGCAAAACGCACGAATTTAATGAAGTCATCATCCAAATTGAGTTTTCGTTCATCCAGACCGCACTTATACTGGTCCAAGAGCCCGAGGATCCACTCGTTCCTATTCATCATACCAAAATTGGAGTATGGCGGGTTCCCGATGACGACGGTAATCTGCGCGCTGCGCTTCACCTCGGCGGCCGCATTGGCCTCTTTGGACAGGTAACCGGTGAAACCCAGGGTGTCGCGCAGCGTCACCGACGGCTCCAGGGCGTTGGTCAGGTAGACGCGCAGCCGCTCATCCGAGGCGAAGTCGTAGCCGGTCTGGCGCAGCGCCAGGCCCAGCTTCATGTGCGCCACTGCGTAGGGGGCCATCATCAGCTCGAAGCCGTGGAGCCGCGGGAGCAGCCCGGCCGCCACGTACTCGTTCCACCGCCGGCGCTGCTCAGCCCTGGGGAGCTTCTTGTGCTTCGCCGTGAAGGTCGCGTACACGGTCTCGATGACGTGCTTGAGGAAGGTGCCGGTGCCGGCAGCGGGGTCGAGGATGAGAACGGGGAAACCGCCTTCCCCATCTCCTGGTGCAGGGGTAGAGGTCGCCAATCCGTCGGGACACCCGAATTCGCTCCGCAGCAGGGCATCCACCGAGCGCACGATGAAGGAAACGACCGGATCGGGGGTGTAGAAGACCCCGCGCTGTGCCTTTTTCTTGGGGTCGTATTCCCGCAGAAATGACTCGTAGAAGTGAATGACCGGATCTTCCCCGCGCGTTTGCCGGCCGAAGTCGCGCAGCACGGCCTCGATGTCGGTGTCCTGCAACGTCTGGATCAGCGCGCCGACGCCCAGTTCATCCAGATAGGAGCGCTCCAGCCGGCCATAGCTCACCCGCAGGCATTCCTCCAGCAGCTCGCGCAGGAAGGGGTTGGTGTTCGGGACCAGGCTGGCCACATCATCCAGCGCGAACTGGTCGGCGTGGGCGGCGCGGGCCGAGAAAAGGCCGTAGGTGACGGTCTGCGCGTACATGTCGGCGAAGTCGTCGGCCGTCAGGTCGTGGATCAGGACGGTCTTGAACGACTCGTAGAGCCGGTGCAGCGGGCCAGTTGCTTCTTCGACCGCGTAGACCTCATTGACCAACGCGCGCGTGGCCGCGGCCAACTGCGCCATCTGCGAGGCGAGCTGCTGGGCAGTGGTGATCGTCTGGCGGTGGCGTGTAGGGAATGCAGCATCCCACTGCGATCGCCACGTCACAGTGTCTGTGGGGTCGGCCGGCCAGCGCAGCGCCTCCAGGTTGAGGTGTTCCAGGTAGTAGAAGTGGCGTTCGCGCTGATCCCACGAGAAGGTCCGTAACTCGGATTGGCCGGCGGCCGTCCTGTGAAAATGCGCGAAGGAGATGCCGCGAACGTTCCCTTCGCCGGTCGCGGCGATGAACAGGAGGTCGTCCAGGTGCCAGGCGGCCTGGCGGTCACTGCGACGCCGCGCCCGCGTCCGCTGCTCCAGGCCGGCCAGGATGCGCCGCATCACTACCACCGGCAGTCGTTTCGGCTCGAAGTCGAGCCAAAAGACCACCCACGGCTGCCCATCGGCCAGGGGGCGGAACTGCTTGATCTCCCGCACTTTGACCGCGGCATTCTCATCCAGTCCTAGCTCGGCCGGGGTGTAGTCGAAGGTCAGGTCGTCGGCATCCTCCTCATCCACCGGCCAGTCGAGCCGCGTGCGCAGATAGCGGATCAGGGAAGGAAAGTCACGGATGTCGCGAGCGTCGGCGGCGGGCATGGGATAGGCTCCTGTGGGTATGATACTTTTCGGCTCCAAGGTATCACAACAGCATCGTAATTGTCGTCAAGTACAATAACACGGCGAGTAATTGCACTTTTTGCCCAAAAACGACAACGGCTTGCTTCTTCATCTCGTGGCGATCTCCAAGATTTCGCGTGCAGAAAATAGTCTGCCCGCAGATTGATCAGGTGCCTGGGCCAGGACGCCGGCTTGCAACAGCCGTTCCACGTGACGTTGGGCGCTGTGATAGGTCACACCTAGCAGCTTCGCGACATGCGGAATCGTGACCATCGGCGTTCGGAATAGCTCGTCAATCAGGCCTAGAGTCAACGCTGGCGCTCGCTCATGCACGACACGTGCGCGCCACTCGGCCTGCAGATCCTGCAAGCGTTTCGCCCGTGCGCTGGCATCCCTGGCCTGCTCTGCGACGCCGTGCAGAAAGAACAGCGCCCAAGATCGCCAATCGCCATCGGCATTCACCCGCCACAGCAGATCGTAGTACGTCTGCCGCTCTCGTTCGAAATACGCGCTCAGGTAGAGCAGCGGCAAGGGCAGCAGCTCCCACTCCACCAACAGCAGCGAGATCAGCAGGCGGCCGATCCGGCCGTTGCCATCCAGGAAGGGATGGATCGCTTCGAACTGCTGGTGGATGAACGCCAGCCGCACGAGCCGCGGCTGCCTATCATCGCTGTGCAGGTACTTCTCAAAGGCATCCAATGCCTCCAACATCTCATCCGGCGGCGGTGGCACATACTCCGCCTCGTTCAGGCTGCATCCTGGCCGGCCGATCCAGTTCTGACTGCGCCGAAACTCGCCGGGCGTGGCATGCTCCCCGCGCACCCCGCGCATCAACCGATCGTGCAGCTCGCGGATCAAACGCAGGCTGACGGGAAGCGACTGTAACCGTGTCAGGCCATACTCCAGCGCAGCCACATAGTTCGCCACCTCCCGGACATCATCGGTCAGATGGTCCGCCGCCAGTTGTGGAAATGCCATCTGGCCTGCTTCATAGGCGTACAGATCGGCAATATCCGCCTGCGTGCCTTCGATGCGCGAAGAAAGCACCGCCTCTCGCCGCACAAACGGCCCGATCAGCAAATGCGGATTGGCGATGGTGCGTCCCAGCGCGGCCAACTCGCCCAGGGCATAAGCCGCATCCGCCGACGCCAGCATGAGTTCTGTATCCGGCGGCAAGTCAGGCGGCAGCGGGTGAGGCACGAAAGCCCAGTATGCGGCATCGCCAGGCCCAGCGCGCACCAACCGGCCCGCTGGACTGTTGCGGAAACGCTCGATATCCATTCAGTTCAACTCCATCCACGCTTTCAGCGTTGGCTTGATCCCTGCCGGCGCCTGCACCGAGCGCAAGTAGGTGTTGACTATGTGCCGCTCCACCTTCTTGCGCACACTCACCAGCAACTCCTGATCCAGAGCGCACTGCCGCGGGGTGTCTGGCTCGGAGCGGATGGTACGGTCAATTTGCTCCGCGTCGGTCAGGATCTCCTCGGTCGCCAGATCACAAAGATACCACTGGGCGTAGCCCGCGGCCTCAGTCCATTCGCCCGTGGCCATATCTCTGGCGGGCAGGGAGTAACAGAAGAAGATGCCGCGGGCGTTCGCGACAGGATGCGACCGGCCACTGAAGACGCGTCGCGGCAGCCGGGCCAGCCGCTCTTCCAGGTCGGGATGTTGAGCCAGCAGGTCACGATAGGCCAGCCGCATCGCCTCCTCCGCGGTGGGCGCGCCCTCGTAGACGTGGTTGAAATCCTTCAGGGCCAGGTATTCGTCTTCAGGAGTCAACAGCTTTTGGCCCTCGATGCCGAACACTTTGGAGATGCGCAGCGCCTTGTGCGCCACGCGCGCATAGAGCGATAGCAGTCGGTCGAGCTCGCCGGGCGGCAAGAAGTTCCAGAAACGCACCACCCCGCGCACTTCGGCCGCCTCGGGGTGGTCGGCCAACAGCCGCGCCTCGACGGCCGGATCGAGCCGGCGGTCCACGCGGCCGATGCGTTGCATCAGCCGCACGGGGTTCCAGTGCAGATCGTAGTTGATGAGCAGCGTAGCGTCTTGCAGGTTCAGCCCTTCGGAGAGCACGTCGGTGGAGATCAACACACGGATTTCAGGCTGTCCTTCGGCCAGCACAGCGGCGCTGGAGGAGTCGTTGTAGTAAGGCGCGAAGGCAGTGATGATGGCCCCGCGGTCGCGGACCACGCCGCTGTCCACCTCATCCAATGGACCGATGCCGGCATCGCGTAGTTGATCCTCCAGGTAACGTGCAGTCGCCATGTACTCGCTGAAGATGAGCACTTTGTGCCGTTGCAGCGATGGGTTAGTGCGCAGGAGTTGGATCAAGGCGCGCAGCTTATCATCGCGCTCGGGGGAGAAGTCCTTGAGGTCATTCAGAAAGACGGTCAGTTGATCGAGATCCAGATAGGTCTCGTCGAGGATTTCGTCCACCCTGTACTGGGCCCGCGGCAAGACCTCAACCAGCTCCAGCATTTCAGGGGTAATGATATCTTCATCCCTGTCCGGTGGTTCCTCTGCCTGCGGCGCATGATGGGCCCTGACGCGAGCGAGCAGGTCAGCATGTTGGGCCTGCCAGCGATCCAGCCGGCGCTTCTCGGCCGGCGAATCGCCGTGTGCAGTCACGAACGCCAGCAGCTTGAGCAGCAGTTCCTCGCAGGTCGCCTCGAATGCGCGCGCCGAGCTTTCGAACCGTTTCAGCAGTTGGGTGCGGATGAGGCCGACCACCTGCGCCTGGCGTCCCTGCACCAGCGGGTCAATCGTCTGATCCGGGCCGATGTAGTAGGCCAGTGGGTAGTAGAGCGCCAGGGTCAGCAGCGGCTTCTCTTTGCGAAACGCCTTCTCCAGGCGATCGAGAAGCTCGCCGTAAGTCCTCGCTAAAGAGTAGTCCACGACCCGCGGTGGTTCGCGCGTGGGGAAGATCACCCTGGTTCCGCCGGTCCGCCGCTGGCTTTCTTTCGCATAGACGCGGCTGCGCTGCACGACGAGCGCCCGGAAGAGATCGTCGCGGCTCAGGATGCGCTCCGCGTCCGCGGCCGAGATGTCCACGCCGGCCGCTTGCTCGCCGACCAGTTTCTTCAGGGCGTTCTCCATCGTGCGGAAATGGCCGGGCAGGGAGTGGATGCCCAACGGCGCGGCGCGGAAGTAGTCGGGCTGTCGCCGCGAGAAGAGTTCGATCAGGTGTTGAAGGTCGAGCAGGCTGTTGTTGACCGGCGTGGCGGTCAGCAGGAAGACCTGTTTGCTCTCCAACATAGAAGACAGCTTGCGGTACTGCTGCGTGGCCTGGTTGCGGAAATGGTGCGCCTCGTCAATGACTACCGCATCCGCTTCTGCGGCGATTTCGGCCATGCGCTGAGGATAGTCGCCGCCGCGCAGCAGGTCAGTGTGGTTGTATATTGCCAGGTCGCTGAAGCAACCGCCGGCTCTGGGCAGAAATCGGTGGAGTTTGACCTCCCATACGGGCCCACGCGCGGCCTTGGGCACCAACAGCGCCACCCGCTTGCGCTCGAACAGCAGCCGCTCGATGACCATTAGCCCGATGTACGTCTTACCCAGGCCCACGCTGTCACACAACAGCGCGCCTCGATAGCGAGAGGCGATCTTCATGAGCGCATGGTAGCCCTCGCGCTGGTACTCGTCCAGGATCGGATAGATGCGCGACTCGGCGTGCTCCCACTCGCCGGCCGTCAACTCGTGACCCTGGAAGAGCTCATAGAGCGCCTTGGCGTAGACCTCGAACGGTGTATATTCGCGGACGTGCTGCTCGACCGTTTGCAGAATTTCGGGGGTGACGTCTTCGGCGGCTTCCCAGTAGCTCTCGTACCAGGCCCGTAGTTCCTCCACATCGCTGCGTAGACGGATGTTCAACTCGACGTTATCGTGCAGGCCGGGGTAAGTGAAGTTGCTCGATCCGACCAGCGCTGTGGAGCCAACGACCTCGAACCTGGCGTGCGTAATGTAGGCCTTGGCATGAAACTTTCGCTCTCGATAGACACGGCAGGCAATCTTGCCGCTGCGGAGCGCTTCCACGATCGCCGGTACGCCGTGCAGAAAGTCGTTCTTCTCCTTTTCACTCTCCAGGCTCGTATCGAGCATCCCCGCGATGCGTCCCAGCGCTTCGGTGAACGCTTGCCTGGTTCGCTTGCTGACTTCATCTCCCATCAAGATGCGGATTTGGTCCAACTTCTGCCACTGGCCGTCCAGCGCAAGCAGCGCGCCGATCTCGAAGTAGCCGGTGGCGATGTCCAGCGCCTGCGCCAGGTCACACCAGTCGCGCAGATAGCGGCTGGCCTTCCACTGCTCGTCGCTGTTGTCCACGATGAACAGGTCGCCGCCGCGATAGTGGCGTTGGAGATCAGCGCGCAGGTTCGATCCCGCCTCGCGATTGGGACGAAAGGGGCTGGTCATGTTGCTCCAGATAACGCAGGAACCGGCCGGCGCTGCGGCTGCCCTGAGCCATGCGCGTGAAATCGAAGTAGGCGACGCGGAGACCTGTCAGGCCTTGCTCACCCTCCCCACAACGCCCACACATCCATCTTCTGCACGTTCACCCGATCTGCACCGGCCTGCCCTCGGCTGCGCTGCGATAGAGCGCGTCGAGGATCCCCATCACGCGCACGCCTTCTTC
>VGOD01000047.1 GCA_016876015.1 Chloroflexota bacterium
TCACCCGCCCCGGACGCATCCCGCCGGTCCGCCTCCGACGGTTGGCAGGAAGCAATCCTGGCGCCGGGTAAGATACCAGACGATCGATCACCGCAGAACGCTGGCCGCGAACGCCACCGGGTTGGATGATTAAGGTGCTCACCCGTCACAGGCGGAAGTTATGAAACAAACTGTCCTTCGTAAGTAAGCAGGGGCTGCCGAGCGTAACGCAGCGCAGCGTCGCCCCCAGGATGGGTCGCAGGTCGGTGATCTTCAGACCGTACCCCCGATTCATCGGCCGGGCCGCCAGCCAGTTGCCGAACCGCATCTGCGCCGCGGTGACGGCCGGCGCGTCGTGACCAGCTGCGGTGCGGAATTGCATACGTGACTCCCTCAAGGCTGATAGACTCGCGTCTCGGGCTTGAAGGCCGCCCACGAGAACCAGAAATGGTTCACGCTGACCACGGGCGTCAGGTGGCGACCGGCCAATTCACCTGCCACGGCGCGGCCAAGCAGGTTCCACTCGCTGCCGGTTTCGGTGTCCACGATGCGCTCGCCTTCGCCGCGGAAGGTCAGGCGCCGGCCATCCAACTCCGGCGAGTACACGGCCGCGGCGCCCACATCGCGGCCCTGGGCGAGCGTGCCGGCGTCCAGGGCCGACGCGACGCCGGCCGACCAGAAGACCACCACCGGCCGGCCGCCGACCACATCGTTGACGGCCCCCACGCTCTCCAGCACTGCATAGGGATAAGCCGCTGCCTCGCCGTTCAGATCCACGGTCAGCACGCGCGCCATGGGCGGAAGCGTCCCCGGGGTGTCAGGTCCCTGGTACAGGAACGGCGACCTGTTGATATCGTCGTAGCCGGCGTACGGATTGCGGCCGTAGTCGCGGCGGGAGCCCGTCTCGCGAGAGAGCACCTGGCCCGTAGGGTGCGCGTCCCGGAACTCGGCCCACGAGATGATCGTCGCGAGGTAGAGCTGCAGTTGCCGGCCCGCCAGTTCGCCCGCGATGGCGTCGCCCACGGCCTGCTGCCACCACGTCTCGGTCTGTCGGTCGTACATGATCAGGTTGCTGAAGCGCAGCCGGCCGGTCGTGCCGAAGTCGAGCACGCGGCCGTCCAGCGTGCGTTCGAACGCAATGGCCGTGTTGCACAAGGGACAGAAAGTTACCATCAGCGGCAGCCCGCCCACCGTGTCGTTGACGATCTCGTGCCAGGTCAGGATCTGCAGCGGATAGGCGCGGGTATCATTTCCAACCTGCACCAACACCACCGGCTCCAGGTCCTTTAACCACTCGTTTGCTGCAGCCACAGCCACGAACTTGGGGTTATCTATGGCCGGGATGCCATCCTTGGGCGGCCCGCCGGAGAAGATTTCCGCGTAGGTGACGGTGTGGCGCGTGAAATCGGTCTTGAACTCGCGCTCGGCGCCGCTGGGCGGGGCTTCGGCGGGCAGCAGGGCCGGCGTCGTGACAGCCGCCGGGCTCGGCGCCGGTGTGAGGTCTGCCGGCGCCCGCGCCGCGGGCTGAGCGGCCGTGCAGGCGCTCAACAGCAGTATGCAGAGGACGAGACTGGCCCAAGCGATCGGGCGCATGATGAATCTCCGTACCTGACGGTTACGCGGGACATGAATCTCAAAGCAGCACCGATCATGGTCGAGCGTAACGCAGCGTCACACCCAAGATGTACCGAGCGGCCAGCAACGTGCCGCGCAATGTGCCGCTGACCTTCGAGCGACCGGCCCGCCGGCTGTGGTAGCTCACCGGAACTTCGACGATACGAGCGCCGTCGCGAGCGGCTTTGACCATCATTTCCGCGGGCCAGCCATACGTCATTTCCTGCATCTGCAGCCTGAAAAGCAGATCGGTCCGCACCGCCCGGTAGGGTCCCAGATCGGTGATCTTCAGGCCGTACAACCGATTCATCAGCCGGGCTGTGAGCCAATTGCCAAAACGCTGCTGCGGCGGCATGGCGCCCGGCGCGATGTGACCGAGCCAGCGCGACCCCAGACACAGGTCGGCGCGGCCCTCCAACACCGGCCCCAGCACCGCCGGCAGTTCGGCCGGCAGGAAGCTGTAGTCGCCGTCCAGGAACGCCACGATCTCAGCTCCCAGCTCGACCGCGGCGCGGAACCCGGCGGCGCAGGCATAGCCGTAGCCGCGGCGCGGCTCGCCCACGACCTGCGCGCGCCCTGCCCGCGCCTCGTCTCCGGTGGCGTCGGTCGAGCCGTTGTCCACGACAACCACCTGAGCCGCGACGGTGGCTGCCACCTCTTCCACCAGCAGGCGGATGTTGCCGGCTTCGTTCAGCGCGGGGATGATCACAGCGCACGGGCAGGCTGGCAGCAGCGGCTGTGGCATAGGCTAACACTCGTCGCGGAGGAGATCCAGGTCCCCCGCGTAGTGTGCGAGGAAGGCACGCGAGCGCGGCGCCACTTGCGGCGGAGCGTCCGCCAGCTCACGCGCCAGCCGCGCCAGATCGGCGGCTTCATCCACATCGTACCACGCCGGCAGGAGCTCGACCTGCAGCCCTTCCTCGGCGGCCAACGCCAGCGTATCAGCCAGCACGTTGGGTGTGCTCATGCGCACCTCGCGCAGGAGACGCGGCGCAGGCTGCTTGAGGCCGATGAGGTAGTAGCCGCCGTCGTCGCTTGGCCCCAGGACGACCTCCGCGCCATCACGCAGCGCAGCGAACGCGCGTGCCAGGTGCGTCACCGGCAGCGTCGGGCCGTCGCTGTTCATGATGACGGCCCGCTCGTACCCGCGGTGCAGACAGGCAGTCAGCGCATGATCGAGACGCTCGCCCAATCCCGCGCCTTCCTGCAGCACCAGCTCAAAATCCGGGGCCAGGGCCGCGAAGTAGGCGCGCGCCTCAGCCGGCAAAAACGCGATCAGATGATCGGTCTCCGGCACGCCGCGGACAAGGTCCAGTGTGTCAGCCAGAAAACACTCATACAGCGCCGCCGCCGCGTCTGCAGTCAGCGGCGGGGTCAGCCGCGTCTTGGTCCGGCCCGGGGTCGGCTGCTTGGCGATCACCAGGAGCGCGTTTGGGCTCTTCACACCACCACCGTTGTACACACGTTGCTGCTGCGCATCAGGTCCTTGGCCGGGGCAGGTCGCCAATCGAGCTGGAGCTCCTCCCCGCGGACCCACGGGCAGGTGTCGTCGTGGCTGTCCAGCCGGCCGTTCAGCGCGCGGCGCGCGGCGCAACCGCCGCGACAGCGGCAATCCGATGCGCTGAGCGGCACAGAGCGCGCAGCCTGGAACGCCGGGATCTCGAACACGCTCGCACCCAACCGTCCCAGGTCCGCGATGGTGGGCGGCGCGACGCCATCCAGCGGCCAGTAGACGCACGGGATCACTTGGCCGCGCGGGTTGAAGCGGATGCTGCGGTGTCCACAAGGTGACACGACATCTCCCAGCCCCATCGCTGCGCGGACCACCGGCTCGCTGCACGAGACGACCAGCCCCTCAGTGAAAAGGCGCCGATAGCCCTCCCAGAACTGCTCGTAGCTCAAGCGATAGGCATCGCTCTTGACTGCCTGGTATGCGTTGACGCGCAGGTTGGCCCGATTTTGCCGCGCCAGGGCCACCAGCCGATCCATCTGATCGTAGTTCGTCCGCATCAGCGTCGCGAGAATCGAGACCTCGATCCCGAGATCGTGACACCGCGCCATGGCCCGATGCACCAGCGCCCAATTGCCCGGCCCGCGCAGCGTGTCCTGCGCGGCCTCGGACGCAAAGTCAATCGAGACTTCGACATCGTGGAAGGCGCGCAGCAGGCTTTCCGGGATAGTGGTCAGGCTGTAACCGTTGGAGGCGATGCTCAGCTTGACCCCGCGGCCAGCCAGATACTCGACGATAGCCGCGAATTCTGGGTGCAGCGCGTTCTCCCCGGTGCCCATGCCCAGCGCGTCCACCGGGATGGCCTCACAGATCTGTTTGACCTGGGCCAGGCTGATCCGGTCCACGCGCGCCGTATCGCGGTAGCAGTGCGCGCAGTTCAGATTGCAGTCGTTGGTCAGGCCGATGCCGACAGAATAGCCCATGGTTCCCCCAGGAATCAGCGAATCAGCGAATCACGAAACGGCGAATCTCCGGACCGTAATTCGCTCGGTTGCCGTTCGCTCGCTCTCCCCGTACAATGAAGTAAGTGATGCTAGCAAGGAATCGCCCTTCGGCGAGCTGCTGCCGCAACTCGCCGGTCCAGGCGTCGTGTTCTACGGGCGTGATGGCGCCGCCGTCGCGCGCCACCTCGGCCGCGCGGAACATGGAGCCGGTCAGGGCCGCGGCCTCATCCAGGGCCACGCTGGTTACCGGGATCACGGTCAGGTCGCGCAGTCCGGCGGCCAGCGCGTAGCCCAGCAAACGCCGGCCGCTCCAGTTGTTGCCGCCGTGATGGTCGCAGCGCCAGTGCAGCAGGCGCCGCGTCAGCTCCCGATCGGGGTGCGTCACAACGACGGTCTCCCAATCCCAATCCATTAGCACGACCCGGCCGCCGGGCTTGACGACGCGGGCCATCTCGCCCACGACGCGGAGCGGGTCAGCCACGTGTAAGAGCAACCGCGCAGCAAAGAACGCGTCGCACGTCGCGTCCTCCGCCGGCAGCGCTTCGCCGGCGCCGACCTCGAACCGCAGGCCTGCCTGCCTTCCGGCCAACGCGCGCGCAGCCGCGATCATATCCGGCGCCACATCCAGCCCCAGGATCTCCCCGTCCGGCAGAAGATGGGGGACCACCAGGCGACAGAGCGCGCCGCTGCCACACCCCACCTCTACGATGCGCTCGCCGGGTCGCGGCGCCAACGCGTCGCGCAGCGCCGTATTGACCAGGATCTGGTCCGGGCAGGCCGCGCGATCTTCCAGGAACGCAGCCATGCGGGCCGCGTCCTCGGCGCTGACGGCGGAGGGGTTGGACCAGGCATCGCGCGGCATCGTCTCAGATTTTCCTTTCAGGAGGCGCCATCTACAGGCTCCAGGCTACGCCGCAGTTCGCGCACGCGGCGTTCGGATGGGTGCTCAACAGCCGTGTGCGGAAGGCGCCGTAGGCGGCGTCGTTCCAGATTTCGCCGAAGGGCCGCTCGAACAGGTTGCCCAGGATCAGGCTCTCGTAGTCGGCCGTGGAGAACGGCGAGATGCAGCACGGCAGGCAGTTGCCGTTGGCTGTGATGTAGGCCGTCGTCCACGGCCGCATGCAGGCGCGCCACGGCGCTTCCCCGGCCGGCCGCTGCGCCGCCAGGCTGCCCCGCAGATCGCGGCCGCCGGACGCGTGGAAGGCGATGCTCAGCTCCGCGCTGAGCGCCTCGCATTCGGCGATGACCGCCTCCTGCTGGCTCAGGGCCGAGTCGAAGATGGCCAGGTCATGCCTTGCCATGCCGTACTGCTCGGCTGCGTCCCCCGCGAAGAAGACCATCCGCTGCAAATAGACCTCAGGCACGCCGACGCGGGCCGCCAGCCGCACCAGCTCCGGCAGCTCGGCGATGTTCTCCCGCGTCGCCACACACCAGATCGAAACCCGCGGCGTCGCCGTGCCCAGCCGCGCTTTCGTCTGCGCCAGGGCGGTCAACCCGGCGACAACCTTGTGCAGCAGGTCGGCCCCGCGGATGGCCGCGTACGTCTCCGGCCGCGCGCCGTCAACGGAGCAGCGGAACTGGTCCAGCCCGCTGCGCACCAGCGCCTCCTGCCAGGCCGGCGTCAGGAGCGTGCCGTTGGAGTTGAACAGCACCTCGACCCCGCGCCGCTTGAGATACGCGATCATCTCCGGCAGCTCCCGGTTGAGGAGCGGCTCGCCGATGCCGTGCAGGGCGCAACGCTGCATCTCGGGGAACTGATCCGCGATGGCACAGAACTCCGCGAAGGTGAGCGTTTTGAGCGGTTCGCGTGTAAAGTAGGTGCGCGGGCACGTCTCGCAGAGGAGGTTGCAGCGGTTTGTGACCTCGATGAAGACCATGCGCGGCAGCGCGTCCACCCGAGGGCCGCGCACGGCGCCGTCGGGCAGACGGTAGGCGTCCGGCAAGAAGACCTGCTCAGGCATGGTCGGCAATGGCTCCCCGGCAGGCGCCGCCACCGGAAGCACGAGCGCCTCACTCACACTCCCATCCAATCGTGATCGTCCCTCCTCGGTTGTTGCCGATCATAAGCGCCGGGCACTTGCTTTGCCGGCCGCCGGACTCTGCGGCATTCTATCATGTTTCGTTGGCTCGTGCATTACGAATATCTTACGCAAGCACGGCAGGCTTGCCTGGCCCCTGCCTGTGTCCGGCAGCCTGAGCTGACCAAGGCTGCGGCTCGGCGCTCAAGGAAAGGCAAAGAGTTTCAGCAGCGTCTCGTCCTGCAGGATCGCCATCGGCTTGACCACCTGACCGCTGATGGGGCCGACGCGGCCGGCCGGCGACCCAGGATCTCCCCACGGCATCACTGCGGCCACCAGCACGCCGCGGCCGCGACCTACCTCGAGAACGGGCGTCTCGACACGTAACGTTTCGTCCGGCCGCCACGCCCAACTCGGATACCAGGCCGTCACTGCCACCGGGCCACTATACTGGCCAACCACGGCGCCATCATCCCGGGTAAAGTAGAACGCGAACTCGTAGCCATCGCGCAGCTTCTGCAGTGGCCGCCAGTAGGTGATGACCGTCGCAGGCGGCTGGCCGGCTGTCACGACGTTGTGGACATCGAAATCGTAACCGACCAGCTCCAGCGCGTCGCCGAACCGGAAGGACACGGGACGGGCGGCAGACGGGACAGGGCTGCGCGCAAAAGAGAGAAAAGCATCACTCTCCAGGTATTCCCACCCCGGCGGCAGCCCTCGCCGCAGGAGCAGATAACCGTCCTGCGCCCGCAGCACGCCGAAGCCACCCAGATCGAGCAGGCCATGCACTTCGTTGCGCAGCCCTTGCACGTCAATCGGATAGGTGGAGCTGGTGACATCCAGGAAGATGTACTCCGCATCATTCACCGCCGGGAACAGATAGGCTTTGCGCCGGAGCGCCACATGCGGGTACAGGTTCGCCTGGGCCGACAGCGCCGCGTCGGGCGGGATCATGGCGATGAAGTCGGCCGCCAGGCGCTGGTGCGCGGTGAGCTGCGGCCAATGGAAGTTGCGGCCCAATGGGGTCATGCCAAGCTGCCAGTGATGAACAAGGCTAACGGCCAACATCGCGCCGCTGAACAGGAAGACCGCAGTCCGACGTTGCAGCAGTCCCCACCGCTCGGCCCGCCCGGCCAGGAACGCGGCGCCGTAGATCGCTGAAACGATGATGAAAGGAATCAGCGAGGCCGAGTAATGGGCGCCCTCGGAATAGGTCCAGGGCCACTGGCTGAAGACGTTCAGCGCCAGCACCGGCGCAGACAAGAGCAGCACCAGCGGGCTGAAGAGCGAGAGGAAGCCGCCTGTCGCCAGCAAGCCGCCCAGGTAAGTGCGGATTTCGGGCTGCCAGAGCCAGCGCGTCACCAGGGACGGTTGCGCCAGCGCCGCCGCCAGCGTCCCGCGCAGACCAGGCCCGAACACCGCCATGCGCTCGATAAACGGCGACCGGGATAAGCCGCTGAAGTGCGGCATGATCAGCCGCGTCGCCACGATGAACCAGGCGAGCCCCAGCGCCGCGGTGACAGCGCCCAGTCGCCGCTCCCGTCGCCAGAAGAAGATGTACAGGCCCAGCATAAAAACCAGCGCGGCGATCTCCTCTTTGGCTGCCAACGCCAGCACGATGGCGACGAGAAACGCGCTGCGTTTCCCGACCTCCAGAAAGTAGAAGGCGAACAGCAGGAGGCTGGCCGTCAGCGCCACCGGGTGGAAATCGGAGAGCACCGCACCGTTCAGCGCCGGCGCCAGCAGATAAGCGCACGCGAAGGCCACGCCGGCGAAGTCGCTGCCCGTTTTTCGGCGCGCCAGCCAGAACGCCGGCAGCGCGCCCAGCCCGACGGCCGCCGCCTGGAAGATCAACAGGCTCGTGGGGTCGCTGCGGATCAGCAGCAGCAGCGCAAGCGGAATCAGCAACAGCTCGACGTGGTAGCCGAGGAGGCTGTCGGTGCGGCTGAATCGGTCGAGCGGCAAATCAACCTGCGCATTCTGATAGGTTGAGAATTCCATGACGCGGCCGTGCAGCGTGTTCCAGGCGGCCTGGGCCATGTAGCCCAGGTCCAACGCACTGGAGCGGAACATGGCGTGGCGCATCACTGCCGACCAGGCAAAGAACGCGATCCAAAGGGTGATCAGCAGATAGACGAAAAGCGCGGCCGGCGCGAAAGGGCTATGCGCCTTGACCCAGGAGGACTTCATCGGCTGCACGTCCGGGTTAGCTTTCCGCAAGTTCAAAGCTGCAACCGCCTTATCCCTTCACTGATCGGCAACAAACGCCAGTGCATACGGCTTCGATATCGGATCGGGCCGGCCTTCGGCCCGCGCAAACACCTTAACGAAGAAAAGGTAGCTTGCTCCCAGGTCGGAGAACTGGAGATCATACGGGTTGGCGTTGACCAGCGGCCGGCTCCAGGCGATGGCCCAATGGCTATCCGCCCAACCTCCCGCGGCCGGCAGCGCGTCCTCGCCCCCTTGCGGAATCGTCTCCGAGTTCATGTACGCCACCCGGCCCTGACCGTCCACATGAGCCGTGTGACAGGCCACGGCGCAGGCTGGCGCGGGTGCGCCGGCAGGCAGGGGCACGGTCCAGTGGACCGTGAGCTGGTTGAACGTCGTATCCACAGCGCCGGACGGCGGCTCCCCATCCCAGCGCGCCAGGAAGAAGAGTGCGTCGGAGGTGTACACCGCGCGCAGCACCAACTCCGGCAGAACGGCTGCGGCGCTCGGCTCGCGCGCCCCGTCCAGCGGGATGTGGACCGGGGTGCTGCTGGCCCAGACGGCGTCCAAGGTCCCGTCGAGGCGCGGCGCCGCGGCAACGCGGCGAGCCTCAAGCACACCCACCGGCATCTGGTTCAGCGCTGCCGGTTCAATGGTCATCTGCTGGGCGGCCGTGGCAGCGCCGGAGGGCGGAAGCGCCGCCGGCAGCGGCACGCACCCACCGACGCACACCAGGGCCAACAGGACTACCAGCGGACGGGCGTAGCGCATCTTCAAACCGGTCATGGCGCCGGGGATTGCCGGACGATCACATTGCTGGTGTTGCACGCATGATCTACTGCGAAGAAATACCATGTCTGCGGCCCCGTGGCCCAGGACGGGAGCTGCACCTGCGTCGCATATTGCCCGCCTCCAACAGCCTGCAGGACAAAAGCCGTGCCCAGGGCCGGATTCAGGGCAAAAAGCTGGTCCTGGGCCAGATCGGCCGCGCCCTGCGGGTCGGCCGCGGTCATGCGCAGGCTGACCGCGCCGGCTCCCGATCCGGCCGCCGCCATCGCTGCCGAGACCGCCGGCGCCTGGCCGGCCGCGTTGGCCCCGGGCAGCGCGATGACAGCGTCGGCCGTTGCTCCAGGCGCCAGGTTCACGTGCACCTCATGGTATACCAGCCCGGCGGCATACGCCTTCACCTGAAGTGCCGGCACGGCCGCCGCGTTCAGGATCGTGGCGCGGCCGCTGGCATCCGTGAGCGCCGCGGCCGGATCGCGCGCGGTCAGCACGGTCACGAACGCGTTGGCGATGGGCTGCCCAGCGCGATTTGTCACGCGCACGCGCACAGTGCCGGTCAAGCCGGCGTCGCGCACGGCCTGCGAGGCCCACGGCCAGGCCTCGATCCGGGAAAGCCGCGCCATTGCGCTGGCGCTTTGATAGGCTTCACTGTAATTGTCGCGTCCCAACGCCTGGTTGGCTTGATCCACGATCTGCTGGACGGCGGCCAACGCCTGCTGCAGGTCGGCCTGGACCGCCGCGCGCGGGATCTCGGCCAGCGCCTGGTTGCCCTGCGCCAACGCCTGCTTCCCCAGTCCGACCGCCTCGCCGGCGTAGCCCTTCAGAATGCTCAGCCGGCCGGCCTCATCCTGGGCCTGCCGCGCCGGCAAATCCTTGGTGAAATCAGACTTCACCTTCAGGTCGTTGACCGAGGCCCAGAACGCGTTCAGCGCGCCGGTCGGAAAATCGGGCGGCGGGATCGGCGTCGGTCGCGGCGCAACGGGGCCCACCGAGGTTGCGGTCGGCGCAGCCGTGGCCGCGGTTGGGGCCGCGGTCGGCGTGGCTTCCGGGGTGGGCGGCGGCAGGCTGCGCAGCCAGGCGTAGATCTGCTGCACCTCCAGGTCGCTGATCTCCTCAACCGTGAAGTCGGGCATACGCCCCTTGCCGGTGCGCACCCGCAACAGCACGGCGTCGTAGGTCAGGCCGGTGCCCGCCAGCGTTGGCCCACGATCGCCCTCGGCGTTCTCGCCGTGGCAATCAATGCACTCCTGACGCAACCATACCTGGCGTCCCGTGTCTGCATCAATCTTGCCAGCCGTAGGTTCAGGGGTCGGCGCAGGCGTCTCTGTTGGGGAAGCCGTCAGCGTGACCGTTGGGGATGGCGTAGCGGTCGGGGCCGTCGTTTGGGATGGTGTGGCGCTTGCCGGCACGGTCGGCGCTACGGTTGCAGGCACGGGAGATGGCACGGCGGTAGGCTGTGCTGCAGGCGTCGACGCGCCGCACGCAGCGAGCCACACGCCCGCACCAACCAGCAAGAAGGCGATCAGGAAACCTTTCATATGACGTTCTCCAGTGTTTGAAGTGACCGCGATTGTGTCACTGCCATGGCAGTCGCCGCAACGACGGTCTGAACAATTGCGATAGTTTACCACATCTCATCTGTCGTGGCGTAGCGTTGCGCCAGGTCGGATTCATGCTACAATAGCAGCCGCGCATTACGAATCTATTACGCGGCCACGGAATCGTCCTTGCCGTAAGGATTCTGTAAGACCTGCAGGTTATGCTCAGTCGGAATGATCGCACCCCACTGAACACGGAGTGACACTTGGATGGAACGACGATCCTCGTAGTGGAGGATGAACCGAGCATCGGCGAGGTGGTGACCCTCTACCTGAAGCGTGCCGGCTACCAGGTGACGGCGGTGCGTGACGGTGAAGCGGCCCTTGCCGCCCTCGCGCGCCGGCTGCCCGATCTGGTCGTGCTCGACTTGATGTTGCCCAAGGTTGACGGCCACGAGATCACCCGTTGGGTGCGCCAGCACGGTGACACCCCTATCATCATGTTGACCGCGCGCCGCGACGAAGCCGATCGCATCGCTGGGCTCGAGATGGGTGCGGATGACTATGTCGTCAAGCCGTTCAGCCCCCAGGAATTGGTAAGCCGCGTGCGGGCTGTGCTGCGCCGGACACGGGGAGGGGTCGGTGGGCGCGGTGAGAGTCCGCTTGTCTATGCCAACCTCCACATCGATCCGGGGACGCGCCTGGTAGTGGCGGCCGGCAAGGAGTGCGATCTGACCGCAAAGGAGTTTGACCTGCTCTATCTGCTGGCTCGTCACCCCCGACAGGTGTTCACGCGCGACCAACTCCTGGACCGCGTCTGGGGCCTGACGGAGTATATTGACCCCAGCACCGTCACGGTGCATATCCGCCGTCTGCGCGAAAAAATCGAGCCCGACCCGGCCAACCCGCTCCACATCCTTACCGTGTGGGGCGTGGGGTATCGGTTTGAGCCGTGAAAGCACCAGCACATACGTGAGGCATGACGCTCTCGTGTCTTGCTCATCACGCACCACATGATTGCCAGGATTACCTCACCATGAGCATATTGACTTACTCTGCCCGCCCCCGCATCTCATTACCGCTGCGCTTCCTGGCCGGCGTGTTGGCCGTGCTGCTGGCTGCGCTGGCTTTGTTCTACGTGGTCATGCGTCCGCCCTTCGGCGACTTGCGCGCGATGGCAACCTTCCTGACGATCACGGCAACTCTCTCTCTGGTCGCCGGTTATGCTGCCTATCGCGGCGGCTGGCTGGCGCGCGCCCCGCGACTGAGCTGGGCGCTGCTGGGCATCTGCGCGCTTTCCAGCATCCTGACCTTCGTCAACGTGTGGGTCACCGCGCGGCTGATGTTCGCCAGCCAACACGACCTCGCGCTGGCGACGGTCTTGCTGATGTTCGCCGGCGGTATCGCCATGGTGTTGGGTTATTTCCTGTCGGTCGGAATCACCGACCGTATTCGCGTGCTGTGCCTGGCGGCGGAAGCTGTGGCGGCAGGTCGCCTGGGCACACGCGTGCCGGTGACCGGCCGCGACGAAATGGCGGAGCTGGGCCATGCGTTCAATGCTATGTCCGACCAGCTCGCTGCCGCGGCTGAAAAGCAACGTGAGTTCGAAACCCTGCGGCGCGATCTGATCGCTTGGGCCGGCCACGATTTGCGCACCCCGCTGGCTTCGATACGCGCCATCGTCGAGGCCCTGGCGGATGGCGTGGTGGAAGATACGGCTGAACGGGAACGCTATCTGCGCACCGCCCAACGCGATATCCGCTCCCTGTCCAGCCTCATTGATGATCTATTCGAGCTGGCCGAGCTGGACGCGGGCGGGCTCAAGTTGGAGCGCTGGCCCGGCTCCCTCAGCGACTTGATTTCTGACACCCTGGAGAGCTTCTCCGCACGGGCGCAGCAACAGCAGGTGGCGCTTCATGGCAGTGCGGACCCACAGGTTGACCCGCTGCTGATTGACAGTGGCAAAATCGGCCGGGCGCTGGCTAACCTGGTCGGCAACGCGCTGCATTACACGCCGGCGGGCGGCGCCATTGAAGTAGCCGCTCGGCTGGAGGCCGGGGAGGCGTGGGTCTCGGTGCGCGACACGGGGATCGGTATTGCGCCAAACGACTTGCCGCACATCTTCGAACGCTTCTACCGCGGAGAAAAGTCGCGCAGCCGTGCCTCGGGCGGCTCAGGCCTGGGCCTGGCGATCGCCCAGGGCATCATCGAGGCGCATGGCGGCCGCATTTGGGCCGAGAGTGCGCTGGGCCAGGGTGCGGTCTTCACGTTTACTCTGCCGAAGTAAGCCTGCCGTGGATATCCGCGGTACAGGCAGGAGCACTACATGACTGCGTCGCGTCGCGCCAATTACCCCGCCACCTGGTATGGGGGATAAGTTCGAATCCCCTTGGGGGGACGAACCCCTGCGCCTGGATTGCTTGGCGAAACTAGATCGTCGGCAGCACTAGCCGTGTGCTCAGCACCAACCCTTGTTGTCTATTGCATCTCGTACCATGAGTGGGTCGAGATATTCAACCCCAGGTAGGTGTCTGCACAGTGCTGAAGTTGAATACCTCGACCCACTCGTGATCAGTATCCGAGACTGACGCCGATCAATCCTACCCCGCCGTCAAGTAACGGTCTGCCTTCTCCAGCCACTCAATGATAGCGATTCCTTGCGGGCACTTCGGCTCGCACTCGCCACACTCCAGGCAGCGATCGCCGCGCTCGGCTTCCGGCACCCACTGCATATAGGCATTGCGCGCGTGGCCCGGTGCGTTGAACATCATGGCCTGGTTGTGGAGGTCGAAGATGCGCGGAATCGCCACGTTGTTCGGACACGGCTGGCAATACTTACAATCGGTGCATGGGATAGGGCTGAGCGCACGATACTGGTCGCGAACTTTGCCGATCAGGGCCAGTTCCTCATCTGTGAGCAAGCCTGGCCGCGAACGATCCGCGCTGACGATGTTTTCCTCGACCTGCGCCAACGTGCTCATGCCGCTCAGGACGAATGAGATAGAGGGCTGATGCCATAGCCACTGGAATGCCCACTCGGCGGGGCTTCGGCGCACGTCAGCCGAGTCCCACAGAGCCTGGATGGTCGGTGGCAAGCCCTGGCCCTGCCGCTGTCCGGTGTTCCCAGCCAGCAAGCCTCCGCGCAGCGGCTCCATCACGACCGCGCCCAACCCCTTATCCGCTGCGTATTTCGCGCCGCGCGTGCCAGCCTGATACGCCTCATCCAGGTAGTTGTACTGGATCTGGCAGAGGGCCCAGCCATCGTAGGCGTCCACGATCTCCTGGAAAGTCTCATATGTGTCGTGGAAAGAGAAACCAAGATGGCCGATGCACCCCGTGGCAATGGCCTTCTCAGCCCAATCGAGCACACCGAGATCGCGCATGGCCGACCACCGCGTACTGTTCAACCCGTGCAGCAGGTAGAAATCCACTTTGTCCGTTTGTAGCCGCGCCAGTTGTTCGTCGAGATAGCGGTCGAAATCCTCCCGCTCTTTGATCAACCAACACGGCATCTTGGTCGCCAGCCTGACGCGTTCCCGGTAGCCGTGCTTCAGGACGCGGCCCAGGAACGATTCGCTGGTCCCGCGATGATACGGATAGGCCGTGTCAACATAGTTGACGCCTTGTTCGATGGCGTAGTGGATCATCTGCGTCGCTGCCGGCTCGTCAATCTGTGCGGGATCGCCGCCGATGGTGGGCAAACGCATCGCGCCGAACCCAAGCGCCGACGGCCGCCAGTCCAGCCTACCAAAGGTACGATACTGCACGAAATTCTCCCCTTTCCAGGTTCGACCGACGATGGAGCAATATTATACCACACTGAACAACCTACCGTGTCGTCAGCGGCAGATAGAGGCGTTGGATGGCTCGCCGCTGCGCCAGGATCGCGGCCGCAAGTTGGTCCGCATAGGCCCGGCGCTCGGCGGCCTGCTCGAAATCCCAGTTGTGCACGAAGGCATAGAGGGTCTGGCTCAGCGTCGGTGCGCCCGCGATGGCCGCCAAAGGCATGTCCAGGCCGATCGGCCAGTAGCGCCCCGCGCGTTGCTGGCTGCGGGCGACCAACTCGCGATAGATGTGCTGGATCGCAGCATCGGTGCGGAGCGCGTCGGTATAGGTGTAAAACTCGCGGCCGTGCACGTCGTTCGCGGCCGGCGTGCGGGGATGATAGTCGCACTCGGGCACGCTTTGATCCAACGGCGGCGTCGTGTGGGTCGCCCACGGCATCCCCAGGCCAGTCATGGCCGCATTGCACGCCAGGTGCGAATAGGAATCGGCCAGCGAGTGCAGATAGACGCCGAACGCCTCCAGCGAGCCGGCCGGGACTGAGGTGGTGATGACCGCGGTGCGGGTATAGCGGCACGCGGCCCGCAGCACGGTCATATCGGCCGGCGAGCCCCAGGCATACGCTTCGTAACCTACCAGTCTGTCCGTCAGCCCCCAGGCCCAGTCGTGCAACGCGCCCGTCTCCTGGGCATTCTGCCGCGGGAAGTGGAAGAACGGCGAGTAGGGGCCGAACCGCGAAGTCACGCTGGTCGAAACGACCATGTCGGCCGGCCGAGGCCAGATGGCCGTCGAATGGATCTTGCCGCGGCAGACGACGTCGGGATCGGGCGGTGGATAGAACGCCGGACCAGCGCCTGTGTATGCGTTCGTGTAGGAGATGGCGGCGCCGGGTCCGAGCGCCTCCGAATCGGTGAGCTGATTCCAGATCAGCAGCAGGGCCGCGTCGTCGGTCGAGAAGCCCGCAGCCAACGCCAGCACATAGGTCAGGTCGGCATGGATCGTGCTGATCTCCTCGTCAGTCGTTTGGCCGGTGTAGGGGTCGCGAAAGGTCAAGGGCTCCTCCGCAAAACCCCAGGCCAGCGCGACGCCGGCAAAGACCGCTACGGCCGCGGCGATGAGCAGCCGAACAAAGCGAATCGCAGCAACAGATTGCATCTTCGTCGTTGGCTTCACCGCGGCTGCTGGCCTGGCCGGCCGTGGCAATGCTTGTATTTCTTGCCGCTGCCGCAAGGGCAAGGCTCGTTGCGCCCCACTTTGGGCGCTGATCTCATCGTGGCAGCCACGGGCGGCGGGCTGGCAGGTGGGGCGACGGGCGGGCGAGCAGGCTGTCTGCGGGTTGCGCGCGGTGCGCCAGCGAGCGCCGCGCGCGCCGCGGCCCCGTGAACGAGGGGCGGCCCCATTACCTCTATCTTCCTGCCGTGCCGCAAGTCGTCGAGAGCCTCTCGCGCTGCTGCTGTCAGGAGCTCGCGCTGGTCAACTGGCAGTCGGCTGTCTAAACCGAGCGCCAACACCTTCTGCCATAGCTCGCGCGCTTCAGCCACGGCGCCCCGCTCCGCCGCCATCTGAGCCAGGTTGACCCACGCTTCGGGATTGACCGGATCAAGCTCGAGCGCCTTGCGCTGCTCAGCCTCGGCTTCATCGCCGCGTCCCAAAAAGCGCAGCACCTGGCCGAAGCCGACGTGCAGGGAGCTATCATTCGGATAACGGGCGATCTCTCGCTCGTAGCGCTCGATGGCGGCCAGCGGGTGCATGGAGCCCCAGCGCGTCGTGAACTCAGTGTACTGCACACGCTGATCCGGCCGGCGCAGCTTCTCCAGTTCCGGCTCGACTTTCATCAGCAGGTCAGCTAGTAGAGCCACCTGGCCCATCCCGCCGATCTCGTACTGGTCCACCGCGCCGCACTTCTGGCAGACGACGCGCTGCGGAATGATGATCGGGTTGTACTTGGGCGACTCCTCCTTCCGGCGGACTGTGCCAAGATCGCAATAGACCTTGGGGAAGAGATAGGAACGTTCACGGCCGCAAGCCTTACAGCGCAGCGATAGGCGCACGCCTGGCTCATCCGGCGGCTTCGGCGCGGCGTCGTAGTCTGGCGCGGGTCGCATACCCAGGTCTACCTCGACATCGTCCAGGCCGATGACCTGGGGATCCACGCGATTCTCTGCGTAGGCGCGCTTGATGGCGTCGTAAGCCGACCTGGCGCCCAAATGCGCCAGGTTGTAAATCGCGAACGTCGTGACAGCCTCTTCGACCTGATTGGCGTCTGCGGCAGAGCGGTCGAGGAACGCGGTGAGAAAGGCTACGATCTCGTCTTTGACATCGGCGTGCGCTTTCGCGATCGCGGCCAGACAATCCGCAGCGTAAATGCGCGCCCACTCGTTGCGGCTGGCGTCTGCCAGGTAGTCTTGCAGCAGGGGGACCGCGGGCGCGCCGATGCCGGCATAAACCTCTGGCAAGACTGTCCGGCCCCACTCATCATCCCAAGCCAGGCAAGCCAGCAAAGGCTCGGCTGCCTCTGCTGGTCCCAGAACCCCCAGCGTGCGCAGAGCATGGAGCGGCGCCCACACGGCCGGGTCTTTCTCTTTCCGCGCATTCAGGTCATCGTCCAGGACCATGCGAATCAGGTCCAGCGCATGATCCTTGAGACGGGCAGCCCAGCCATCGTATGTTGCATCTTCGGCCGGCTTGCCCAGCGTGAGCAGATCAGCCAGTGCTTCAGGGTAGCGTTTGGCGGCCCGATCGCTCGCCGGACCACGCTTGAAAAGATTCACCATAAAGTCACCCTCTTCTACTTGACCTCGACGCGATAGGACAGATCAACGATCTGAAACCAGGTGCGGCCCGGCCGCAGCGGTATCGGCGCGCCGGCCGCGTCGAAGAACTCCGGCGGTTGGTTAGGGTCGCCGCTGCGCCACACACCCTCGGTGATCTTGCCGTCACGCATCACTTTCACCGGCCCCGATCCCACCAGCAGGATGCGGATGCTGGTCGAGCCGAGCGAGTCTTCCACGATGTCGGTGGACTGGTGTTCAGCCCATTGGATCACGACGTTATCCGCGGTGATCTGCGCGGCGCTGCCCGCATCCAGATACGCCGCGCCGGTCGAGGTCAGCCGCGCCCATTGGCTGCCATTCCAGGCCCAGCCAGTGCGCGATGATCCCGGATAGGGGATAGCCACGCCATGCGCGGGGGTCCCGCCGCCATAGTCACCGAAGCGCAGGCCGCGGCTGGCCGGGATCGCATTGACGTTCCACGTCCGCACGTATTTTTCGAGCAGCGCGCTGCTCGTGTAGAGCCGCGTCCGGTAGTCGTTGCCCACGTTGAACGAATAGGTCGTGTTGCTGCCGTCGTCCAGGTCTACGTCCAGATAGGGGAAGTGAACCTGGTGTTTGAGCATGAAGCGCACTTCGGCGCTGGCGCCCGAGCAGAAAAGCGCCGCGGCGTAGAGCGGCGTCATCTGTGCGTTGATCAGCCGCGCCGAGCGCACAGGGCCGATGCGTCCCACTTCCTGGCTCCAGAAGAGCGCGGTGTAGCGGGTGATCCACGACCCCTCCATCAGGTATTCGTAGACCAGGTCGGCCTGGCCCAGACCATATTGCGGACGGGCGATGGGGTCGTTGTTGATGCAGACGAACACCGGCCGCCGGTTGAGATGGCCGCCCCCCAGCCCGGTGAACGGATTGACCGCGGGCGCAGCGCCGGCAGGCGGCGGGGGCGGCGCAGACAGAGGCGCCAGGCCGGCGGCCGCGGCCGGACGCGGGGCCGCGGGAGCGGCCGTCGGCGGCGGGGGCGGCGGCGTGGGTACAACCTGCGCCACCGCAATCGTCACGCCCGCCGGATCGAGCGCCAGCAAATCCCCACGCAGCCATCCCGCCTGGCCCCCTGCCAGACAGCAGATGTTGTACCACGGCAACGCATCCGCGGTGCGACCGCTGACCGCAAACGCCGCGCCTGCGGTCGCCTGCCCGATCACGGGATGAGTCAAGCCTGGGCCGGCGCGCACGTTGACCAGGGGGGCCGTCACGACCACGCGCGGGGGGGCCGTGGCCGATGGCGACGCGGTCGCCGATGGCATCGGATGAGCGGTGATGGTCGCCGGCAGTGCGGTCGGCGTAATCGCAGTGGCAGTGGCCGGCGCTGGCATCGCGG
This sequence comes from Chloroflexota bacterium, assembly GCA_016876015.1. Classification (GTDB taxonomy): domain Bacteria; phylum Chloroflexota; class Anaerolineae; order CG2-30-64-16; family CG2-30-64-16; genus VGOD01. The sequence continues at coordinate 18,530 of VGOD01000047.1, forward strand.
TCGCGGGCAGGGTGGCGGCCGGCTGCGGAGCGGCGGCGACTGTGGGCGAAGGCGCGCGCGTCGGGCTGGCGGTCGGCGTGGGTCGCGAGACGACGGCTGCGCGCCCCGAGGCAGCGGTAGGGGCTGACCACCGCGCATCCGACGCCGGCCGGCCGCAGGCAGCCAGGAGCGCGACCAGCCCCAGCGCCAGCCATACACGAGTGAACACCATGTAACCTCGCTTCACAAGGGGACGTTTCATGAGCTTGGCCGCGTCAGAAATGCCACTGCCAGCGCCTTCTCGCCGCTCATCACCACCTCCAACACCCGGCCGCCCGTGGCGGCCGGCACGTTGATCACCTTGACCAGCTCGTGATAGCGCGCATCGTCTGGCACCAACACAGGCAAAGCATTCAGCGCGTCGTCGAAGAAGCTCTTCTGGAACGGATTGCCCGGCTCGCCAGGGTAGATGGCGAGGGGATAGATATTGGCCTCGACCAGATCCTGGAAGAAGTGCGTGCCGTATGAAAGGGTGGGCCGGCCCTGCGCCTGCGGCCAACCGATCTCCACCAGGACCCGCGTGTTGTAGATGTCCTTGTACCCCACTTTCAGGCCCAGATCGGGATTCGAGCTGCCCCAGCGCCCCGGCCCCATCAAGATGAACTGCTGGCCCTCTAGCCGCTGATTCAGCCGGCCGACCAGTCGCGCCAGGTCGCGCTTCTGGACAGGATCGGCCGTGGCGTACCGCTCGGGGTCAACATAGACGATATAGGCGATATTACGCACGCGACCCGTGGGCGTCAGCTTCGCCGCGCCGAAGATGATGTCCTGCTCTGGCAGGCGGTCGGGGATGGTCACAGCCTCCGCGAGATCGGTCCCACTCTGCGGCCGGCATTGAAGGAGGTGCAGCGTCAGCTCTGATCGGGGATAGCCATCTTGCAGCGCGGCCGTGAACTCGATATCCACGGGCCGGCCATAGCCGAACTCCAGGGCCCTGAGCATGGCTTTCATCTGTTCCACGAACGGCGTCTTGCTCAGCAGCCCGTCGAACGTCATCACCAGGCTGCGCGGATCCAGCGCCGGGTCGTTGAAAATCATCGGGCTGATGTAATCGTCCTTGTGCAGCGAGGCCAGGAAACGCAGACCCGGGTAGTCGCCGGCCAACACTTCACTGATCGGCCGCGTGGCGAAGCAGTTGGCGGTCAGATCGAGCAAATCTATGCGATGCTGCGAGTAGTAGCGGACCTCCCGCACGTCGGCTTCGGGCCGGAGCTGCGGATGGCTCAGCGCCACCATGCGCGGATAGTCTTCGGCCACGCGATCCACCGCGCGCGTGCCCAGGCCCACCACCATGCGCAGAAAGCCATCTTCGCGCCGCAGCTTGGGATTCCAGATGAACGGATTGCGGCTGAAAGCCACGCCGGCCGCCTGCGGGAAAAAGCAGTCATGATAGCGATCGCCTTGCACGACCTGGATCAGAACGGCCATCCGCTCGTCATAATCCAACAACCCGATCTGTTTGCGGTATAGGATTGCGTTGGGATTGGCCACGCTGGCATACACGCGCGCCACGGCCTGCGTCAGCGCGGCCAGATTCTCATCGGCCGTGCCCTGGTTGGGGCAGAACACGCTCTCGTATTTGCCGGCAAAGGACGCATCGAAGTTATCCTCCAGGAGGCTGGATGAACGCACGATCAACGGCTGATTGGCGACCCGCTCCAGCATCTCGCGCAGCCGCGTTTCGATCTCAGGCCGGAACCGGCCGCGGCCATAGGCTGCTATCAGCTCGGGATACTCGCGTTCGATCATGTCGAGCGGCTTGTACTTCTGATTGACATAGTAGTTCAGATCGTTGTCGCCGAGATACTCATAGAACACATCGGTGCCGATAAAATACGATTCGGGGATCGCGACGCGCGGGGGCGGATTGGGACCGGATTGGTTGGCCGAAGTCTGCTGCAGAATCTTCCACGCCAACACCAGGCCGGCCGCCTTGCCGCCGATCTTGCCGTTGCCGATGCGCCGGGAGTAGATCCACTGCAAGTCCTGCGTCGTCAGATACTCCTTGGCCAGGCGCACGAACGCCAACTGGTCGCTGATGATCTGCTTGATCAAGACGACTTTGGTCTCTTGGAGATGGTGCCTGACGCGCTCCAGTTGCCCAGGCGCCATCGTCTCATACAGTTCCGCCTGCCGGATCAGCAAATCCCACGACGCCAATTCGGGGTTCCAGGCCAGGACATCTTGCTTCGACTTGCGCTGCTGGAGGATATTCTGCACGATCTCTTCGAAGACGCTGTGCGGCAAGTTGTAGGCGAAGTAGAAATCGGTCAGATAATCGCGCACCTGGCCCAGCCGGCGTTCCCAGATCGCGGCCGTTTCCTCCAGATAGGGATTGGTCACCCCTTCACGCTGTTGAGAGAGAATGGCCTTCTCCTTGGCCTCAGCCTCGAAGCGTGCGCGCGTCACGATGCCGCGGCGGAAGATCTCTTGCCGCATGCGTTCGCGGATCGTATCAGCCAGGATCGGATAGAGCGTGATCTGAAGATAGATGCGCAATACTTCAGGGACATCGTGCGACTCGGCCAGCATCAGCCTCTCCTCGTTGCGTTTGGCGTTTTGGCAGTATACTCGAATCCCTGGTCAATAGCAAGAGTATTGTTTTAGTAGTAGTAGTAGGCGCGGGGGAAATGTGGATAAGCGCGTCGTTTGTCGGGGCCTGCTCCCATATCTGGCCGCGACAGCCCGTAGAAGTCCCACCGCTTGCGCTGTCGCCGGCCGACGGGCTCACTGTGGGCCGTGGATGGTACGTGGATAACTGCAGCATCAGCCTGTTGGGCGCGGAATGGACGGCGGGAACCTCGTCGCCCCCAGGGCTAGGGCCTGGGATGCATTGTCCCCAGGATGTTGTGTGCCCGGCAGTGACTGCGCGGCGTCCGCTGGCGGCCAGCCGATTGGCGGCGACGGTGTGGCTGTGGGCAAGTCGCGGCTTATCCACGGCGGTATCCACGGCGTTGTCCACGGCTCTTACCAGCGCGGCGCCAGTGCAGAGAAGACATTCCGCGCTGCTCGGGCCGATCTCCTGACCGTGCCCGCTGTGGCATGGTACGCAGTGGCTTCCGCGCTGCTCGGGCCGGTCTCCTGACCGTGCCCGCTGTGGAAGACATTCCGCGCTGCTCGGGCCGGTCTCCTGACCGTGCCCGCTGTGGGTACGCAGTGGCTCGGTCGGAGACCGGCCACAACCTGGGGCGGCCATTTTGCAGGACAGTTGGTCATGCCGGGCGCGGCGCCAGTGCGCATGAAGACCGCCGCTGCTCTTGCCGGTTCCGTAAACCGCCGCCGGTTCACGGAACCGGCAAGAGCAAGGTCAGCCGTCGTCGGTCGGTCGGCGGGCGGCCGTTTTCATTGCAGGTCGTCTCAAGTCGCCGTCTTCCGAAACCGTTTTTGGCGAGAGGAGACAGGCATGTTATACTCAGTCGTTGTGCTTTTTGACCCTCAACGTACTGGGAGTAATCGCTTGCATAGTTCTCGGAAAACGGCGCCGCTTCGCGTGATGACTTACAATATCCATCGCTGGGCTGGCGAAGATGGACGGTTGGATGTGGGCCGGTTGGCCCAGGTGATTCAGATGGCTCGGTCTGATGTGATTGGCCTGAACGAAGTGCTGCATCCGGTGATGATCGGCTCGCGCAACTATGAGCCGCTGCGCGAGCTTGCGGATCGTTTGGGGATGGTATTCGCATTTGGGCCCAGCGGCTGGATAGACCGGAATGGGCCGGGATGGCGCGGACCCGCGGGCAATGCGCTCTTGAGCCGCTACCCGCTGGCGGGCGTCGTGAACACGCTCTTGCCGGGGTTGCCGGGCGCCAAACAACGTTCGATGTTGGGGGCGACTCTGTCCTCTGGCCCGATGGCCGGGCTTTCAGCGTTTGTGACGCATCTGGACCACGTCTTCGAGGGGACGCGGCTGCTGCAAATCCGCGCGGCGCTCGATCGGCTGGCACAGCATGGGCCACATTTTTTGTGCGGCGATTTCAACACGCCCGGTTTTCAGGGACCGCATTCGCGGCGGTTTTTGCCGCCCGTGCTGCGCTCGATGCGTCGCGCCGGCTACCTGGACGCGTTCGATGCGCTCGGCAAGGGTGCCGGTCACACCTTTCCGGCCCGCTCGCCCCTCTTTCGGATAGACTTTCTCTTCTTTCCCATGCGCTGGGCGCACGGTTTGCACCTGGCGCAGACGTTGGACGGGGCCGTGACGCGCCGCGCGTCCGACCATCGGCCGGTGGTGGCGGAATGGAGCTGGCCGGAAACAGCGGCGGCGTAACGTTGGACCAGGTCGTCGCACCCCGCCGCGGTTCGGCCGCCTGGTGGAATGCCCGGTATCTGAGCCGCGACGCGCCCTGGGACACCGGCATCGTGCCGCCAGAGGTCGCGGCGCTGGTCGCTTCAGCGAGGACGCCGCGCGGTTGGGCGCTGGATCTGGGTTGCGGCAGCGGGGTCAGCAGCAGGTATCTGGCGCAACACGGGTTCCGCGTGGTCGGCATTGACCTGGCGCACACCGCGTTGGCGCGTGCGCGGGCGGCCGCGATGGCCGAAAGCCCTGCCGCCTACTTCTGTCTCGCAGATGTCGGGGACCTGTCCTTCCTGCACGTGCGCGCCGCGTTGGCGCTAGACATCGGCTGCTTTCACTCGTTGCCTCCTGAGCGGCGACCACAGTACGTGCGCTCTCTTGCCGATCATCTGTTGCCCGGCGCCTGCTATCTTCTGTACGCCTTCGGGCTCGCGGCAGCCAGCGACGAGAGCGCGCCTGGCGTCGGCCCGCGCGATGTGGCGGGTTTCGTTCCCTACTTCGTCCTGTGCGGAGTGCAGCACGGCCGCGATCGCGAACGGGCATCCGCGTGGTATCTGCTGCGAAGGACCGTTACCCCGCTTAGAACCTATCCGAATAACCCCGCTCGGGCCGGTCTCTGACCGTGCCCGGCTCGGTCGGAGACCGGCCTCAGCAGAAATTCGGATAGGCTCTTACTTACCCGGCCTGGAATCACTGCTATAGTCAATCGTGATCTTCCCATGATCGTCCCCCAATCGAGATGGAGGTAGAATGCAAATCGAGAATCCCCTGAAGCGGGTCGAGCGGCTGAGGCGGGTGAAGAACATTCCCAAGCCAGACGATAGCGAGCGGGTTCCGCCTGGTCAGTTCATTACCGAGAAGTTCCCGGTCCTGCACTACGGCTCGACGCCGATCTACGAGAGTCTGGCCAACTGGGACTTCCGCGTCTTCGGCCTGGTGGCTGAGCCGCTGCGCTTCACGTGGGATGAGCTGATGGCGCTGCCGACTCGAACACAGACGGTGGATATCCACTGCGTGACGCGTTGGAGCAAGCTCGGCACGACCTGGACCGGCATCGCCTGGCGCGACCTGATGAAGCTGATCCAACCCGCGGCCGCGGCCACCCACGTGATGGCGCACTGCGAGTTCGGCTTCACGGCCAACGTGGCCCTGGATGTGCTGGATGACGATGACACGATGCTGGCTTTCCTGTACGACGGCAAGCCTTTGGAGCCAGATCACGGCTACCCGTTGCGCCTGTTGGTGCCCAAGAAGTATTTCTGGAAAAGCGCCAAATGGCTGCGCGGGGTGGAATTCATGACAGGGGATCGGCCAGGCTTTTGGGAGCGCAACGGGTATCACATGGAAGGCGATCCGTGGAAGGAACAGCGGTTCGGCTGGTGAATGCAATGGCTGGCCGCAGCGACGATGGGTCGCCATGAGGACAGCGGCAGGATGATCGCGGGAGGCGACGCGGCGAGCGTCGCCTCCCTTTTTGTGCTCGGCCTGCTGTCTGGTGTACACTTCCGCGCAACACGTAATACGGAGCGTACCCCTTGTCAACCAGCGAAGCGATCTGCGCTGTGCAGCCGCGCGTGGCTGCGCGGCCGATGCACGCCTATCTGGCGCTGCTCGTCGGCATGTTGGCCATCAGCTTTACCGCGATCTTCACCAAATGGGCGGCCGTGCCCGGTCCGGTCGCTGCGGCCTATCGGATGGCGATCTCGGCGTTGGCGCTCACGATCCCGTTTTTCTACCAACGCCGCGGCTGGACGCGGCTCGAACCGTGCCAGGCGCGTTGGGGCGTGCTGGGCGGCTTCTGGTTCGCTCTCAACCTGGGCCTGCTCAACTCAGCTTTGCTGCTGACTTCGGCCGCCAACGCCACGCTGCTCGATAACTCGGCGCCGATCTGGGTGGGTCTGGGCGCGATGGTTCTCTTTCGAGAGCGTCTGCAGCCCCGCTACTGGATCGGGTTGGGGTTGGCGCTGGTCGGGGCCGCGGTCGTCACCGGCTTCAGCTTCACCCTGGGCTTCCATCTCAACCAGGGGGATGCGCTCGCCCTGGTGGGCGCGACCTTCTACGCGGGCTATCTGCTGATCACCCAGCGCGGCCGCCGCGACCTGGACACCTTGACCTATCTGTGGCTGGTGGCTGTGACGGCCGCGCTGGTCCTGCTTGCGGGCAGTCTGGCGCTGGGTCTGCCGCTGCTCGGCTACAGCGGCCGCTCCTATCTGGCGCTGCTCGCCGTCGGCCTGATCTCGCAGACGGCCGGGTGGCTGCTGATCAATTATGCGCTGGGCTATCTGCCGGCTTCCACCGCAGTCGTGATCCTGCTCGGCCAACCGGCCGTCACCGGCCTGCTGGCCGCGGGGCTCTTGGGAGAGCCGCTGGCCCCGCGCCAGGTGTTGGGCGGCGCGCTGGAGCTCTCAGGCATCTATCTGTGTCTGCGCCGCGCTGTGCGGGGAACCAAATGAAGATGCTGCCCGACGTGCAATACGAGCTGCGCCCCGGCGTGATCGAGTTCCGTTGGGGCCATCCAGACCTGGCGCTGCTGCCCACGACGAGCATGGCGCAGGCCGCGGCGCGCGCCCTGACCCAGGGCGGGATCGCCGCGCTTTCCTATGGCGCGGAGCAGGGGCCGGGCACTCTGATTGCGCAGGTGTGCGCGTGGTTGGGACGACACGAGGGGACGGCGCCCGCGGCCGAGCAGGTGTATATCACCGCGGGCGTTTCGCAGGCGTTGGACCTGCTCTGCACCCTCTGGACGCAGCCCCGCGACATCGCGCTGGTCGAATCGCCGGTCTATCACCTGGCGCTGCGCATCTTCCGCGACCACGGATTGGACCTGCGGCCGGTAGCGGCCGACGAGCAGGGGGTGATCCCCGATGCGCTCGCGGCTGCGCTGGCGGATTTGCATCGGCAAGGCCGGCAGCCGCGCTTCTTCTACACGGTCCCCACCTTCGGCAACCCTACCGCCGCAGTGTTGCCGCTCGGCCGGCGGCAGGCGATCGCGGCCCTGGCGCAAAAGGCCGATTTGTTGATCCTGGAAGACGATGTCTATCGTCGCCTGTGGTATGATGCGCCCCCGCCTCCGCCGCTGGCGGCCCTGGCCCCGGCCAACGTGGTGCGTCTCGGCTCTTTCAGCAAGGTGCTGGCGCCGGGCCTGCGGCTGGGCTGGCTGGTCGCGCCGGCCGAGATCGTGCGGCGCTGCGCCGGCGCCGGTCTGAACGACAGCGGCGGCGGGGTCAGCCACTTCACCGCGCACGTCGTCGCGGCCTTCATGGAGTTGGGCTGGCTCGATCCGCACATCGAGGAGCTGCGCGCGGTCTATCGCCAGCGCCGCGATGCCTTGCTGGCGGCGCTGGCGGCCGAATTGCCCCCCGGCTGTCGCTGCCAGACCCCTGCCGGCGGCTTTTTCGCCTGGGTTCGCTTGCCAGAAGGCTGCGACAGCGCGGCCTTGCTGCCCGCGGCCGAGGCTGCGGGGCTTTCCTATGTGCCGGGCGCCCGCTTCTTCGCCGACGGGAGCGGCGCGCGCTATCTGCGGCTGGCGTTCAGCCTGCTGGCGCCGGAGGAATTGGCCGAGGGCGCACGCAGGCTGGGCAGAGTGTTGAGCTGAGGTCACGCTCGCGCTCAGCCTGCGACAACGTCGGCTGGCGTGAAGATGTGGACGTTGGGTTCCTGGTTCGCCAGCTCGGTCAGGCTGGGAGCGATGCCGCGGCCGAAGATGGCGTAGTGGACGTCCCAATGTGCGTCGCTGCCCAGCAGCCAGGCCTGTCCGCGGTCAGTTAGCTGTTTAAGGTCGGACGGGGTGAACGGCTCTTGTCGCCAGCGGGCCTCGCCGAAGACCACCGATCGGCTCTGCCGATCCAGGCCGATCACATCTATCTGCGCCCGCGCGCTCCACCAGGCGCCCACTTCGGCGACAGGGGGCAGGCCAGCGCGGCGGCCGGAACGGAGCAGACGCCAGCGGCCAAGCCTCTCCCACACCGGCGCGACGATTTGGGGCATCTGTTGGCGGATGATGTGCCACAGCGCCTCCTGCCCGTAGCCGATCTCCAGTTCAGCCTGGCGGGGGCCCACAAAGCGATGCCAGAAGCGCAAGAAGGGGTCCTCCAGGTGATAGCGCGCCCAATGCTGGCTCTCCTTGCTGCGGCCTAACGGCTGCTGCGCCGTCACCAGTCCCATCTCTTGCAGGGCTAACAGGTAGTGTGAGAGGTTCTTGTCCTGGAGGGCGGCGGCCTGGCTGATTTCGGCGCGCGTATGGCTGCCCTGCGCGATGGCCTGCAAGATGCGCATGTACAGCGGGATGTCCATTCCGCGCATTTCCAGGTGGAGTTGCAGCGGAATTTCGTTGAACAGGGGGCCAGTCGGCGACAGGATCGCCCGGCGGATGTTGGTCAGCAGGTCAACTGCGGGGTCCGCGGAGATCAGATAGTAGGGCAACCCACCCAACACCGCGTAGGTCTCTATCAATTCGTCGGCCGTGTAGGCCGGGAAGAAGGCAGGGAGGTCAGCCACGGTGAGCGGTTGCAGCTCGAATGGCCAGGTGTGGCGCAGGTAGAGCGGGGCGTCGGGCGCCATCACCTGCTGCCGCATCACACTGAGCAGCGAGCCGGTCAGGACGAAGAAGACCTGTGTGTGCTGCAGTTCCATGTCCCAAACCATCTGAAGATAGGATGCGATGGGGGGACACGCAGCAACCAGGCGGGGGAACTCGTCTATCACGACCACGAAGCGTCGCTCCCGCGCCAGGGGGATCAGGCTGCGCAGCGCCGCCTCCCAGTCGGGATAGGTGAAGTCCGGATCGTGGCTCTCTTCGCTTGCCCCTTTGACCTGTTGGGAGAAGCGGCGGAGCAGGGTCGCGTTGTCGTCCTGGGTGGCGAAGAAGAAGAGATGCGGCTTGTCCTGCGCCCAGTGATGGATCAACGTCGTCTTGCCCACCCGCCGGCGGCCATAAAGGATGACCAGTTCCGCGCGACTGCTGGCGTAGCGCGTATCCAGGTAGCCCAGTTCACGTTCGCGGTTGTGCAGCATCGTCTTCCCTGCAAGAGCATCATTCAGAATGATAGTCTGAGAATGGATCATTCAGAATGATCATATCTTAGCACGTTTCCGGCGGCGAGTCAATGGCCGCGGGCGAGTATACCAGCGGGCCTGGAGGTTTCCCATGAAATGTCGTCTCCCTCTCTGCGCCCTGGCGATCGGACTGGGGCTGAGCCTGACGTTGTTTCTGGCGGCCGGGGTGGCCGGATCGGGGATGGCGGCCGCCGTGCAGCCCGACGCCATGGTGCGCTATGTTGCGCCGGCCGGTGTGTGCGGCGGGGTCAGCCCCTGCTATCCCAGCGTTCAGGCTGCGGTGGACGCGGCCAGACCCGGCGACGAAATCCGCGTGGCCGCGGGAACGTACATCGGCGCCAGCGCACGCGCGGGCGTCACGCAGACCGTTTACATCAGCAAGACCGTGGCCCTGCGCGGCGGCTATACGACGGCCAACTGGACCACCGCGAATCCTGACGCCAACCCCACCATCCTCGACGCGGCCGGTCGGGGCCGGGTGCTCTACATCACCGGCGCATCTTCGGCAGCCGCCCTGGCCTGGCCGCCGGGGCAGGCAGGCCAGGCTATCAGTCCGACCGTCGAGGGGCTGCGCCTGACCAACGGCCGGGCGGAGACCGACGCCGGCTATGAGGGCGGCTGCGTCTACGTCCATACGGCCTCGGTCACTCTGCGCAACAACTGGATCTCCAACTGCTATGCGCTCTATGGCGGGGGCGTGCACCTGGAAAGCAACCGCCATAGCGTGCTGCGGGAAAACCGGATCTACGAGAACGAGGCTGGGGATGAGGGCGGCGGGATCGAGACCTGGGACAACATCGGCCTCACGCTGGCTGACAACCTGATCCACGACAACGTTGCTGCGTACACCGGAGGCGGCCTCAGCGTCATCGCCGGCGACGATATGACGGTGACGGGTAATCAGGTCTACAAGAACACATCCGGCGGCGACGCTGGCGGCCTGCGTCTGGCAGCCTTCTCCAACGTCACGCTGGCAAACAATCGAATCTATGGCAATCAGGCCGAAGGGAACGGCGGCGGCCTCGACATCGGCAACCTGGGAGTGCGGGGCGTCGGCGCTGCCAGGCGGGCCAATGAACGGGTTCCAAGTAGGGGCTTTTCGGCCGCGGGCCTGGTGGTGCGCGAAAATCAGATCAACAACAATCGGACGGCGGCGGGCAACGGCGGCGGCGCACACTTCGCGGCCGCCATCGCCGCGATGCTGACAGGCAACCAGGTCTACGGCAACCGCGCTGACGAGGGCAGCGGCGGCGGCATCGCATTCGACGGCGGCATGGATGTGACGCTCGCGGATAACGTGATCTATGACAACGCGGCCTACGAGGGAGGCGGTATTGCCCTTTGGGCCGGCGAAAACAGCCTGCTGACCGGCAACGTGATCTATGGGAATCGGGCCGCAGGGGACGGCGGCGGCGCCTACGTGTCCGACATCCGCACGGCGCTGGACGGCAATCGCTTCTACGGCAACACGGCCGCGGCCGCGGGCGGCGGGCTCTACCTTTTCTGGATCATGGACAGCGCGGCGTTGACCGCCAACCAGGTCTACAGCAACACGTCCGGCGCCGAGGGCGGCGGGATCGCCGCGGTCTCCAACGAGGGCGTCAACATGACGGCCAATCGCATCGGGGGCAACACGGCGGGCGCGGCCGGCGGCGGGGGCATCTATTTCGTCAACTGTCACGGCGTCAGGCTGGTCAACAACGCGTTCCTCCGCAACCGGATGGCCGCGGCCGGTCGCGCTGGCGCTCAGATCTACGCGGACTATGTTCAGGACATGCGGCTGCTGCACACCACGATCGCCGGCGACGGGACCGGCGGGGGCGCGATCTTCGTGGACGACAGCATCAGTCACGGCGGGCCGCCCGTCAGCAGTGTGTGGCTGACCAACACCATCATCGTCAGCCACACGCTGGGCATCAGCGTCACCACGGGCAACCGGGTCGCGGTGAACAGCATCCTCTGGTATCGGATCCCCATCACCGTGTCGCGAGGCGCGACTGCGACCGTGACCATCGCCAACCAGTTCACCGGCGATCCCGCGTTTGGGGCCGACGGCTATCACCTGACCGCGGCGTCGGCGGCGCGGGATCGGGGAGTCAACGCTGGGGTGACGGACGATATTGACGGCGATCGGCGGCCCCAGGGCGCGGGCTTCGACCTCGGCGCGGACGAGCTGGCTCTGCGTCGCTGCTTCTTACCGCTGGCGCTGAGACGTCAGGCACAACCTGGCACGGTCGGAGACCGGCCCGAGCAGGGGGCACGGTCGGAGACCGGCCCGAGCAGGGGGCACGGTCGGAGACCGGCCCGAGCAGGGGGCATGGTCGGAGACCGGCCCG
>VGOD01000048.1 GCA_016876015.1 Chloroflexota bacterium
GGTGGCATAGCCGGTGTTACTGCGACGCAGACCCGGCGCCAACTGCCAGCCCGCCACATCCTTTGCCACCTGGCTGCCGGTCAGATACTTGGCGAACTCGTGCGAAGCCTTGAGCTTGTCCACGTCGTCGGTCTTCACCACCGCAAACAAACCAAACGCGCCGTTCGTGACCGTCTTGCCCAGCTTGCCCACCGGCGGCGGCAACACGGCCAGCGGGAAGTTCTCCTTCTCCAGGTCTGGAATGAAGCCCGGCGTGCTCATCAGCATCGCGACCGTCTTGCGATCCTTGAACTGGGCCCGCACGCCAGCCTGGTCCACCGTGCCAAAGTCGGGCGGTGTGACCTTGTGTACCAGCGCCAGATCGCCGAGCTTCTGGAGGGCCGAGAGTCCTTCATCGGCGGTCTGGACGAACTTCTTGCCGTCCGCGCTGAGGATCCGGCCGCCGTCAATGTACATCAAGGGATAATACTCGACCGCGCCCCACTTGGACGAAGAGGTGAAACCGTAGACTTGCGTGCCGTCAGCCTTCTTATAGGTCAGCTTCTTGGCCGCAACGACGAACTCGTCCCAGGTCCACGGCTTCTCCAGGGTCGGCAGGGCGACCCCTTGCTCCTTGAAGATGTCGGTGTTGGCGAAGATCGAGATGGCCGTCACCCACAGAGGCCAGGCCCAAGTCTTGCCGTCCACGGTGGCCACCTGGAAACCGCTGGGATAGAAGTCCTTCTTGTCGTCAGCGGTCAAGAACGGCTCGATGTCGGACAGGATGCCCTGCTTGGCGTAGCGCGGCAGGTTCGGGCTGGTCACGCGGAAGACGTTGATGTCGCTGCGCGCAGCCAGCGCCGCTTCCAGCTTGGTGTCGCCTTCGGCCGTCCAGGGGATGCCGACGGTGTTGATCTTGATGTGCGGATACATCTTGCCAAAGGCTTCGATCGCCTTCACCGTATTGACGCTGCCGGCGTCGGTGCCGCCTTCCACGTAGCCGCGCTGATAGAAGGTGATCGTCACCGGTTTGGGAGCAGCAGGTTTCGGCGCTTCGGTCGGCTTGGGAGCGGCGGTCGGCGCGGCAGCCTTCGGCGCCTGGGTTGGTTGTGGCGCTGGGGCCGGCGCGCACGCGCTGAACACCACGCTGAATGCAACTAACAACAAGAGGACGGTAGAGAGACGTTTCATCGGTTCAGCTTCCTTTCTTTGACGAGATACGGTCTGATGCCCTGGCCAACGACATCGCTGACCAGGTCGGCACGGTCTGAAGCGAACGGCTTAGCTTCGCTGCCATCACCTCCCTTACTGACTGCGGCAAGAGCCTGCGCCGTGTGGGACCACCCCAGTATAACACAGGTCAACCGCCGATGAGAACCTCCTCTGCGCTGGCCGAGGTCTCCCGACCGAGGCCCTGCCCGGCTGCAGAGGCGGTCAGAAGAACTCAACGATCCTTTGCGCTCTTTGCGCCCCTTCGACAGGCTCAGGACATGCTTTGCGTGAGGCCAATGGGGCGGTTTTCAGGCCAGGTAATCGAGCCGGCGCACCCATGCGCCGGGCGGCAGCATCAGAGCCGCCGCCTTCCGAAAACCGCCCAGGCAACCGCGAGTCGTGCCCAGGGCGTCGTAGTAGTCCAGGTAGCGAAAGGTCGAAATGCCGCCGCGGATGAACTCATGAGAACGTAACACTGCCAGGTACTCATCCCACACCGCGGAAACATCCAGATAGATGTCGGCTCGCCAGCCATCCATGTCTTCCCAGTTCTCCGGGAAGTAGAGGCCCTGGACACGATGCGGCTGCGCCGCCCGCTGGACCGCCGGCAGCGCAGCATAGAAGATCGCGTCGCGCACGATCTCATGCGTCGCGACGTGGTCCTTGTGAAAGCTGCCCCGCCAATGCGTCAGGATGATGGTCGGCTGCGCCTGACGGATCAGATCGCACACCTGCAGCTTGATCGCCTCGCTGACAGGCAGCTCGCCGTCGCGGTAGTCCAACGTGACCACATCCGCGCCCATCAACCCGGCCGAAGCCTGGATTTCGCGCTTGCGCTGCCCGGCATAGACGGCTGGCGGCAGGGTTGGGTGGCCCGCCTCGCCGAGCGTCAGATGCACGATCGTGGCGCGATGGCCGCCGCGCGTGTGCTTCAGAACCGTCGCGCCGGCCATGTTCTCGGCGTCGCCCGCGTGCGCGCCAATCACCATGAGATGGCCCGAAGAAGTCAGAGGTGCACCCACCAGTTACGTCCTCTCACAGGTCACGTCGCATCACAGCGAACTGCCGCACCTGGCGAAATCCTGCCAGCGCATACAAACGCGCCGCATCCTGGCCGGTCCACAAGAACCAGGCGCAGTGAAAACCCTTCGCCAACATCTCGGACAGACAGACGAACAACAACAGCCGGCCGATGCCCCGGCCGCGCGCCTCTGGGATCACGCCGAACGGGCCAAATCGCTCGCGGCGGGCCTGGCAGTAGCCGACGATCTGACCGCCCTGCTCTGCGACCAGAAAACAGATCTCATCCGAGCCCCGGCCGAAGAGCTCCGACAAGTACTCCTGAGCGAAGCGATACCAATCCCAACCGAACGTCTGGGCAATGAACGGCATCAGCGCCGGGAGATCGGCCGCCTGCACGCCGCGCACGCAGATGTCTTCGGTCGTCAGCCGCTCGGCCAGGGCCACGATCTCTTGCGGAATGCAGAAGCCGATGAGGTCAGCCTGCATCGAGATGGGTTGCGAGACCGACCGCCAGCCGGCCGCCTCCAGAAAGGCGATAGCCTCCGGATAAGCGGTCACGTCCACGCCAGGGATGAAGTAGTTCGGCGTGTAGGGCGAGATCAAGACGCGCTGGCGACCGAGAGCGGCGAAGCGGCCGAGCACGGCATCGAACAGCGCCCGTCCGATCCCCTGGCGCCGGCGCTCGGGATGCACCCCAAACGCCGTGATCCAACCCACATCCGGCTCCAGTCCCTGCAAGAAGAGAGGCGTCTGCCGTGTAAGCGAGAGCACGAACCCGAACAGCGCGCCATCCGCCTCTGCCATCAGCAGCCCGGCAGGCTGGAAGTTCGGATCAAGGAGCACCTTCGTACGGAAGGTCGCCGCATTGATCCGGTCGTGCGTCAAAGTAGCGTTCCACAGGGTGATCAGCGCCCCCTCATCAGCGCCGCGGTATGGACGCAGCACGAACTGATTCATCGTCATGCATCACTCATACAGCAGATGGGGTCGCCGCTTCTCTTGGAACGCGGCTTCTGTCGCGGGCCATTCCGCCATCAAGTCCTCCACGCGCACGCCCGCGGCCAGCCCTTCCCGCGTGCGGCTGTTTCCGATCAACAGGTCGAAGTGAGGCGGCTGGCCCTCCCAGCTCGACGACAGGAACTCGAAGGCGCCGGTCGCCTGTGCACGGCAGGCGGCCACGAGATGGAGACCCACCGCGAG
Source organism: Chloroflexota bacterium (assembly GCA_016876015.1). GTDB lineage: Bacteria > Chloroflexota > Anaerolineae > CG2-30-64-16 > CG2-30-64-16 > VGOD01. The sequence goes on from VGOD01000048.1 coordinate 3,415, forward strand.
CGGTCGCAAAGCCGAACGGTCGGCGACGTGCACCTGCACTCCACGACAGACCTGACCGGCGTGCTTGCTGGCGCCCGGTACGAACTCGACCGGCCGAAAACGCACGCCGGGCGCCTCCAGCCGATTGAGCGCGGCCGCCAGCCTGTCGCCATCCAGCCACGCCGCGCCGATCACCTCGAAGGGCAGAGCCGTGCCGCGGCCCTCGGACAGATTCGTGCCCTCGATCAGACAGGTCCCTGGGTAGACAACCGTGGTCGAAAGGTGCGCCATGGCCGGGGAAGTCGGCGCCCACGGCAGACCGGTCTCGGCGAACCACATGGTCCGCCGCCAGCCGCGCAGAGGGACCACGGTCAAATCCGCGGCCAGGGCGAATTCAGCGTTGAAATAGCGGGCCAGTTCGCCCACGGTCATGCCGTGCCGGATCGGGATCGGCGCGATGCCGACGAAAGACTCCAGGCCCGGCTCAACCAACGGCCCTTCGACCGCCATTCCATTGATCGGATTGGGCCGGTCGCAAACCACGATGGGACAACCGTGCTGCCCCGCGGCGCGCAGCACATAGAACAACGTGCTGATGAACGTGTAGAACCGAACCCCCACGTCCTGCACGTCGAACAGCAGCAGGTCCACGTCCACCAGCATGGCCGCGGTCGGCTCTTTGGTCGCGCCGTAGAGGCTGTAGACCGGCGCGGCGCGGCGCCGATCTACAGCGTCATCCACAGCCGCGCCATCCGCAGCCGCGCCGGCGAAGCCGTGCTCCATGCCGAACAGCGCGGTCAGACGCACGCCGGCTCCCCGCAGGGCGTCCAGGGCCGAGGTGCAATCAGGCAAGATCGCGGCCGCGTGCGACACCAGCCCCACGCGCTTGCCGGTCAGCAGGTCGAGACGGTCAGAAAGAAGGTGATCGAGACCAGTCTGAATCATTCCGCCTCCTCAAACACCAACTTCCCTCCCACCCACGTCTGCGCTACGCGCAGCGCGTCGTCCAGCACGACCAGATCGGCGTCACACCCGGCCGCGATGCGCCCCTTGCACGCTAACCCCAACACGCGCGCCGGCGTGGTCGAGGCCAGCATCAGCGCCTGCGCCAACGAGCAGCCGGTGAACTCGATGATGTTGCGCACAGCCTGATCCATCGTCAGGGTGCTGCCAGCCAGCCGGCCGTCCGCCAGCCGCGAGGTCGCGGCGTCCACGATCACGCCTCGGCCCCCCAGGATGTAGCGGCCAGCCGGCATTCCCATCGCGGCAACTGCGTCAGTCACCAACGTCAGGCCTTCCCCGCCTTTTGCGCGATAGGCCAGCCTGACCATTGCGGGGTGGCAGTGCACGCCGTCGGCGATCAAGCCGCACGGGACGGAGCTGGTCAGCAGTGCGCCGGCCAGCCCCGGCTCGCGATGCCCCAGGGCGGTCATGGTGTTGTACAGGTGTGTGCCCCAGCCGATGCCCGCTGCGAAACCGGACAGCGCCTGCGCGAAACTGGCCTCAGAATGGCCGGCGCTTACCAGGATCCCTTGTGCAGCCAGTGCACGGATCGCATCCAGCGCGGCGGGCAATTCTGGCGCCAGGGTGACGATGCGGACAAGGCTGGGGTCGGCCCAACGGACGATCTCCGCCACGTCAATCGGCCGCAGGTGGGCGGGATTGTGCGCGCCCGGTCGCCTGGGGCTGAGATATGGCCCCTCCAGGTGTACGCCTAGCACTTCTGCGCCGGCTGCAGCCTGGCGCCCCTCTCGAATCTCGCGCAGCCGGCCGGCATACGTTTCCCAGGGCGACGTGATCACGGTCGGCACAAAGGCCGTCACCCCTGTCTCCGGCAAACGCGCCGCCACGTCGGCGACCGTGCGACCATCGGTCGTGAAATCGAACCCGTAGGCGCCGTTGACCTGCATGTCAATGAAGCCGGGCGCGATGATGCCTGTTGCGACGAAGGCGGCGCGCCGATCGCGACCCGGCGTCACCTCAGCGATCGTACCGGCCTCGACGACAATGGTCGCGTCCGCGATCGTTCCATCAGGATGCAGCGTTGGCCCGGCGAGTGCGAAGGTCATCGAGCATGACCCATCAGTACACTTTACCCCGGGCGGCGATCGGCCAGACGGCCGCCAGCACGCCCCGGCGGATCACATGGTATTCATCGTGCAAATTGATGGTCGTGCAGCCGTGATTCGGGACGAGCTCCACCTTATCTCCCCGGCGCAGCGGCGGGCCATCCAGCCGGCGCATCTGGCCGTGCTCTTCCGAGAGGCCGGTCATCTCCCAGCCGGCCGGCGCCAGCACCTTGGGCAAGCCGAAATCGCGCGTCAGGGTCTTCAACCCCGCATCGCACACCGCGCAATCCTCCCGCGTGCTGATCACCGTGGCAAGCACAGTCAAGCCATAGGCGAAGTCAATCCCCACCGTCTCGCGATATTGGCTGTCCATCGTGGCATAGGAGCCAACCTGCAGCTCAGTGATGCCGGGATGAACGCCAGTGATGAAGTGCGTGCCCGTGCCGCCGCTGCTCACGATCCCGACCGGAAGCCCGCGGCTGCGGAGCAAGTCGGCCGTGTCGGTCAGCAGCTTCAAGCTTTCCTCGGTCTTGTCCCGCCGCAGTTGGGGATCGGGAAGCATGACCGTGTGTCCTTCATAGCCCATGACCCCCTCGAACCGCAGGCCCGGCAGGTCGGCCATCCGCAGCGCCAGGTCGAGGGTCGGCTGGCCCGGCGCAGTCCCACAACGGTTCATGCCGATGTTGATCTCGATCAGAGCGCGCAGCCGAACCCCTGCCGCCTGGGCCGCCGCGCTCAGGTCCGCGGCGTTGGCCGCGTCTTCCACTGCGACCATCACATCGCTATAGCCGGCCAGGTTGACCAGACGCGCGATCTTGGCCGGGCCAACGATCTGGTTGGCGATCAAGATGTCGCGGATGCCAGCCGCGGCCATCACCTCCGCCTCGCCGAGCTTGGCGCAGGTGATCCCGATGGCGCCGGCCGCCAACTGCATCTGAGCGATCATCGGCGACTTGTGAGTCTTGGCGTGCGGCCGCGCGTGCACCGACGCGCGGCCGCAGAAGTTCGCCATGCGCTGGATGTTGGCCTGAACCACCTCGACGTCGAGGCAGAGGGCCGGGGTATCAAGTTCGAGTTTCGGCGCACCGATCACGGATCGTGACATGGGAACGGCTCCTCCAGGTTCTTGTCATTGCGAGGCTGTCGTTTGGGCCGAGTCGTTCTCCCCTTGCTAACTGGAGACACGAGCCTGCAAGGTTGAATGGAACTTATAGCGGTCGCCACGATATGCGGACAAGACATACTCGATCGGAACGCCATCGTCGCGCATGGTCAGGCGTTGCATCCGCAGCACTGCGGCTGGCGGCGTCAGTTCGAGCAGCTCCAGTTCACGCGGGTCGGCCAACGCCGCCTCGATGCTCTGCTCCGCCTGCGTCAGTTTGATGCCGTAGGCGCTTTCCAGCACATCATACAGCGACTCGCGGCCGAAGTCGTGGCGCAACAAGCCCGGAACCAGCGCATAGGGCAGATATGCGAACTCAGCGGCCAGGGGAATATCATCGGCCAGCCGCAGACGAGCCAGCAGAACCACCTCGGCCTGGGAAGACAACCGGAGCGCGGCAGTCGCCTCCGGCGGGCCAGGCAGCACGGTCGCCTGCAGCACACGGCTGGTGGGCTGACCGCCTCGCGCCCTGATTTCGTGCGAGAAGCCGGTAAGCGCGCGCAATTGCTGGTCAATCTTGGGCGCGGCGACAAAGGTGCCCTTGCCGACGCGGGTGTAGATCATCCCGTCGCGCACCAGTTCGAGCATGGCCTGGCGAACCGTCATCCGACTGACGTTGAACTGGTTGGCAAGCTCGCGCTCTGAGGGCAGGCGCTGATGCGACCGATAGCGGCCAGCACGGATCTCGGCGGTAATCGAGTCTTTGAGCTGCAAATAGAGTGGATCGGGAGCTTCGCGGTACAGTCGCATCGGTGCGCCTCGCTTGTGTAGACCGGTCTATACCACTGATGACCAGTCTACCACGACGACGCCAGCCTGTCAAACTGGCACCCCGGTCCCCGTCAGCGGTTCGCCCCCTCACCCTGCCAGTCGAGCCTGCGCTTCGGCGATCCAGCTTGCGTAATCAGGCGTGCGCCAAGCCGGCGCCCGGCAGATTTCCGCCAGTTGCTCAACGGTTGCGTTGGCCAAAGCCGCGTAGGTGCAGATGCCCGCGTCGTACAGTCGCCCTTCGTAGACCGATCCAAGTCCTGCCAGCGGCTTGAAATCATCCGTGGCGGCGCCGGTCCACACGCGGCCCAGGGAAGCAGTCTCCCGCGCCAATCGGAGGGCGTCCGCCCTGATCGCCTCGATATCGACCTGCTGGTAGTCCTGCGCGTCGAAGATGCGCGTCAGCTCCGCTTTCTCCATATTGGCCAGTTGCCAGTAGGAGCCGATGCCGGCCGCATAGAGCTTTCGCTCATACACGGCGCCAACCCCATGCACCCTCGAGAGCACCTGGGGACAGGCAACGCGCAGCTCTTCGCTGCCTGGTGCATCGGGCTGGCCGACAGCAACGGCAAAACTGCTGACAAGCTCAGGAGTTGCGGCCGCGGCAATCGGCGCTGCTCCATCAGCGAACTCCCGCGGCCCTTCTGAGGGTTCCACTGGCAGCGCGGTCGCAGCCGCGGCCGCGGTTGCCGGCTCAGCCTGCGCCAGAGCACGCGCTCTCTGCAGCTCGGTCTGGGTTGCCTGCAGCTCGCTCGCGACGGTCGCCAGGCGATCCTGGCAGTCACGCCGCTGGCGGCGGCCGAACCAGGCCTCCAGCAGCCATCCGAACAGGACACCGATGATGACGCCCAGCAAGAGCGCAAGCCAGGGATGGATATCGAGCGACATAGGCGATCCTTTCATAGCGCGGGTAGGAGGTGAGGATGGTCGCGCAGACGCACGAGAATGCCTACGAGTCACGGAGCAGAGACTGGTCATCAAGTTTCCTCCCGTAATCAGATGCGCCAACGCAGCGGCGACTGTATTATAGCATAGATCATGCGCCGGTGAAATTCGTAGCGACTCTACAACTCTTTGGAAAGCTCGCGATGCGCCATCCAAACGGGCGGCGCTCCGCGGCAGGTTGCATGAACGGTTTTGTCCCGGTATAATGGGCGCAATCAGGTAGTATAGTATGAGGTGGCGAAGTGGAAGGCAACTCCGGTGCAGGAGAGGCTATTCTAACGCAAAGGCGCAAAGGCGCGAGGACGCAAAGAAGAACAAGATTTCCCTGCGGCTCTGCGGCTCTGCGTTGATGACCAACCTTCGAGGCGATTCTCATGAACGAAAACGAGATCAGCAAGCATATCGTCGAATGCGCCATCGAAGTCCACCGCACCTTGGGCGGGCCGGGACTACTGGAAGATGTTTACGAAGAAGCGCTGGCCTGGGAATTGACTCGACGCGAACTACGCGTGGAACGGCAAGTCAGCACGCCGATCGTGTACAAAGGACGAACCCTCGCGACACCGCTCAAGCTCGACATGTTGGTCGAAGGCCTGGTCGTTGTCGAAAACAAGGCGATCACCGCATACAATCCGGTCTTTGAAGCACAGGCTCTCACCTACTTGCGTCTGCGCAATCTGAAACTGGCGCTCGTCATCAACTTCGGCGAGAGGTACGTTAGAGATGGCATTCATCGCGTGGTGAACGGGCTCTAGCGCAAAGACGCAGAGGCGCAAGGTCGCAAAGGAGAAAACCTGTCTTCCCTTGCGCCCTTGCGTCTTCGCACCTTTGCGTTAAGTGCTGCAAGCGCGGGCCGGATGATTGGTCGCCCTCGGCCGCTCGCCGCGCAGAGGTTACCGCTCAGAGGGTCGCATCTCGCAACCAGGAGGCGCCATGACCATCAGGCGCATTGACGACTGCCTTTCGACACGAGAAGGGCGGCTGTTCATCGAAGAGTGCGACGCGCTCGACCTGCTTCGGCAGTTCGAGTCGCCGCTCTTCGTCTTCTCCGAGGACCAGCTCCGCCGCAACGCGCGTCGCTTTCGCCAGGCATTCCAGGCTGGTTGGCCCGATGCCGAGGTGGTGGTGATGCCCGCGGCCAAAGCCAACTGGCTGCTGGCCATCCAGCGCATCCTGGCCGACGAGGGCTGCGGCTGCGACATCTACTCGGCCGGCGAGTTGACCGCGGCCCTCGACGCCGGCATCGAGCCGGGGCGCATCTCGGTCAACGGCGTGCCCAAGGACGCGGAGCACATCCGCCGCAGCATCGCGGCCGGCTGCCGCATCACCGTGGACAGCCTGGAAGAAGTTGACCTGATCGAAGCCGCGGCCGCCCAGAGCAGCCAGCCGGCGCTTGTGCGCCTGCGGCTCAAGCCGGTGCTTGCGGACTTCATTCGCCACAGCGATTTCGTGGCCGAAGGGCTGGCGCCGACTGACATCGCTGCGCTCGCCTACAAGGGCGGGTTGACTTTCGAGCAAGTGATGGCCATCGGCCCGCGGCTGCTTCAGGCGCCGAACGTCGTCCTCGTGGGCTTTCATCAGCACCACGGCCGGCACAAGCGCACGACCCGCTACTGGGAAGCCCAGATGACCGCCTATGCAGCCGAGATCGGCCGGGTGTGCCGGGCGCTGGGCGGCTACCGGCCGCTAGAGATTGACATCGGCGGCGGCTTCGCCATCCCGCGCGACCCGTTCAACGCGGCCACCAACTACAGCGAACCGGTGCAGTACGCGGCGCTGCACGCGATCTCCAAAGCGCTGAGTCTGCTGGGCGCACGGCCGCGCTATGCGGTGATGGCGCGGCTGGTGGATACCATCACGGGCCACCCCAACCGGCGGCCTGCGCCCACCATCGAGACGTATGCCGAGGTCTGCACGCGCACGCTGCGCCGCGAGCTGCCAAAGCACGGCATCGAGACGCGCGGGCTCACCTTACAACTGGAGCCTGGCCGCGCCCTGCACGGCGACGCCGGCATCCATCTGACCACGGTGAAGGCGATCAAGCGCACGACGACCCCGATCCGTTGGAACGTCATCGTGGTGGACACGACCGAGTTCTGGTTTACCGGCGGCCGCTACGAGCACCACCTCCATCACTACCTGTTTGCCAACAAGACCGACGCGCCCATGACCGGCAAGGCGGACATCATCGGCCGGAGTTGCTACGGCGACCGGCTGCTGCCGGCCGTGCCGACGCCCCATGTGGAGATCGGTGACGTGCTGGCGCTGCTGGATACGGGTGCGTACCAGGAGGTCTCGATGAGCAACTTCAACGCGCTGCCGCGGCCGGCGTCCGTGCTGGTAACGGGCGACCGCGCCGCGCTCATCCGCCGGCGGGAGACCGAGGAAGATGTGTTCCGCCGCGACATGCTGCCGCCTCACCTGGCGCGGTGAAAATCACCCACAAGCGCCAGGCGCTTCGGAAGCGCCTGGCGCCTGGTGGGTACACAGAGGAAGTAGAGTTATGACAACTTTGACGCCCGTCTTGAACTACATCAGCGGCGAATGGCGCGGCTCCGCGGCCGCGCTGCACGCCGAGGTGACCAACCCGGCCACCGCCGAGCTCCTGGCCCAGACGCCCATTTCGCCGGCCGCCGAGGTGGACGAAGCGGTCATCGCCGCCGCGGGGGCCTTCCCTGCCTGGCGGCGCACGCCGCCGACCGAGCGCGTGGGCTATCTCTTCAGGCTGCGCGGCCTGTTGGAGGAGCATCACGAAGAGCTGGCCCGCACGATCACGACAGAATGCGGCAAGACCCTGGAAGAGGCCAGGGCAGAAATGCGCCGGGCGATCGAGAACGTCGAGGTTGCCTGCGGCATCCCGATCCTGATGCAGGGCTACAACTCCGAGGACATCGCGGCCGGGATAGACGAAACCATGATCCGCCAGCCGCTCGGTGTGTGCGCGGTGATCGCGCCGTTCAACTTCCCTGGCATGATCCCCTTCTGGTTTCTGCCCTATGCCATCGCCTGCGGCAACACTTGCGTTGTCAAGCCGTCCGAACGCACACCGCTGACGATGCAGAAGATCATCGGCCTGGCCGCAAGAACCGGCCTGCCGGCCGGCGTGCTCAACCTGGTGAATGGCGCCAGGGAGACGGTGGAAGCGATCCTGGATCATCCGGCGGTTCAGGCGGTGAGCATGGTCGGCTCCACACCGGTGGCGCGCGCCATCTACGGCCGGGCGGCTGCGGCCGGCAAGCGCGTCCAGTGCCAGGGCGGCGCCAAGAACCTGGTGGTGGTGATGCCTGACGCCGACATGGAAACCACGACGCGCGTGCTGGCGGACAGCGCGTTCGGCAGCGCGGGGCAACGCTGCCTGGCAGCTTCGCTGGTGGTCACGGTCGGCGAGGCGCGCCAACCGCTCACCGAGGCGATTTGCCAGGCGGCCGTTCGACGCGTGGTCGGCTGTGGCCTGGAACAGGGGGTGGAGATGGGGCCGGTCATCAGCCCGCAAAGCAAAGCTCGGATCGCAAGGCTGATCGGCGTCGCCCTCGATGAAGGCGCAAGACTGCTGGTGGATGGCCGCGGGGCTGTCATCCCCGGCTACGAACGGGGCGCCTTCATCCGGCCGACGGTGCTGGAGAACGTGCCTGCCGGAGGCGCGATCTTCAAGACCGAGATCTTCGGACCGGTCTTAGGTATGATGCACGTGAACACCCTTGACCAGGCGATCGGCCTGGTGAACAGCAGCGAGTACGGGAACATGGCCTGCCTGTTCACTGCCAGCGGCATCGCGGCGCGCAAATTCCGGCATGCGGCCGTGGCCGGCAACATTGGCATCAACATCGGCGTGGCCGCGCCGATGGCCTTCTTTCCTTTCAGCGGCTGGAAGGCGAGCTTCTTCGGCGACCTGCACGGACAGGGCATGGATGCGGTCGAGTTTTTCACGCAGAAAAAGGTCGTGGTCGAGCGGTGGCCGAAAGAATGGACGCGCAAGTTCTAGAGGAGACGGAGATGCCCTTCGAAACGACGATCGCGATGAGCAGTTCGCGGATCAAATTCGGGCCAGGCGCCACAGCCGAGGTGGGCTTCGACATGCGGCAGTTGGGCGCGCAGCGGGTGATGGTTGTCACCGACCCCAACCTGGCAGGGAGCCAGGCGACGGCGATCACGATGGCGGCGCTGCGAGAAGCAGGATTGGAGGCAGTGCTGTACGACCGCGTGCGGATCGAGCCGACAGACGTCTCGTTCAAGGAGGCGATCGAGTTCGCCACGGCTGGGCGGTTCGATGGTTACATTGCGGTGGGCGGTGGGTCGGTGATAGACACGGCCAAGGCTGCCGATCTGTACGCGACCTATCCCGCGGAGTTCCTGACCTATGTGAACGCGCCGATCGGCCAGGGACGGCCGGTACCGGGCCGGCTCAAGCCCTTGATCGCTATCCCGACCACGGCCGGCACGGGCAGCGAGACCACCGGCGTGGCGATCTTCGACCTGCTCGAACGTCACGTCAAGACCGGCATCGCGCACACCCTGCTCCGCCCCGATCTGGGAATCGTAGACCCCGACAACACGATCACCTTGCCCAGGATGGTTGCGGCCTGCACCGGCTGGGATGTGCTGTGTCACGCCATCGAGTCGCTCACCGCGCTGCCCTACGACCGGCGGCCCGCGCCCGAGAATCCCGGGCTGCGGCCAGCGTACCAGGGCGCCAACCCCATCAGCGATGTGTGGGCTGCGCGCGCGATCGAGATGGTCTCGGCGAACATCGTTCGCGTGCTCCAAGATCCCGAAGACGACCAGGCGCGCGGCCAGATGATGCTGGCGGCCGCGTTCGCGGGGATCGGTTTTGGGAACGCCGGCGTGCATCTGCCACACGGCATGTCATACCCGGTGTCGGGCATGGCGCGAGACTACAGACCGCCAGGCTACACGACCGATCATCCGCTGATCCCCCATGGCATGGCGGCCGTGCTCACCGCGCCCGCGGTGTTCCGCTTCACCGCCCCCGCAGCCCCCGAGCGCCACCTCCTGGCCGCGCGGCTGATGGGCGCAGAGACTGCGGGGGCGCGGCCGGAGGAGGCTGGCGATCTGCTCGCGGCTACGATCGTGGACCTGATGCGCCGCACCGGGTTGCCCAACGGGCTGTCCGCGGTGGGTTTCACGCCAGCCGATGTGGACCGACTCGTAGAGGGCACGTTGCCGCAGCATCGCGTCACCAAGCTCTCGCCACGGCCGGCCGGCCCCGATGACCTGCGGCAGCTCTTCCTCGACTCGATGCAGCTCTGGCCATGAGATTCGTAGCGCGTACAACCCCGCCCACCGATCGCCGCGGGCCAGCCCACTGGTTCATCTTCCAGGGCGACAGGCTGCTGGTGAAGTCCGATGGCCGGCGGGCGTCGGTACCTCTAGCCGACGACGTCGCGCAACTCGGCCTTGTCCCCCTGCGTTCGCACTACCTGGGCTATCTTCTCGAGACGCCTGGGGCAGAAGCCGGGCCGCGCGACTGCTATTGCGCCGAGATCGCGCCAGACGCGGGGCTGCCCGCCGGCATGATCGCAGACGGTCTGCGGCTGCTCTACGGACAACTCGATGAGCTCCAGTTCAGCCTGGCAGGCCGCGGCGTCCAGATCGTGGCCTGGGATCGGACGCACCAATACTGCGGGCAGTGCGGCGCGGCAACCGAGATGGTCCCCCATGAGCGCGCCAGGCGCTGCCCGCGTTGCGACCTGACCCACTATCCCCGCCTCTCGCCCGCCATCATCATCGCGGTGGTGCGCCACACCCAACAGGGAAGCCATCTGCTCCTGGCGCGCAACCACCGCTTCCCGACCGGCCGCTACAGCGTGATCGCCGGCTATGTCGAGCCGGGCGAAACACTGGAGGAGTGCGCGCGGCGTGAGGTGTTCGAAGAAGTCGGCATCCAGATCCAGGACATCCGTTACTTCGGCAGCCAACCGTGGCCCTTCCCGCACTCGCTGATGATCGGCTTCACTGCGGAGTATGCCGGCGGAGAGTTCGCGCCGGAAGAGGCCGAGATCGCCGACGCTGGTTGGTTCGCCGCGGATGCGCTCCCTGGCCTGCCGCCCAAGATGAGCATCGCGCGGCGGCTGATTGACTGGTTCGTGGAGAACGCACAGTAGCAAGTGATCAGGCCGCTGCTGGCCCGAACATCCGGCCCGGCACCGCCGGCGCGGGGCGGATCGTCGCCTCGCACGATGCCAGGCCCGGACTGGTAAAGCGAAAGACCGTCTCGCCCGGCGCATACTCCTCGCCCAGGAACTCGACGCGGCCGCGCTGCGCGGTTTGCTCCGCCTGGCGGATCGTCCGGCCGCGGCCGTCCAGCACCTCCATACGCACCACCCCCGTCGCATCTCGCGCCGTCCGCTCGCCCGCGCAGAGCGAAACGTACAGGGCTTGTCCGCGTCCCATTCAGCCCTTGATTTCGGCAAACAGCGCCATCAGCCGGTCGAACTGGGCTTTCGGGAAGCCCTCCGGCACGCCGCCTGCATCCATCAGGATCAGTCCACCGCCCGCATCGGCCACCAGACGCCGGATGAAGCGTTCCTGTTCGGCGAAGTCCCAGGTGAAGAACTTCTTATGCAGCCCGCCGACGAAGGTAATGCGGTCGCCGAAGGCGCTTTTGAGCGCCGGCAGCTCCATCCCCTCGTCGGGGTCGTTGGGGTTCAGCAGATCAATCCCCGCCGCGGCCAGGTCGGGGAGGATCAGGTTGATGTTGCCGTGGCTGTGCATGTGGAGCAGCGCGCCGTAGCGGTGACACAAGTCGGCGAGCTGGCTGTGCCAGGGGAGGAAGAAGCGGCGATAGAGCGCCGGCCGCATCAGCAGCGACCGGCCGCTGCCCAGGTCGTCGCAGAAGGTGAGCACGTCCACGCCGCAGCGCAGCAGGTTCTCGGCCGCCCGCAGATTCCACGCCCCCAGCCGATCCAGCATGGCCTGGACGAAGCCGGGATCGAGGATCAGGTCGGCCAATAGCTCGTCATACGGGTAGAGGAAGTAGTGGATGCCGGAGAAGAAGCCGTTCAGGTTGGCGTAGACGATCAGATCATGCGCCCGATAGCAGGCCGCTTCTTCGGCGATGCCGCGATAGCGCGCCGGGTCGTGGGGGTCGGGCAGCGTGAGGCGATCCCAATCGGCCCGCGAACGCACCGGGTAGTCGAAGTGCTGGTAGAAATGCGGGTCGCGGCGCACCTCTTTCTTGACGCCGGTCTCGTAGATGCTGACGCGATGCTGTGGGCCACGCTCGATCAGCCGGTCGCGAAACTCACCCGGCCCGCCGTGGCCGAACGCGATACACGTCCCCCAGCCGACGCCGGCCGCGCAGTTGCCGGTTGTGCGGGCGTAGCGCACCTTTGCGTCCCAGTCGGCCCGGTCGGATGCGCCGAAGTTCCAGTCGGGCGTCGGGATCACGTCGGCCGGCACGTTGTCCGCGCCGAGCAGCTCTCCGGCGACGTGTTCGTTGAAGAAGGCCATCAGCCAGGAGAGCACCTGCGACTGCTTGCCGCGCACAAGGGCAAAGAAACGTTCTCGATTAGTCATGATATTCACCATATTTGCGAGCCGCGGCGAAGTAGGCGCGCACGTTTTCGGCGGGCGTGCCGTCGCGGATCGAGTCGCTCGTGCCGAGGATGAAGCCGCCGCCCGGCGCGGCGATCTCGATGGCCCGGCGCACCGTTTCCTCGATCAACTCCGGCGTGCCCTCCTTGATGACATAGAGCAAGTCAACGTGCCCCTTGAGACAGACACGGTCGCCATAAAGTCGCTTGGCCTCAGCCAGGTCCACATCGCCGACCGGCGGCGGGGTGAGGGTTTCGACGATGTCCGCGCCGGCCGCCACATAGTCGCCCAGGGTGCGCATCATTTTGCCGTCGTCGTAGATGTGATAGATGCCGCCGTAGGTGTGCACCAGGTCGGCGTGCTGGCGAATGAGCGGCGCGAAGACCTCTCGGAAGATCTTCGGGGACCAGCCGGCACTCAGCGAAGCGTAGTACCAGGTGCCGAAGATATAGCGGACGCCGCCCTCCAGCACCGCCTTGAGCAGTCGCAACGCATAGTGCTGGGCGAACGCGAACATCCGGTCGAAGAAGGGGCGATCCGCGTAGTAGTCAATCATCAGCTCCGTCAGCCCGCGCAGGTCGCCCCCGAAGTGGTCGAGCGGCGGGTTGATGGTCATCTCGACCAGGCCGCGCTCGCCGACGATGCGGGCGATCTCACGGTAGTGCGCCAGCCGGGGCTTGTCGGGGTCTGGCAAGACGTAGGCCAGCCGGTCGAGATCAGCCGGCACCTTGAGCAGGCGCTCGCGCCACACCGGGCTGGGACTGATGCCGTACTCGCGGCCGGGCGGCGGCAGGCTGATCTCATCAGTCAACGGGCCGGCCGGAGTGTCGAAGCGCCGGCGCACTGTCACCGCGGCGTCTTGCTCGGTGATCTGCTGGGTGACGCGCACCTCCGGCGACACGTGGCGATAGGTCAGCGCGGGGGCGATGAACGGCGGCAGCGGTGCGCCGGCTGCGATGCACAGATCGTAGCCGAACTCCTCGGCCGCCCGCAACTCGTACTCCCACGATCCGCCGCCGTAGTACGCGATCAGATACGCCCAGATGCGCGGGGAGATGGGCACGCGATCCAGCTCCTCGTGGCGGATCGCGGCGAGGAGGCGTTGGCGACTGGTCATGGAGGATGGCATGATGGCTCGAGCACGGGATCGGGCAAACGTCAAACGTCAAACGTCAAGGCGCTTCTGAATAGCGCACGATCTCTTGGATTAGAAAGGGTAGATTGGGCTGGTCGAAACGCAGCTCAGCCGCAGGGATGCGATGGTGCTTAATGTCGGGAGGGATATGTTGGTGTCATTGAACGCCTCAAGGCGGCGCGTGCGCAGTTTCCAGTAACCGGCCCACTGACTGAAATCGTGCAGATGCTCGCCATCATCCAGCAATCCCTGGCTGTACAACTCGAAGAATTGCTCAGAGGATAGCCAATAAAGACGTTCGAACCGGCGCAGCATTTCGTCCGCGACGCGCAGATCATCCAATATCTCGCTGATCGTCAATGTCTTTGCCATGATCTTCCTCCAACGTATCACTCCCATTCTATCACGGAAATGACGCGTTTGGCAATCGCCCGCGGCTTGTCCAGCAGCGGCGTCATGTTCCAGGCAGCGGGTCAGCCACAGCCCAGACATGGCGCATGCGAGAGCCAGCAAAGCAATCTCGCCTCTGGTCGGGGCGGGTCAAACACGAGAGATTCTTCGCTGGTCATGCGCCGCAACGACGGTTTCACCGCCAACCCGTTCAGAATGACGCCCCCTCGCAAAACTCTGTACCGCACCCCGGTTTGTCATGCCCACGCCCGGCGCAACAGCACTTCGCCGCTGCACATCCGCCGCTCAGCCGGCGCATCCGCGGGGATGCCGGCCACGCGGGCCTGCACGAAGTAGCGCGCGCCGGGCTTGACCGCTGGCAGATCGAGCCGCACATCGTTCCACGCTTCGTAGCGGCCGATGTGGGGCGGGGGCGGGCTGTCGCCGTAACCATACGCTTTCGGTTCGATGCGGGCGACTTCTCGCTCGCCCGCGGCGTCCGCCTCCCAGAAGGAGACCGCCAGGATGTCCAATCCGTAGGCGCCGCCGGTGAAGCGGCACATCACGCGGTACGGGCCTGGGCCAGCGAGCAGGTCGGTGGCGTCGAAGCGCAACGTGGCTTCAGGCGTCGGGAAGTCGGCCGCGCTCCAGCCGCCGAGGGGCCGATCGCGATACGCCGGCCGCGGGTCGGCGACGCCCAGCCGGCTCGCCGCGCGGTACGCCTCGGTGACGACTTGGGCGAAGACCGATATCGTTTCCTCGAAGCGATGCTGCGGTTTTTGCGGCGTCTGCGGGTAGACCCGACAGCCCCAATCCCACAGCCCGGTCACGACTGCCTCGGCGGCTGCGTCCAGCGCGGCGAGCGCCGCCGGCAGCGCCGCGGAGAGGGGGTGTTCCGGCGACATCGTGGACGGCTGCCGGAGCGCGTCGGAGAGCGACTTGAGGGCTTCCAGGAACAAGTAGGCGTGAAGCACGACCTGCGACTCGGCCAGGCAGGCGCCATCGCCCAACGTTTGCGCCAATGCCAGGGCCTGCCGGGCGGCCGCGATGTTGCCCTGCAGGTGTTCGGCCGATGAAATTTCCGTCAGCAGGCCATCGCCGAACCGCATCTCCACCGAGCCATCGAGGATCGAGAGCGCGGGATCCCAAAACAGCCGCATCGGGAAGCGCGACCCGGCCAGATCCCAGCCGAGCGGGCCGATGAGACACGCCCAGCGTGCGAAGCCTTCGGGGTCGGCCATCGCCTGGTGGGCGGCCCAGGCGCGGGCGAATGCGTGCTCGTCGCGGCCTTCTGCGTTCCAGCCCCATTCGGCCAGCCCCGCCACGTTGAACTCCCAGAAGCGATTCGACGGCGTGGCGTAGCCGGTGACGCTCTGCAAGCCTTTGTGGACGAACTCGCGCATCCGCGCCCGGATGAACTGCGGCCCGGTGAACGGGAAGACGGTGCGCCACGAGTTGTCGAGCTGCGGATAGACGCCCAGCCAGCCGCCGCGGGCGATGAAGTCCTCGAGCAGCCCGTAAATCATCGGTTGATGCGATGAGTCATAGGTGTGCGCGCCGGAATAGTAGGTCGCGCCCATGTCGGGCGGCAATTCGGCCAACACCCGATCGTTGACCGGATAGCTGCCCTGGGTCAGCAGGATGCGCAGGGTGAAGCGCGGATGCTGCGCCTTGACCAGCCGATAGGCGGCCGCCAGCAGTCGCACCTCCAGCACGTAGGTGTTCTGCCCCCGGCAGCCGTCGCAGAAGCACGGCACCCCTTCTTCGGTCAGCCAGATGTTCAACTCATCGGCTTCCAGCGTGCGGATGATCTCGTCCATCAGTTCGGCCAGGAATGCGGTGGCGGCCGGTTTGGAGAAGCAGAGCGAGGGTTTGTAGTCGGGTGGGAGCGGCTCGCTGGGGTCGGCCGTGCCCATCAACTCCGGCCGCCACTGAAACAGATTGGTCGTCTTGCCCAGGTCGCCCAGGTGCGGCACGTAGGGCAGCGCCTTGACGCCCAGCGCCCGCGCCGCCTCGTCAAGCTCCGGCGTGATGCGGGTCAGCCGCAGCTTGCCACGCTCGTCGAAGCCGGGCACGACGCCCACCTCGACCAGGTTCAGCTTCAGCGGCGTGGTGTGGTCGAGATCCCAGGCCGCGTTGCCGCCCCACTCGCCGCGTTCGGCCAGGTCGGGCCAATCCAGGATCGTTGCTAAAGGAATTTCAACCGCGGCCGGGCCTTCTTCCGCCGGAGCGATCCGCACGAGTTGCGCCAGCGTGCGCGCCGCGTACAAGACGCCCACAGCGGTCGCCCCGACCAACTCCAGGCCATCCTCGACGGGTCGGATGCGGTAGGACTGGGCGGCGTTGGGCAGGGCCAGCAGTTCGGGATCGGCCGGATGGATGGCGAGGCGGAGGAGGAAGGACAAGGCTGAGGTTAAGGTTGAGGTTGAGGCCGAGCCGGGGATGGCTTCGTGTAAGAGTTGGACGGCGGTGCGGACGGCCGGATCGCCGGATGGCGCGCTGATCGCCACTTGATCGGCCGGCAGCCAACGCGTACCGGTGATGTGCGCTTGTTTGGGGAGCGGGATGGTGCGCTCGAGCAGGCGTTGCTCCATCTGGGTGTAGGTAGAGGTCACGATTTTTGCTCCTGGATGTTCGTATTTGGCCTTTTCCTCGATAGTCCCGTATAATACGCCCCAGAAATACGGGACAGGAGAAGCGCCATGTTGCAGACCAAGATCACGTTAGATGAGACAAACGTCGCGTTTTTGAACAACTATCAGCGGCTCGGTTTTCGCGATCGCAGCGCCTTAGTGCGTGCGGCGTTGGACCGAATGCAGGCCGACATGGAGCGTCAACGACTCGAGGCTTCGGCGGTTCTGTACGCTGAGGTATATCGTACCGATTCCGAACTCCAGCAGCTCACCGAAGCCGCGCTTGTGGGATGGCCGGAATGATTACATTGAAGCGCGGGATGGTCATAGATGTCAACCTCGATCCGACCATGGGATCGGAAACCGGGAAGACGCGGCCCTGCGTAGTGGTCACGAATGATATCTATAACGCGCGGGTTCCCATCATCCAGGTCGTTCCGCTGACGGCGTGGAATGAAAAGAAGGCCCGCATTGCCACCAACGTGGAGATCGCGCCAACGCCAGAAAATGGACTGGACAAGTTGTCTTTGGCTGATTGTTTGCAAACGCGGCCTGTGGACTACAACGCTCGCCTGGTTCGCACGCGTGGGCGGGTCTCATTGGACGCGTTGCGCCAGATTGATCGGGCGCTGAGAGTGGTTTTCTCCCTCTGATTCGACTTCAACAGCCTCCGTCAGCAGGTCAATGACCTGCGCCACATTGCGAATGATGTGAAACGGATCCTTCACGGGCAGCGCGACCACGCGCTGTTCCGGCCGGCCCTGGCGATCCCGGATTTGGATCCACTCGCCGACCGCCGGGTCGGGATGCGGGAAGGTGCGGAAGGTGTAGTCGAACGTCCGGCGGTAGAGCGCCAGGAACTCCTCGTCGCCGGTCAGTCGCCACGCCAGCAGCGTCGTGTAGAGCGCCTCGGAATGCACCCACCAGAGTTTGCTGCCCCAATCCGCCTGCACCTTCTGCGCCATCCGCTCGTCCTCCAGCCCGGCCATGCTCTCGGTCGGCGGCCCGCCATCCTGGTCGGCGAAGGTCAGCAGCCCGCCGTATTCGTGATCCCAGCCGATCTCGAAGGCGCGCTTGGTGATTTGCGCGGCTGCGCTGATGATGTTGTGAGTGTCATTACGCGCTTCGTCCGGCAAGGGGTTCGCCGGGCGAAGCGAAGCAATCTCAGGCATGGCTGGGCTTGCTTCGTCGCGCCCTTCGACTGCGCCCGCCAAACGTCGGCGGGCTTCGCTCAGGGTGTGCCTCGCAATGACAGGGGCGGAAGGCGCGTGACGCGCGGTTGCCTGGTGCATCCAGAACCACATATCCTCGAGGGTGTGTCCCGGATTGACGTAGCGGCCCAGCAGGTTGTCGGCCACGAACCGGTTGTCGAGCGTGACCATCTCGTGCAGCGCGCCGTCGGGCGCGACGAAGTGCGCCCTGATCTCCGCCAGGCAGCCGTCGGCCGCGGCCATGACCTCGGCAGCTTCGGCGACCAGGCCGTGCGCAGCCAGCCCATACGCCAGCTCTTGCGATGTGTTGAGCAGGATCATCGGGATGCCATGGACTTTGAAGCCGGCGGGGATGGGGTAGGGTTCGGTGTGGAAGTCGCCGGTGTGGATGCGGCCGTTCACCGAGCGATAGAGGCGGTGGGCGAAGTCGAGGCTGGCCCGGTCGCCGCTGACCGCCGCGTAGCGCGCCAGGCCGAGAATCACAAAGCAGTCGGCGTAGACGCTGCTGTCGAGCGGCATCTCCGCGGCCTGGGGCCTTGGCTGGCCGTCGCGGGTCATCAGGAAGGCGCAGCGGTCGCCCGGCAGCAGGCAGCGGCGCATCAAGAAATCCGCGCCGAAGCGGGCCAGCTCAAGGAAGCGGGCGCGCTCGTCCGGCGCGAAGATGCCCATGCTCGCCAGCTTCGCCCAGACCCACACCATCCGCCCCTGCGACCAGGTGTACTTGTCCTCGGCGAGTAGCCGGCCGGTGACGCTGTCGAAGCAGGTGAAGAAGCCGCCGTGCTCCCGGTCAATCGAGCGGGTGAGCCAGAAGGGGAGCAGGGCGGATTTGAGATGGTTGGTGTAGAAGGCAAGCTCGGCGGTTGGATCGAATGAAAGGGCCAATTTGTCCCAAAGGGGGAGTTGTTGGATTTCGATCTGATCGGGCATTGAGAATCACTCTTCGGCTGGTGGATGGAGGTTTGCGGCGCCCAGCACACGTCGCAGGTTGACCAGGCCGGAACGATTCAATACGGCGAATGGCGGGCGAAACGTGTGGCGGGTCAGGCGGCATTGACGACATATTCCGGTGAGCATTCGTGGAGGATCATGGCAACCGGCTTGTCGCGTAAACGCGCCAACGCAATTAACGCCTGCGCCCGTTCCGCATCTGCGCTCTCGACTTGCGCGACGAATTGCAGCAACTCGGCGTGTTCTGCCGGGGTCAATTCTCCGTCAGATTTGCCTGCCGCAGAAGCATCTCTTCCACTCAAGTGAGACATTTTACGTTTCACGCCTACCGCCGTCTGCTCAACCCCCACTCGCCACCATCAGTCGCGTTGCCGGGATCGCCAGGCAGCAGTTCCTCGTAGTGCTCAGCCACCTTGCGGAACGCGTCAGCGTACTCCTCGATGGCGGAGGTGCGGCAGTGTTTGAACCACGGCGCGAAGAAGACGCGTTCCTGGATCCCTTCGGCGACGGGTAGGCTGCCCGCGGGCTGGCGGATGTCCACGCCTTCCGGCAGGTTGGCGATGCGGGTTGGCTTGCCCTGGCCGTAGACGTCCACGGTGTTGAAGAGCGGGTGCAGATGGAGCGCCTTGTTGCAGCCCGGTCCGCACGGCACACCTTCGGCCGCCAACGCCTGGCAGAAGCGGCGCACCGACAGCCCGCCCAACTCCTCCGGCCGATAGAGGCCCGTGGCCGCGTACCAGCCGCCCATCGTCAGCCCGGAATCGGCCGGCGGGCGATGGGCGCGGACGCCGGGCATCCCCGCCAGCATGTCCCAGAAGCAGTTCATCGCCCCGTCAATCTCTTCCATCTGGCCGGGGTAGTTCCGAAGCTGGACGCGCGCCATCGCGGAGGTGAGCTGGTGCATCCGGTATTTGTAGCCGCCCCATGGCAGCCCCGCGCCCGCGGCCAGGTCATCGAGCGTGATCTTGTTGGCGCGCTCGTAGTGGCCGAAGACCAGCGCCCGCTCGTAGATGCGCCGGTCGTTCGTCAGCAACATGCCGCCTTCGCCCGCGGCCAGCGATTTTCCGCTCATGATCGAAGCGCCGGAGACATGGCCGATGGTTCCCACCAGCCGGCCTTTGTAACGGCCGCCGTGCGCGTGAGACACATCCTCGATCACCGCCAGGCCATGCCGGTCGGCGATCGCCATGATGCGATCCATGTCGGCCGGATAGCCGGTGTAGTGGACGGCCATGAGCACCTTCGTGCGCGGGGTGATGCGGTGTTCGATGTCGTCGGGGTCAATGCAGAGGGTGTCGGGGTCAATGTCCGCGAAGACGACCGTGCCGCCCAGGGAATAGACCTGCGCGCACGACGCCCAGTAGGTGACGCTGGGACAGATGATCTCGTCGCCGTGGCCGATGCCCACGCCGAACATCGCGGCATGCAGCGCAGCCGTGCCGGTGTTGTGCGCCAGCGCATAGCTCATGCCGTGCCAGGCGGCGTATTCTGCCTCGAACTGCATCGTGACGTCAACGCCCGACATCGCGCCCGAGCGCAAGACGGTGAGGACCGCTTCTTCAATCTCCGGAGTGATAATAGGCCACTTGAAGAGGTCGCCGGGGGCGCTCTGAACCGCCTTGGGGCCGCCGAACAAAGCCAATTGGTCGGTCATGCCATTCTCCATTTCAACCACAGTCGTTCAGTCATTCCGATAGTACCTTGCCACCTTCGCCAGCGCGCCGGCGATGTCGTGGACATCCGCCTCGGTCAACCCTTCGTTCCAGCTCATCACGAACATCTCATCCAGGAACCGGAGCGTGCCGGGATAATCGCGGCGGTCGTAGATAATCCCGGGCCGGGCCTGGGGCAGCGTCCAGGGGATGCCCGACGCGCCGAAGGTCTTGCGGTCGCGGATCACGTCGTACTCGAAGACCGGGTTCGGGATGTAGCCCACGCCGAACGGCAGCCCCTCGGCTTTGATCGCCTGGCCGAACGCCTGGGGCGACACCCCCAGCCGGGCCTGGTCAATCGTGAAGGGGAACATCCACCAGGAATGATCGGCGCCGGGGATAATGTGCGGCGGAATCAGGCCGGGGATGTCGGCCATGAGCTGGCGCAGCAGGCCGGCCGTCCGCCGCCGCTGCGCCACGATCTCGGTCAGCTTGCCCGCCTGCGCCAGCCCCACCGCGCCCTGCAACTCGGTCATGCGGTAGTTCATCCCGAAGAGGAGATGCCCACGCAGGCCAGGGATGCCGCGCGGCCACCCCTTGTCGGTGAAGAGCCGGGCGCGCGTCGCCAACGCCTCGTTGCAGGTGACGACCAGCCCGCCGTCGCCGGTTGTCATCTGCTTGGACTGCTGGAAGCTGAAGCACCCCAGATCGCCCAGCGTGCCAGCCAACCGGCCATTGTAGGCCGCCAGGTGCGCCTGCGCGCAATCCTCGATCACGTAGAGGCCATGCTGCCGGGCCAGCGCCAGGATCGGCGGCATGTCGGCCATCTGGCCGAAAAGGTGGACGACGATGATCGCCCGCGTCTTCGGGCTGATCTGCGCCGCGATCGTCTCGGCGGTGATGTTGCCGGTGCGGGGGTCCACGTCGGCGAAGGTGGGAACCAGGTTGCAAGCCAGGATCGCGATCACCGTGCCCATGTCGGTGATGGTGGTCGTGACGACCTCGTCGCCCGGCTCCAGGTTGAGGCTGGCGACGGCCGTGTGCAGCGCGGCCGTGCCCGATGTGACCGCCTGGGCCGCAAGCGGGGCGCCGCCGTTCGGCTGAGCACTCGCGCCGAAGCCCAGCATCTCGGCCCAGGCGCGCTCCAGCGCGACGACCTTCGAGCCGTCGTTGCGGCCCAGCGCGCCGCTGTCAATCACCTCAGCCAGCAGCCGCTTCTCTTCTTCACCCAACCAACGACCGGAGGCGTTGGCGCAAGTCGGAAACGGGCGGGTCCGATAGGGCATCCCGCCGTGGATTGCCAGTTGCATAGCGTCTGTGAGGCTCCTTTGTGTTCAGGCTGGGAATCGAGCCTTCAGGCGATCTGTCTGTGCAACTGCAGTAACCGGCTGAAGCCTCGAATCCGCCGGTGAGGCTTTTCGAAGCTGCGATGTGTTCATCTATCCGGCGGCGAACAGCTTTACTCCCGCAGCATACCACGCCTTCAATCCTTCCGCCGCGGGCGGGTCTTTCAGCTCGTACTCCAAAGCGAAATCGCCCGCATAGCCGATGCGCTCGAGCTGTGCCAGGATCCAGGGATAGTCAATCTGCCCCTGGCCGAGCATGGTGTGCTGGAAGCCATCGAGCGTGAAGCGGCCATCCTTCAGATGGACGTGGGTGATGTGTCCCCGCATGATGTGCAGCGCGTAGCGATAATCCACGCCGGCGTGCATCAGGTTGCACGGCTCGTAGAGCGCGCCGAAGTAAGGGGAGCCGACCTTGTCCGACAACGCCGCGCACAGTCTAGGCTGGCCTGAGATGCCGCCGCCGTGGTTCTCGAAGCCCATGAAAATGCCCCTGGCCGCGGCATATTCGGCGCTGCGCTGAAACCAGGGCACGATGCGATCCAGGCACGCCGGGCTATCGTCGCCGGGCCGCACGCGGATCGAGCGCGCGCCCAGGAACGCGGCCACGTTGAGGGCGCGCTGCACGTCGGCCCACTCCTTTTCCTGGATCTCCTTGTCCTCGCTGCCGAAGCCTGCGCCGACGTAGGTGCCCAGGTTGGCGATCTGCAAACCGCGCGCCTGCGCCGTCGCCTTGAGCGCAACCGGGTCGCATTCGACCGGATCGAGGGAAAAGTGCGGCATCCGCGCCAGCAAATCCACTTTCTTGAAACCCGCGGCCGCAATGATGTCCAGGGCCTCTGGAAGCGGCCGTTTGTTGAGGGCGATGCTGCAGGTCGAAAGACGCTCGATATCCATGTGACGTAAACTCCAATCTCAATCCACTGGCTGAATCGTAAACAAAAACGTGCATGGCTTGGCCCCGCCGCTCGACAGCGCCGACGAACGCACCACCCCAGCCAGCTTCCGCCCCAGGGCGATCTGTAAGTGGTGTTTGACGTGGCCTTCGCAGCAGTAGCAGTAGGTCACCGGCAGCGGCTCCCGTGCCTTCGGCAGGCAGACGCAACGATAGTGTTCCTGCCCCTCGGGCGCGAAGCAGACCAGCACGCGGCCATCCTCTTGCAGCGTGACGCTGTGCCCGAAGACGAAGCGCGTCTCGTTGGCGACCGCCACCCGCTCTTCGAGGGTCGCGTACCGTCGGGCGATCCCTTGCGACAGCTTCAGGCGCTTGCCGCCCAAGCAACATGCGCACGCCTCTCGCACCGCGCAGCGCGTCTCGCGATCCAGCAACCGATTCATCCGCTGCATCGCGGCGTTGAACCAATCCGCCTTGGCCTCCGGCGACGTGCTCTGTCGGATCACCTCGCCGCCCGCCAGAATCTCAGCCGAAATCTCCGGCGCAATCTGCGCCTCCGCCAGGCTCTCCGCCAACCTGGCAATCCGCCCATACTCGTATTGCTTCACAGCCCCCTCCTTGAATGCGTGTTGGATGTTGGACAACCAACGACCGACGATCGACGCTTCACGTTTGACGTTTCACGCCATATAGCTGATCCCCGGCTGCACCATATCTGCCAGCGCCAGCCCCGCAAAGCCGGTCGCGGCCACCGCGCAGCCGGTCCACGACATCAGGCTGCCGGTCCACGACATCAGGCTGTGACCACCCCACGGCAGGTCAGGGTCGTTCTCCATCACACCGATCTGTCGGGCGTGCGCCGGGGTGCAGAGGAAGCGCCGCGTGACCGCGTAAACCGCTTCCACTTGCGCCAGCTCGGCCCGCGACAGATCGTATTGGGGCGCGACGCGCAGGAAATAAGCCAGGAAGAGGGGCGTAGCCGCGCTCTTGGAGTTGTTCCAGGTGTCCTGGAGCGACCACCACGCCGCGCCGTCCCAGGTGGCAATCAACCCCTGACTGCCGAGCAGATATTTCCGCAGCGCGTCGAAGACCTCTCGACGCAGCCCCGCGTTGCGGCTGACCGACGCAACCCCGGCGATGGCGTCCAGGATGTAGAACTGCTCGCCGATGTCGCGCACCCGCATATAGAATGGCGAACCAGGATAGTACCAGTCGAACGGCCAGATGTAGGGCCGGCCGTCCTCATGCCAGTCGCGCACAAGGAACTGCGCGGCGCGTTCGGCCACTTCGATGTAGCCCGGCTCGCCGGTCGCCGCGGCATAAAATGCATACGAAAGCGCGGTCGTGCCGGTCGCAATGCTGTAGATCCACTGCGCGTTGTGCCCGGCCAGCCACCCGTTGGTGAACCCGCCGCTCGGCTGCTGAAATTGCGGCGCCCAGATGTCCAGATACTTCTTGACGGCCGCCCGGTAACGCGCCTGCCGCTCGCCGGCCGTGTAGCGGATGGCGAACGCCAGGGCCGACACCGTGCTGCCGATGTCCGCCAGGTTCATCCAGGTCTTGGCCCGGAGCGCATCCAGCTCGGCCGCGGGCAAGGATGCCAGCGCGCCGCGGCCCTGGTACGACTGCGGGAAACCGCCCTCCGGCATCTGATCGAGCACGAACAGATCGAGCACCTCTTGCGCCGCGACCCGGTAGCG
Organism: Chloroflexota bacterium; assembly: GCA_016876015.1. GTDB lineage: Bacteria > Chloroflexota > Anaerolineae > CG2-30-64-16 > CG2-30-64-16 > VGOD01. The sequence continues at coordinate 27,799 of VGOD01000048.1, forward strand.
GTCGTCGCCGAAGATCGCGCTGCCCGCCAGTAGCGTGCGGATGGGATACGCCGACGTGTACCACCAACGCCGCTCGCCCTCAGGATCGCCGAGAAAACCATCGGCCCGGCGGTGCGCCATCAGCCACTCGCAGACCTCGCGCAACGCAGCGCGGGGGTCGTCGCGGCCCGTCGCCAGCAACTCGACCGGCGCGGGCAGGATGTCGCTCGGCGCATCGTCGAAGAGCATTTGCAGCTCAGCGTCATCCGGGCCAAGCACTTCGAGCGCGTTCAGCAGGAAGGTCTTGCCCACGGCGGCCTTGAAGCGCAGCGCCAGCGCGCCGCCGCTATGCGTCACATCGGCCTGCTCCGTCACGACCTGCCCACGCGGGACCGTCACACCGGCCAGGATCACCCGCTGCTCGCCCGCCCCCATCGCTGCGCGGCCGTCCCCGCTGGCGACCGCCAGGCTGAACGGCCCATGTTCCTCCTGCGCATCGTAAAAGCTGAGCTTGAGCGTATAGCAGCCCGGCGGCAGGCCCAGCCGCAGCTCACCCTCCTGCGCCTGCACAAAGCTCAACAGGAGCGGATTCTCGTGGCCGGGTCGCCACACCTCCCGCGGCTCATTGATCCACAGGACGCGCGGGGAGCAATAAACCCGCCCGACCGTCAACCAGCCGGGCTTGCCATAGACTTCGCAGTTGCCGAAGTCGAGACGGGCGATGGAATGCATGGAGATAGGCCCTCGTGCGTGAAGCGTCAAACGTGAAACGTCAAACGTCAAGTGCAATCTGCCGACCTGCTGATTTGCCATTTGCCATCTGCTATTTGCACATCTCCACCACCCGCATCACGCGCCGCACGCTTTCGGGCGTCACGGTGAGAGACGCGGCCTCGCGCAAGGTGTGGTAGAGGTCCTGATAGTAGGCGATGGTCATGGCGACAAAGGCGGCCGGCGTCTTCTCGTCGGGGGGCGGGGCCGACCAGGTCTCTTCGCACAGTTGCAGGGCATCCCGGTTATAACTGCGATCGGGGGTCGGGTCGGTGCTGAGACGGCGCGGGGCGGCCTCGGCCGGCAGGAAGTACTTCCAGCGCAGGCTGTCGTAGTTGCCCGCCAGCGTGCCCTGGTCGCCCATCACCAGCCACGGCTCCTGGGCATAAGCGCACGCGCCGATGATCTCGAAATCCACCAGCGGCGCGGCCGGCGCGCGCAAGATGACCTTGAAGCTGTCTTCGGCGTCGCCCAGGGCCAGCGCGTTCGTGGCGTGATAGAACACCTCTGGCTCGACCGTCGCGCCGCTCACCAGATCCATGAGCTGCAGCGCCTGGTCGAGGTAGTGCACGCCGTTGTTGCGCAGTTGACCGCCCGCAAACCCGCGCAGCGTCTGCCAGTCCCACCGCCGGCCAAAGGAGTGTACCGTGATCTTGATCTCGAAGACGCGGCCCAGCACGCCGGAAGCGATCACCTCGCGCACCTTCAGGTAGCTTGCCTCGCGCCGGCGGTTCTGAAACATGGTCAGCAGCGCGCCGGTGCGTTTGGCCGTCGCGATCATGGCGTCGGCGTCGCCCAGGTTGGCGGCCATCGGCTTCTCGCAGACGACCGCCTTGCCCGCGTGCAACGCCGCGATGGTGTAGACCGTGTGCAGATAGCTTGGCGGGGCCACGACCACCAGCTCGACCGCGGGATCGGCCAGCAGATCGGCGTAGGACGCGTAGGCGCGGCAATCGAACTCCTGCTCGGCTTCTCGCCGTCGCGCCTCGATCAAATCCGCTACAGCGACGACTTCGTAATGGTCGGGCAGATGCTTCAGGCCTTGCGCGTGGATGCTCCAGCCGCTGCGACCCAGGCCGATGATGCCGACTCGAACGGGGGGTAAGCTCATAAGTCCTCCGAATGTCCAGTGGCGCGAGACGTCGTGCGCCTCAACGGTTGAACGCGAACAGCGTGGTCAGCGCGGCCACTGCACACGCGCCGAGCTGCAGCAAGGCGAAACCGATTGTCCAGGCCACGCGCCCGGTCGTCTCGAAATAAGCTCGTGAACGGATGAAGACGAAAGCAATCGCCAGACAGGCCGCCGCCGCTTCCAGCACGAGCAGAATGACTACCGCCCACGATGCGGCGCCGGTTGACGCACGCTGAAGCCCGGCAG
>VGOD01000049.1 GCA_016876015.1 Chloroflexota bacterium
CTCAAGCGCAGCTTCACCTTCGCCAACACCGGCGCACTCGACCTGCTGACCTACGTCAGCGCGCCCGCGGGGCTGACCGTCTCGCAGATCGGCAGCCGGCGCGTGGGCATGGCCGACATGACGACCTACGAGATGACACTCAATACGGCGAACTTGGCGGTTGGCCCGTACGCCGGCACGATCACGATCCGCACCAGCGACCCAGACGCGCGGGAGCGGACGGTACATGTGATCGGCGCGGTGACGGCCGCGCCGGCGGACACACCGGTCGGCGCGATGCAACGGCCGCTGGACTGGCCCGCGCCGGTCTCCGGCAACCAGGGCGATTGGGTGGAGTTCGCGCACACGTTGGGGCCTGATCCTACCACTTTACATCCGGTGAAGGTGTGGAGCCAGGACTACGGCACGCTGAAAGGGGTGGGCAAATACGCTACATCGTTTGGAGCGGGCACGGCATCCTACGACATGTTTGGTACGGGGCGTGACGGGAATTTGGAGGTGGCGTCTGGGCAGACGATCTACACGGATGACGCGCGAAGACCGTTGGACAGTACCGCGCCGACAGGGCAGAGAACCCTCTATGTAGGCACTGTTGCTGGATTCCAGATGGGCGGTGAGGTGCTGGTGATCCAGATGCAAGGCACGGGAGCCGGAAACTACGAATTCGGTACTATCACCGGCATTGACGGCGGTCTTGCTACGTTGACTCTCCAAGACAGCCTCCAACACACTTACACCGTCGGTGGCAATTCCAAGGCTCAAGTGGTGCAAGTGCCACATTACCGGAATGTGACGGTGCAGAGTGGAGGCACTCTGACGGCGCATGCGTGGGATGGGAATGTTGGCGGAATAGTCGCTTTTCGGGCGAGTGGAATGACAGCCGTTGCCGGCGCGATTTGGGTTCTTGGTGGGCAGTGGGGTGGTCACAGTGGTGGCTTCAAAGGAGGTCAGGCGGTAACGAGTGGCTATGGTTATTGCGGCGAGGGTACTGGTGGTCCCAGCAGGCAGGAATACAATGCCAATGGTAACGGCGGTGGCGGCGGTCGAGGGGAGGTCCCTTATCCAGCTTCATACGGAGGCTCCGTTGTCGGAAACGCCGAACTCACCACCATCAACTTGGGCGGCGGCGGCGGCGGCGCAACGGCGGATGGCGGCTTCGGCTTAACAACCGCTAATGGGAACGGTGGCTCAGGGGGCGGGATAGTCTTGGTGTTCTCCAAAGAGATAGAGGTGACCGGAACCGTGAATGCCAATGGCGGACCAGGACAAAACGGCACTTCCGTTGATCCAGGGGTTAGTGGTGGCGGTGGTGGAGCTGGTGGATCGATTCTGTTGAAGGCAGTCCGAGCTAGCCTTGGGAGCACGAAGGTGACTGCTCATGGGGGGCCTGCTGGCACAGTATATGGGCGGGGTCACCCTGGAGCAGGCGGAGGCAATGGAATCGCCGGCGGGGATGCCTGGTATTTCTCGGGCGCGGGCGCTGGAGGAGACGGTAGGATTAGGCTCGAATACTGCGAAACGCTTTCTGGAGATACCAGACCTGCGGCGAGTACCAAGAAACTCGATTGCTACATCGCCGATCAAGCTGCCGACCCAACGCATGGGCTGCTTCAACTGCCCGAATCCGGCACCCACACCTACCAGGTGCAATACGGCCGGCGGCTGGACTTCGGCGGCGCGGGGGAACAGACAGCGACGCTACGCGTGCCGGCCGGCGCGTTCACATCGGTTGCGCTGGATGCCCTGGTCAGCAACGTCGGCACGGGCAGCCTGAACTTCAAGCTGGACATCGGCAACGACGGGACTTGGGATTGGGAGACGACCCAGGACGTCACCGACGCGGCCACGTTCATCAACACCAGCCTGGCCGCCGCGTTCAACGCGTACTGGGCCTCGCACGGTGCACCGCTATCCGGCAACGTGGACGTGCCGGTCAAGGTCTACCTCGGCAAGGCCGGCCAGGTGCTCCTCACCAACCTGCAAGTCACCCCGACCGGCAGCAAGACCCGCGCCATCCGCCTGGCCGTCCGGCCGCTGGGGTATAGCAGCGTGGCGGCCAGCTTCACGGTCAGCGGCGGCGCCGGCCCGCTGGCGGTCGGCGTGGATGTGGGCGGCGACGGCGCGGTGGATTGGACGTACACCGGCTCGCCGGCCTATCCCGCCAGCCTGACCACCGGCAACCTGGCCGCGGCGGTCAACGCGTACATGGCCGGCAAGCCGGATCCGGTGGACGTGCCGATCCGCTTCTACCTGGCCCCCTTTGCCACGCTCGACCTGACCGGCTTCACCGCGACGCCGGTGGGACAGGCGGATGCGAGCATCGGCGCGGGGGATGTGACGTTTGGCGGGGTGGTCGCGGCGGGCGACTCGAAGTCGCAGCAACCGTTGCGAAGCCTGCCTGCGCAGGCTGGAGCCCAGTCGGCGCAGGCCGACTTCGCGATGGTTGCAGCGGTTTCCAACCGCCCGTCGGCAGACCCCTCGAAGTCGCAGCAACCGTTGCGAAGCCTGCCTGCGCAGGCTGGAGCCCAGTCGGCGCAGGCCGACTTCGCGATGGTTGCAGCGGTTTCCAACCGCCCGTCGGCAGACCCCACCGAAGGCGACACCATCACCATCGACGCGACCATCCACAACACCGGCACCCTCGACACCGGCCCGCTGACCGCCGCCTTCTACGCAATACGCACCACGCAATACGCCGACTACCTCGGCAGCGCGTTCGTCCCCTCAGTTCCCCCAAGTTCCGCCAGTTCCGCCAGCATCCCCTGGAACACCCTGGGCTTCACCGGCGCGACTCCCGTCCGCGTCGTCGTGGATCCCTACAACCGCGTCGCCGAGATCAGCGAGACCAACAACGTCGCCACCGCCACCGTCACCATCCGCACCCGGCCCGACCTCAGCATCCAGGCGATCACCTTGTCGGATGCCGAGCCGGTCGCGGGCGAGACGGTGACGGTGACGCTAACGGTCAGCAACACCGGCCAGACCGCCACCCCGGATTTCATCGCGTCCCTGTCGGATGGCGACAATCAGATTGGCGGCGCGACCATCCGCTTATCCGCTGCCACATCCGCTGCCTACCCCCTCCCCTGGACGCCGGCGGCCCCCGGCGCATATCGCCTGTTCGCCCGCGCGGATCGCGACCGCCAGGTCAACGAATCGAACGCGGGCAACAACGACCGCTGGCTCGACGTCTACGTCGGGTTCCGCGGGCCGATCCTGGTGGACAGCGGGGCGATCACAGGGGCGATCACAGAGGATCGCCCCTACAGCGCCACGCTCGGCTTCGGCTACCTGAACAGCGGCACGCGCACGGTCTCCTGCGGCGGGAGCAGTGCGGCCGACGCCACGCTGCGCGCCGCGATCACCAGCACGCTGCTCTACCGCTTCGACTACCTGCTCCCCGGCCACTTCTATCACCTGGATCTGACGTTGCGCGACTGCGACGGCAATCGGGCTGAGGAGGTGCGCGTGGACGGTATGCGCGTGGCCGCGGCCACCGACCTGAGCGACCACGCGGCGCACCGCCTGTCGCTGCTGCTCGACCCCGCGCTCTACCGCGACCGCACGATCACCGTCGCCGTCTCCGAGACGCACGGGCTGGATGCGCTGCTGGCCGAGATCAGCCTGCACGACGTGGACTACCGCTACGCCGACGCCGGCCACTCGACCGACGCCAACGATCCCGCCGACCCGCGCTACCCCGGCCCCGCCGACGCCCAGGCGCACGGCAAAGCCTACGGCTGGCTCGACGGCGAGCGGCTCGGCTCCTGGGCGCCGGCCAACCTGCCCTCCCAGACCGTGCGCATGGATCGCGCGGACAGCGATCCGGCCGACGACCCGGACAGCGAGCTGCGCTACCGCTTCGACGGCCTCGATCCGGCCCGGCGCTACCGCCTGCGCCTCACCTTTCGCCAGCTCAGCCCCGCGGCCGTGATCCAGAAGCTGCAGCTCGACGGCGCCGACGCCACCCCCAGCTTTACCCTCGCCAGCGGCCAGGCCTACTCGCTCACCGTGGCCGTGCCGCCCGCGGCCTACGCGGCCGACGGCAGCATCATCGCCGGCATCGTGCGCGTGGACTGCGCGGCCAGCGAGGCCCAGGTCAACGAGATCGCGCTGGAAGAAGAGACGCTGCCCGCGGGGAACCCGTGTCACGTTCAGCCGACCCCCAACCGCACCATCGCGACCGGCGGCGTGACGATCCGCGGCGCGGCCGCGCCCGCGGGAACCGTGATCGAGGCGGTCAACCCCCGCGACGACGTGGTCGGCTGCACGGTGGTCAGCGCGGCCGGCGCGTACCCCTACGTGCAGATCTACGGCGAAGACCCGCCGACGATCCCCGGCATGAGGGACGGCGAGATCATCGAGTTCCGCGTCAACGGCATCCCGGCCGTGACGCAGCCGTCCCTCTACTGGAAGAGCGACACCCTGACGCACACCGTCAACCTGAGCACCGGCGCGACCGACGGGCAGTGCTCGTGGCTGGCGTCGAACTGGAACCTCTTCTCCTTCCGGCTCGACCCGGCCGTGCCCACCGTCGAAAAGACGCTCGGCCCCATCGCGGGCCGCTACTGCCAGGTGCGCGGGGAAAAGGCCTCCTACGACTGCACCCTCGATCCGGTCTACCGCAACCTGAAGGAGCTGGATCCCGGCCAGGGCTACTGGCTCAAGCTGGAAGGGGGCGCGGGCGCCAACCTGCGCATCGAGGGGATGACCGTGCCCGTCACCACCCCGATCCCGCTGCACACCTACTGGAACTGGGTGGGCTACCTGCCATCTGTGGCCCAGCCGATCACCACCGCGCTCCAAAGCATCGCCGGCCGCTACCTGCTGGTGCTCAGCAAGGACAAGACCTACGACCCGAACCATCCCGAACTGAGCACCCTCTGGACGATGGAACCCGGCCAGGGCTACCAGATTCGCGCTACTGAGGCCGTGACGCTGGTCTATCCATCGGGAGTAAACGCGGCTTACGTGCCAGGCACTTCGGAAAGTGCCTGGCACGTCCAGGGCTGTCCCGCCCTCTCCCCCACCCCCTACCTGACCCTGCTCTACGGCCAGGCGCGGCTCGACGGCGCGGCGGCCCCTGCGGGCGCGGTGGTCGAGATCGTCACCCCGCGCGGAGACGTGGCAGGCTGCACGGTCGTGCGCGCGGGCGGAGGGTACGGCTACGTCCACGTCTACGGCGAAGACCCGACCGACCCGCCCATCCCCGGCTTCCGCCCTGGCGAGCCGCTGGCGTTCCGCGTGAACGGCCGGCCCGTCGCGGGGATCCCTGCGCTGGCGTGGCAGAACGATCGCACGTCGCACGCGGTGGATCTGGGGATGGGTGGATGGAAGTTGTGGCTGCCGGCGGTGGGGAAGTGACCTCACCCCCAACCCCTCTCCTGCGAGGAGAGGGGAGCTTGACGCCCCCCTTCCCTGCGAGGGAAGGGGGGGTCAGGTCAATCGCTCGATTTCTTCGATCAACACGGGGAGATTTGGGCGAGAGAAAGAGAGGCGCGGCGCAGGTATCCGGTGATGCTTGATGTCGGGCGGAACGTGCTTATGGTGTGGGTCGGTAGCCGCCAGCGACGGATCGTTCGGATGCGACTGGGAATCGTACCAATAAAGCCGTTCTTCACCCTGCCAGACGGTGTATCCGTACTGGAGGATCTCGAAGCGCCCGGAGTCGAAGTCCATCTGCTCGGCGACGTCCAGGCGAACGTCGTCGGCGAAGGTCAGCGTTCCGACGACCTGTCCGGCAGCAGGCCCGCTTCGAATAATGCGCAGCGTGGAGGAGAGGATCGCGGGAAAGGTCTCGCGCAGGCTGTAGACGAAGATCTCATAGCTGGCGAGAGTGGCGGGCATAATCATGCGGGTGTTCCGACCGGCAATGCCTGACGGATCAAGGCCGGCGCGACGTGACGCGCCAACGACTCGCTCACGAGGCGGCGATACTTCTCCTGGCGGCGCAGCTTGAGTTGATACGCGCCGGCCCACAGCGCGAAATCTTGCACCCAGGCCGGATCATCCGGCTCCTCGCCGCTCTGATACCAGGCCAGAAAAGTCTCGGAGAGCAGTCCGTATTTCTCTTCGTAGCGGGCCAGTTCCCGATCCAGGATATGAAGTTCCGTAATCAGGTCTTGTAAGATGGTCATGGTCTTTTCACCTCGCCTTCATTATACCTGAATAGGGCACGGCGTCAAGCGGATGTTTTCCCAGGGGTGCGTTTCACGTTGGGGCAGGTTTTCGGATTCGAGCCTTCAGGCGGTCTGGTTGTGAAGGGCGAGTGACCGGCTAAAGCCTCCAATCCAGCAATGCGAAGCCTTTGCCCCCAAACTAAAACACCCCCTTTTCCCAGGCTCAGCAGATCACAATTATGACTCACGCAAAGCCGCCAAGAACGCGAAAACCTCTTGTTCCACCTTGGCGTCTTGGCGTCTTTGCGTCTTTGCGTGAGAGTGGGGGTGAGGACTTCGGAGGCTTTCATGCGTCATAGTATGCCCCGCTTTTTCGGGCACTGGCCCATCATCATCGCGGTGGCTTTCGGCGCCATCTTGCTCGCCCTCGGCCTTTCGGCTGCGCCCGCGCCGGCCGGCCTCGCCGCGCCCCAGGCGCCGGCCGACGCCTGCCCCATCGTCCCGAACACGCCCAACTACACCCTGGCCGCCGGCGCAGTCCGGCTCGACGGCGCTGAGGCGGCGGTGGGGACGATCGTGTCCGCGCTCAGCCCGCGGGGCGACGTGGTAGGCTGCACCGAGGTGAGCGAAGCGGGTCATTACGGCGCGATGTACGTCTACGGCGAGGACATCTCGGCCAGCCCACCCATCCCCGGCATGAGGGACGGCGAGACGGTCAGCTTTCGCGTCAACGGCCTGTCCGCGACCGCCTCCCCTGCGCTCGTCTGGCGTAACGACTGGGCCACCCACCCGATCACCCTGACCGCCTGGACGCCCACGCCCACGCCGACCCCGACGTTCACCCCCACGCCGACCCATACCCCCACTGTCGCCAACCGACCCGACCTGATCGTCAAAAGCATCCAGGTGGCGCCGGCCGCGCCGGTCGTCGGCCAGGCGCTGGCGGTCACGGTGACGCTCAAGAACCAGGGCACGGCCGCAGCCAGCGGGTTGTTCTACACCGACGTCTACGCCGACTACACACCCACCGGTTGCAATGATCTCGGCTGGGACTATCGCGAGAGCAACGGCCTGGCCGCCGGCGCCGAGGCGGTTCTATCCTTCACCCACCCCGGTTTCGGCGCGACCGGCACACACTTCATCCGCGGCTATGTGGATTCTTCGTGTCAAATCACCGAGGCGGACGAGGTCAACAACATCGGCTTGCTACGCGTCACGGTCAATGCCGCGCCCGCGCCGCCCGTCGCGCCGGCCGTCGCAATCGCCCGCGAGGCCGGCAACAGCGCGGCGCTCACCTGGGCGCACGCAGCCGCCAACGCCTCCTATCAGGTCTGGCGCGGGACCGCGCCCTACTTCAGCCCCGGCGCGGGGGCCACGTTGATCGGCGACGGCGCGACCGGCAATTGCAGCAACGTCGGCGGCGCGGTTGCCTGCACCGATCCCGTCGCGCTCGGCGACCCCGCCGCGAACGTCTTCTACCTGGTGCGCGCGTTCAACGCGGCCGGCGCCGCGGCCGACTCGAATCGCGTCGGCGGGTTCGCGTTCGCGCTCCAGCCCGGCAACCCGTGAGTCTGTAGGTTCCTCTGACACGGTAAGTTGCGCCGTGCGATCGCCGGGGGTATAATCTGGCGGCAGGCAACGGACTAGAGAAACCATGTTATCCAGACCGAGGTTGCTTCATGAGCAAGTCACTCCAGGTAAACGACCCTACACCCCACCCTCCTTGTCCGGTTCGGTCGCGGGAAATTCCGTGATCCGCAGGTTCGTGCACCCATACGGAATCAGCGTCAGCTCCTCCAGCGGCCCGGCCGCGGCGACCGGGCTGGCCGGGACGTCGGCCGCCGAGCCGTTCTCCATCGCCCAACCGGGCACGCGGCGGCCCTTGACCGTGGCCGACACGGCCGCGCCATCCGGCGAAAAGGGCAGGTCGCCCATCGGATGCTCCTGGAACACGACATCCTCAGCCAGGGTCGCGGCCGAAACCGCCAGCGCGTAGTTCCACGGCGTCGTCGGATAGACCTCCCAATCAGCGTGCGGCGGCTCCCGATGGGGCCTCTCCTGGTTGACCTGCCGCCACTCCTCCCCGATCTTGAGCGCATAGACCAGCGGCCCGCGCTCGATCGCGACCGCGGCGTTGTGGCCGGCCAGGAGGGCCGGCGCCATCGGCAGGGTCAGCACGATCTCGCACGTCCCTTCCCATTCCCGTTCGATCCGGTGAAATGCGCCGGCCCGCGGCGCGACCGCTTCTTCACCCTGCACCTGCAGGCTGGCGACCTTTGCCCAGCCCGGGATGCGCAGCAGCAAGGGAAAGCGCACGCCGCGCTCCGCAGTGACGGTGAAGCGCAGCTCCTCCCGGAACGGGTAGTCGGTCTCCAGCGCCACAGTCACCGACACGCCGGCCAGCTCCACGCTCACGCGGCTGGGCGCGTAGGCCGCCGCCGCCAGCCCGCCGTCCGGCGTCCGCATCCACAGATGGCTGGCGAACTTGGGCCAGCCCTGGCTGAGATTGGCCGAGCAGCAGCCGAAGTTGGGCTCCAGTCCGAAGATGTTCGACTCCGGCCCGTTGGTGTTCCAGTTGCGGTCGGGCAAGATGCTGCACTCGACCTGGTTGACCTGCTGATCGTACTGGTGCGCCCACATGTCGGGCGAGAAGGTGGCGGGCAGCGCGTTGAAGATCACCCGCTCCAGCCGGTCGCTGAAGATCGGGTCGCCGAAGACCGAAAGCAAGGTCTCGAGCGAAAACGCGTACTCGACCACCGCGCACAGCTCCGTGCCCTGGGTCGGCCGCCGGCCCGCCAGACATTCGTCGCCGGTGAACATGCCGGTGACCATGCCGTGATAGCGATCCAGCTTCTCGAAGATGTCATACGCCGCCGCGCGATCGGCCTCGTCGCCGGTCAAACGCCACCAGAGCGCGGGCGACTTGACTGCCATCGCATTGTTGACCACGTGGCCCATGTAGTTCCACCGGCGTCTGGGCGTCGGCTCGGTGATGGGCCACCGCCGGAAGAACTCGCTCCAGTTGAAGCCCTGGGCGTGGAGTTTGATGGCGAGAGAGGCGAGCCATTGACCGACGACCGACGCTGTTTGACGTTTGACGGTTGACTCTTGATTCTTTTCCCATAGCCAATAGATGGCGAACAACGTCTCGAACCAGCGGAACTGTCCCCAGTTGAAGAGCGGCTGGCGGTCAATGTGACGGTCTATGGCCCGCAGACACTTCTCGATGGCCGATGCGACCCGCTCGTCGCCGGTGGCATCGCCATATTGCGCCAACGCCTTGAGCGCCAGCATCAGCCCCCACACATCGTAGCGCAGGGTGGGGCCGGCGCCGGCTGGCCCGGCCATCTCCACCGGGCCAAGCCAGCCGTCCTCCTGCTGGTGCGCCAGGATAAAGTCCACATGTCGCGCAGCCCTGGCCTTGAGGGTGGGATCGTCCAGCACGAACGCCAGGGGAATGAACCCATCCAACCAATAGGGCGCGCGTTCCCAGCCCTCGGCCTGGCCGCCGAACCACCGGCTCTCCTTGATGTCGGGCCAGAACTCGTCGAGATGGCCGCTCAATCCGTCGGCCTGGATGCGCAGTTGCCGCGCCAGCCAGCCCAGCGGCCGGATGTTGCCGAGTGGCAGCGGGTGGAAATGTGGTCGCTGCAGTGTGATTGATTCCATCAGTTGCATCTCCGGTCTTTCCCTTCGTGGTGCAGAAGACCCCTCTATCCGCGTCCATCCGCGTCCATCCGCGTCCCGCCATCTCGGATCGCTTCCACCCACGCGACGATGTTCTCGGCTGGGACATCGTCCTGCATCTCGTGCGCAGGGGCCATGACGTAGCCGCCGTCCCGCCCCAGCACGCGCGCCAACTCCCGCACGCGTTCTCGCACTTCGTCGAGCCTGGCCATGGGGAGGAATCGCTGCACATCCACGCCGCCCCAGAAAACGACGCGGTCGCCGAAGACTGCCTTCAACCGCTCAGGCTCCATCTTGGCGGCCGAGATTTGCACGGGGTTGAGGATGTCCACCCCGCAGGCGATGAGCTGATCGAGCAGATCGTACACCGAGCCGCAAGAATGGTGCCAGAAGTAGCCGCCGGTCAACTGCTTGGTGCGGCTGATGCGCGCCGAGAAATGGGGCGCGATGAAACGCTCGAACATGCGCGGGGAGATCAGCGGGCCGGTCTGGCCGCCGAAGTCGTCCCCGCTGGTGGTCAGATCGGTGTGCGGACCGAGCACGGCGTAGTATTGCTCGATCACGGCCATCTGGATGGCGAAGACCCGGTCGAAGAAGCGGCGGACGAAATCGGAGTCCGCGGCCATCCGCATCAAGAAGTCGTCATAGCCGCACATCCAGCAGCCCAGCTCCAGGATGCCGTAGACCGGGTGTTCGGCGACGGCGACGTAGCGGTTGTCGCGTTTCAGACCCTTCGCCTGCGCCTCCCAAGATGCCAGCAGGGCCTCGTCTACGAGTGGCTCAGGCCACGGAAAATCCTCCAGGTCTTCGATCGTCGCGCCGGCCAGCGGATGGCAAGTGATCTGCCAATCGCTGCCCACCAGCTCGCGGCGGATGCCCCAGCAGTCCACACGCGCGGTCGGGGAGATGCTCTGCGTGTGCGGGCTGGGCAGGCTGATGATGCCGCCGACCGAGCGGAAGTCCGCGGCGATCCACTCCAGCAGCCGTTCGTCCATGCCGCGCCAAATGGATGCCGGCAGCCCGGTGAAACCCAGCAGCTCGCGCAGCCGAGCCTGACACCCCGGCCGCATCCCGGTCAGCGACGTGCCGCCGATGTCCAGCGGGACGCGGTCAGGGGATTGGTGGCGCATCGTTCGTGCAAAGCGTTCCCGGCTGTTCATTCTCCGAAAGTCTTTCGCATCCGCTCGCAGTAATACTGCACATTCTCCCACTTGCAGTCATCCGGCAGGCGGTGATCGGGGCACGGAATGAAGCCGCCCAGATCCACCAGGGCTTTGAGGCGCTCGACCTCGGCGTCCACCGCGGCGTAGTCCTGCGCGAAGACGTACTTGCGCATCCCGCCGATCCCGCGCAGTTCGGGGCCGTACTTCGCCCGCCACCGCGCGATGCTGGCGTTCCAGGTGCCCACCTCGATGGGAAACATCACGTTGACGCCGTTCTCCAGCCAAATCGGCACCAGCGCATCAATCCAGCCGTCACAGTCCAGTGAAACGATCGTGATACCGCGCTGGCGCAGCAGATCGGTGATCCGCCGGTAGTGCGGGCCGACCTTTTTGCGGAAGACGCGGGGGTTGATCAGCGGGCCGTTCTTGAAGCAGATGTCTTCCCAGAAGTGGCCGAAGTCGAAAACCCCGCCCACCTCCGCCAGGGTCGCCTCTGCGCAGCGGTAGCACATCTCGCCCACCGTCTCGATGATCTCGTCGAAGAGCGCCGGGTCGTCGGCCTGGAGGTAGGAGGAGCCGACCACGCCCAGCCAGTTGCGGATCCAGCCGTAGAGGCTGCCGCAATGCAGGCCGAACGGATGCTCCCAGGCGTTTGCCCGCAGATAGTTCGCGCCGCCCTGGTCGAAACGCGCCTCGAAGGACGGGGTGCGGACGGTGGCGTGCGTGACGCGCTCTGGCGTGAACTGCATTCGTGGCAGGAAGTGCTCTTGCCACTCGCCGCGGCCTTTCAGCAGGTGATCGAGCTCCGGCGGGATGCCGCGCGCGTCGTCCTTCTCCAGGATGATGACGCCGTTCGGACTCAGCACCTTGCGCCAGCCGTCAGCCGTCTCGTCCAAGACGCGGCGCTCGAACGGGGGGAACAGCCCGGCCGACGGCGCAAAGACGCTCTGCCAGTTGAAGTCAAAACCGAGGCGCGCCCCGATCTCCTGATCGACCGCGTTGCTGTCGAGCTGCGCCTCGGCCAGCTCGGAAGAGATGTGCCCCTGGCGGGCCCACTTGCGCAGGGTATCGCGCAGGAAGCCGAAGTGGACGATCGGCAGCCGGTCATAGGGCTGATAATTCAGCGCAGCCAGTGTTCGCTGGCGATGGTTCATTGTTCATCCTTTCAACGACATCCAGGCGGTGGTTCCGCCATCCAACACGAGCACGTGACCGGTCATCCAGGCGCTGTCGTCGGAGGCCAGATAGACGCAGGCTTTGGCGACATCAAGCGGCTGGCCCAGGCGCTGCATGGGCACGGCAAGCCCCGCGCGATGGGGATCGAAATGGGGGTCTGCGTGGTGACGAGGCACTTCGACCCAGCCCGGCGCCAGCGCGTTGACGCGGATCGCCGGCGCGAGTTCGATCGCCAGCTCGCGCGTCCATGCGCAGATCGCGCCTTTGGCGCCCGCATAGACCGAGTGCCGCGGGAGCGCGGCCAGCGCGTGCACCGAGGTCACGTTGATCACCACGCCCCCGCCGCGGGCCAGCATGTGGCGCGCCCCGCGCTGTGCGCAGAAGAACTGGCCTCGGATGTTGATGTGATAGAGCCGGTCGAAGTCATCCGGCGTCACATCCAGGAAGCTCCGCGTCTCGGTGACGCCGGCGTTGTTGACCAGGATGTCCAGTCCGCCCAGCGCATCTGCAGCGCAGTCCACCAGCCGAAAGCACTCGTCTGGTCGGCCCAGGTCCGCCTGGCAGACGAACGTGCGACCGCCGCTGGCGATACACTCGGCCGCGGCCGTCTCCGCGCCCTCACGACTGCCGGCGTAGTGCAGCACGACGGCCGCGCCCTGGCGGCTGAACTCGAGAGCCACCTCGCGGCCGATGCCCGTGCCGGCTCCGGTCACCAACGCCTTCTTGCCCTGCAGCTTGCCCACTATGACGCCTCCGATTGTCCTGTGGCGCAAGATGGCATCTTGCGCTAAACGCCCCCCGTTCGCGCCTCGACGCCGGCCAACCCCTCCAACACCGTGATGACCGCGGTGTGATCGAGCTCGCCCTTGCCCCCTGCCAGCAGCGCCGCGAACAGCTCGTGCACCAGGCTGGTCACCGGCAACGGCGCGCCGTAGTCATTGCCCGTCTTCAGGATGATGTTGAGATCCTTGAAATGGAAGCGCGCCTTGAAGCCCGGCTTGAAATCGCCCTGCACGACCTTGGGTCCGCGCACGTCGGAGACACGCGATTGGGCATAGCCGCCGCTCAGCACCTTGTGGATGATCGCGGGGTCAACGCCGGCCTTCGCGCCAAGCACCAGCGCCTCGGCCATGCCGATGATGTTGAGCGCAACCTGAATCTGGTTGCACGCCTTGACGATCTGGCCCGCACCGTTCGGGCCGCAAAGGGTGATCGTCTTGCCTAACTTCTCGAAGATCGGCTGCATGGCCGCGAGATCGGCCTCGCCGCCGCCGACCATGATCGAGAGGGTCGCATTGATCGCGCCGACCTCGCCGCCGCTGACCGGCGCGTCGAGACAGCGCACGCCCTTCTCTGCCAACGTCTGTGCGATCTTGACCGCGACCGTGGGCGCGATGGTGCTCATGTCGGCGTAGAGAGCCCCCGGCTGCACGCCCTCGATCAGGCCGGCCGGGCCCAGCGCAACCGCCTCGACATCGGGCGAGTCGGGCAGCATGGTGATGATCACATCGCTGCGCGCTGCGACCTCTTGCGGCGAATGCGCCTCGGCAGCGCCAGCCGCGACCGCCGCCGTTACTGCATCGCAGTTCAAGTCATGGGCGACCAATGAATAGCCGGCCTTCAGCAAGTGCCCGGTCATGGGCCGGCCCATGATGCCGAGTCCGATAAAACCGATGGTGGGTTGTGACATCACTATCTCCTGGTTTGCTTTGCTTACTGTGGTGGTTTATAATCTGATCATCGTGTGGGTCTGGCCTGGTGGAAAGGATGGACGAACATGGAACAAGTGATGGAAGCTATCTTTCGCAAGGGTGCCCTGACACCGCTTCGGCCTCTGAATCTGCCAGAAGAACAACGCGTTACTATCACCATTCGACTGCCTGGCGATGAGCTTCCCGCCGATGCGCTGGCGGCCTGGCAGCAAGTGTATGGCGATTTCTCGGATGATGATCTGGCCGAAATAGATGAAATCACCCTGGACCGCAGTCATTTCCTGCCCTCAGCCAACTGAACAATGCCCCACACACTGATTGACACCGACACGCTTTCGGAAGTGATGAAAGGCCGCGATCCCAGTGTTGAGAAGCGCGCCAGGGAATACCTCGCGATCCACCACCGCTTCACCTTCTCGCTCATCACGCGCTACGAAATCCTACGGGGCCTGAAAGCGAAGAATGCTACTCGACAGCTTGCGGTCTTCGAAGACCGCTGTCGCAAGAGCACCATCCTTCCATTGACTGACGAGATCGTCACGCAGGCTGCGAGCATCTACGCGGTCCTCCATCGTCAAGGACAGCTCATCTCGGACGCCGATATCCTCATTGCCGCCACCGCACTGTCGCACGGCCTCACTCTGGTCACCGAGAACCCCGACCATTTCAAGCGCATCATCGGCCTGCGAACCGAGAGCTGGCGCAGCAATCGCTCTTGAGAGCGCGATACTCTCAACTGCACAACAACTCTGACATCGCGACACCGCATCCCGCTAGCGGCGCGCCAGCGCCCGCCGTACATCCTCTGCGATCAGCGGCCCGGTGAGGCGGTGCAGCTCCAGCAACTCATCCGCCAATCCCGATTCGCCGAACTGATCGCGCACGCCCAGCCGCAGCAGGGGCGGCGCGCCGCGCAGATCCGAGACGCACTCGGCAGTCGCGCCGCCCAGCCCGCCGATGATGCTGTGCTCTTCTACGCTCACGAGCAGCGGAAACCGGGCCGCTGCATCCCTCACGGCGGGTTCGTCCAACGGCTTGATGGTGGATACGTTGATCACGCGCGCCTCGATCCGGTCGGCCGCCAGCCGCTCAGCCGCGTCCAGCGCCTTCCAGGTCATGTGCCCGGTGGCGAAGATCGCAACGTCGCCGCCTTCGCGCATCGTCGCCGCCTTTCCCACCTCGAACCGATAGTCCGCGCCGAACAGGTCCGGAACCGGATAGCGGCCCAGCCGCATGTAGACCGGCCCCGGCCAATCCGCGCTCGCGAAGGTCGCCAGCCGCGTCTCCACCGCGTCGGCCGGCGAGATGACGGCCATGTTCGGCAGAACACGCATCAGCGCGATGTCTTCGAGCGACTGATGGCTGGCGCCGTCTGGCCCCTGCGTCAGCCCCGCGCTGGAGCCGATCAGCTTGACCGGCAGCGACGGATATGCGATCTGGGTGCGGATCGGCATGTAGCAGATGCCGGCGATGAACATGGCGAAGCTGTTGCAAAAGGGGATCAGCCCCGAAGCCGCCATGCCCGCGGCCGTGCTCACCATGTCAGCCTCCGAGATGCCGACGTCAATGAAGCGGTCCGGGAAGGCATCTCGAAAGACCACGGTGCGGGTCGAATTGTACAGATCGGCGTCCAGCACGACGACATCGGGCCGGCGGCCGCCCAACTCAGCCAGCGCCTCGCCGTATGCGAACCGTGTTTCGGTCATCGCAGCCATCTCACACCCCCTCCATCGTCGCCAGCCCTGGGGCCGTCGCCAGGGCCAGCGCAGCTTCCAGCTCATCCACGGCCTGCCTGAGCTGGCCCTCGTTGAGGGGCGCGTTGTGATACCTGGCCTGCCCTTCCAGGAAAGAGACCCCCTTCCCCTTGACGGTATTGGCGATGATGACCGCCGGCCGATCCTGCGTCGTGGCCCAGTCCAGCGCGGCGCAGATCGCGACCAAATCGTGCCCGTCAATCTCGGTCGCGGTCCAGCCAAAGGCGGTCCACCGTTCGGCCAGCGGATCGAGCAGCTTACCGCACGCGGTCTCATCCATCGCCTTCAGGCCGTTGCGGTCAATGATCGCCACGACGTTGTTGAGACATTGCTTCGCCGTCGTCATGGCGGCCTCCCACACCTGCCCCTCGTGCAGCTCGCCGTCGCCGAGCAGACAGTAGACGTTGTAGCGCAGGCCCCTGATGCGGCCGGCCAGCGCCATGCCGTTTGCGTAGGACAGGCCCTCGCCGAGCGCGCCGGTGCACCCTTCCAGGCCGGGCGTATAGTGCATGGCGGGATGGCCTTGCAGCCGGCTGCCCAGGCGCTTGAGGGTCGTCAGCTCCTCCACGGGAAAGACGCCGAGCAATGCCAACGCCGCGTATTGCGCTGGCACCGAATGGCCTTTGCTCATGATGAAACGATCGCGTTCCGGCCACTGCGGATTCGCCGGATCGAAGCGCATCTTGTAGAAGTAGAGCGCGGCGACCACATCGACCGCGGACAGGGAACCGCCGAAGTGGTGCGCCTTGTTCGGCCCCATCATCGCGACGATGCGCCACCGCATCTCGGCTGCGCGGCGGCGCAGCACGCCCAATTGCTCGGAAGAGAGAGTCATAGAATCTCCGATCGTGGTTCCCCTGACAGGTCAGGCCGCCAGTTGGCGCAAAACTGCCAGAGCCTGACGGGCGTCAGCCTGGAAATCAGCCGGCCGCGCCTCCACGCTTACCCGGCCGGCATAGCCGATGGCCTTGAGGTTGGCGAAGAACGCCTGGTAGCCCCCCTGCACCGTCGTCGGGAAGGCGCGACCCTCCACCTGGGCGATGTGGATGTGTCGCACCGCCTCGGCCGCCTCTAGCAGGATGGCAGGCGATTCCTCCTCCAGCGCCAGATGGTAGTAGTCCACCAACAGCTTGATCTGCGGCCGATCCACCTCGCGGACCAGCGCCAGCCCTTCGGCCGCGGTGAGCACGATGTTGCTCTCGCGGCGGTTCAGCGGCTCGATGGCAATGGTGATGCCGTGGGCGGCCGCCAGTGAATCCGCCATGCGCAGCGTCTCCACGATCTGCGCCCAGGCCCGGCCGGCCGGGAAGCCGTCGGGCACGTTCTTGGCGCCCGCGCTGCCGAAAACGATGATCTGCGCGCCAAGCTGCCCTGCGCGTGCGATGGCGCGCTGCGTGTACTCCTGCACCTGCGGCCAGTTGACGTCATCCCCGGTCAGCCGCACCTGCCGCGGGTAGAACACGTTGCACGCCTCACAGGGCAGACCCGCCCGGCCGATCGCGGCCGCAAGGGGCCGGAACTCCGCCTCTGGCATTACCGCCAGCGGCGCCAATGACAGCTCGACGTAGTCGTAGCCGATCTCAGCGAGCTGCGCGATCTTCTCCAGACCGGCGGTCGCATCCAGACAACAACCGAATCTCATGATGCCTCCTGTTTCATGCCTGCCACGTCCTCTCTTCAGCCCAACGTGGCGCCCTCATCCGCCTGGCCCACCAACCGGCGGTAGAGCCCCAGGAAGCCGCCGGTCGTCGCAGGCGGCCGCGGGCGCCAGCCGGCCAGTCGGCAGGCCAACTCGTGTTCGGAAACCAGCAGGTTGACCTGGCGGTCGGGGATGTCTATCGCGATCTGATCGCCATCCTGCACGGCCGCAATCGGGCCGCCCACGGCTGCCTCGGGCGCCACGTGGCCGATGCACGGGCCGCGCGTCGCGCCGGAAAAACGACCGTCGGTGAGCATGGCGACCGATTCCCCCAACCCCATCCCCACCAGCATGGCCGCGGGAATGGAGAGCTCGCGCATCCCCGGGCCGCCGGCCGGCCCCTCGTTGCGGATCACCAACACGTCGCCTGGTCGAACCGCGTGCGCTGCCAGGAGGTCACGCGCTTCCTCCTCGCTCTCGCAGACGCGCGCCGGACCGGTGTGGCGCAGCATCGCCGGCGCCACCGCACTCTGCTTCACCACCGCGCCGCGCGGGGCCAGATTGCCGCGCAGGATCGCGATGCCGCCCTCTAGCGCCAACGGGTCCGCCAACGGCCGCAGCACGTCGGCGCGACCAACGGTCGCCGCGGCCGCGCGCTCGGCCACCGTCTGGCCGCCGACGGTCGGCAGGTGGCCGTGCAGGAGCGGCAGCAAGATCTTGAGGACCGCCGGCACGCCGCCGGCTGCGTGGAGGTCGCTGACCGTGAAAGTGGACGCCGGCCGGAACCTGCCGATGAGCGGCGTGCCGCGGCTGAGCGCATCGAACAGATCCAGCGAAACCTCTACCCCCGCCGCGCGGCCGATGGCGGGGATGTGCAGCGTGGCATTGGTGGACCCGCCGATCGCGGACACGACGCGGATGGCGTTCTCGAAGCCCGGCCGCGTGAGCATGGCGCGCGCGGCGACCCCCTGGCGCACCAGAGCGACGATCGCGCGGCCGCTGGCCTCGCACAACTCGCGGCGTTCGGCTGCCTGCGCGGGCAGGGTGGCGCAGCCCGGCAGCGAGAGGCCCAACGCCTCCACGACGCAGGCCATGGTGTTGGCCGTGCCCATGAAGCCGCACGCGCCCGGCCCAGGGCACGCGGCCGACTCGATCGCGTGGAACTCGGCCTCCGAGATCAGGCCGGACTTGAGCCGGCCCATCCCCTCCTTGACATCGCTGAGGATGATCTCGCGGCCGCCAACGCGTCCGGGAGCCATCGGCCCGCCGGTCACGAAGAGCGCGGGCAGATCCAACTGCGCGGCGGCCATCAGCATTCCCGGCACGATCTTGTCGCAACTGCCCAGCAACACCAGCCCATCGAACCGGTGCGCCCGCGCCATCAGCTCGACCGAAGCCGCGATCACATCGCGCAGCGGCAAGATGGCGTGCATGCCCGGCCCTTGCGCGATGCCGTCGCATACCGCGACCGTGTTGAACTCGACCGGCATCGCGCCGGCTGCGACCACGCCTGCCTTCACCCATGCAGCCAGATCGCGCAGATGCAGATGGCCCGGCGTCGTCTCGGCCCACGAGTTGGCGATCCCGATCAGAGGTTTGGCGAAATCCTCATCGCGAAAGCCCAGGGGCCGGTGGAGAGCGCGGGGATAGGCGCCCTCGATGCCGTCGAACACGCCGCTCAAAGCCAAGTGATGCTCCTTACAGCAGCTCGCGCGCCCGCCGCAGTCCAACATCCGCCCCATGCCGGCAAATGGTCTCCAAGAGATCCGAGTCCACCAACGCGAGCGCCGCGGCCTGCCGCGAATCTCCGCGGTCGAACCGCGCCAGCAGTTCTGGCCGCAGCTCCGCCAGGATTTCCGCCAGGATGCCGTACTCAGGCCCGATCTCGGCCTCCAGCTTCTCGCGCAGCCGGCGGGCCAGCGCAGGGCTGGCGCCGCCAGTGGAGACGGCAATCGTCACCTCGCCGCGGCGCACGACCGCCGGCATGATGAAGTGGCTGTGCGCCGGATCGTCCACCACGTTCACCAGGCAGCCGAGGCGCTCAGCCTCGCGCCAGACCGCCTCGTTGACGGCCGGATCGCCGGCGGCTGCGATGGCCAGGAATGCGCCGGTCAGATCGCCGTCGCGATAGGGGCGCACGATCGCCGCGATGCGACGCTCGGCCGCCAGCGCGGTCAGCGCCAGCGCGAGGTCCGGGCTGATCACCGTCACCTGTGCGCCGGCCTCCAGCAAGGCGGCGACCTTGCGCGCGGCCACCACGCCCCCGCCCACCACCACCGCGCGTCGCGTCTCCAGGCCCACCAGACAGATCGGGTAGGTCTTCATGGCAGTATTGTATCACAGGGATAAGCGCAAGAGAAAGCGCCGGCCGATCTGTGATATAATGGGTCGGAGAGATGCCAACAAGGAGGTTTCCGTGTCCAAGAGAAAGCGCCGGCCGATCTGTGATATAATGGGTCGGAGAGATGCAAACAAGGAGGTTTCCATGTCGCACAAACTCAGCCTGTACGAAAACGTCTCGCAGCAGTTCAGCCGGGCCGCGGACCTGATGGAGCTTGACGCAGATGTGCGCAAGATCCTCGCCAAGCCGATGAATGAAGTCTCGGTCAACTTCCCTGTCAAGCTTGACAACGGCCACATCGAGGTCTTCACGGGCTACCGTGTGCAACACAGCAACGTGCTCGGCCCGTTCAAGGGCGGCTTGCGCTATCACCCGATGGTCAACATGGACGAGGTGCGCGCGCTGGCCACCTGGATGACCTGGAAAACCGCAATCGCCGACATCCCCATGGGCGGCGCCAAAGGCGGCATCCAGATCAGCCCGCACGCGTATTCCATGCCCGAGCTGGAGCGCATCACTCGTCGCTTCACCTTCGCGCTGGGCAACACCATCGGGCCAGACTATGACATCCCTGCGCCAGATGTCAACACCAACGCCCAGATCATGGCCTGGCTGCTCGACACCTATCTCTCCACCATCCCGCCGGCCGAACGCCAGCGTTCGTTGCACGTGGTCACCGGCAAGCCGATCGAGCTGGGCGGCAGCGTCGGCCGCGACAAGGCGACAGGCCAGGGGGTGGTATACGTGATCGAACAGTGGACGCGGGATCGCGGGCTTGACCTGGGCAGACTCAGCTATTTCGTCCAGGGCTACGGCAACGTCGGCTCGTGGACCGGCCGGCTGTTGAAGCCCTTCGGCGCGCGGTTGCTGGCGGTCGAGGATCACACCGGCGCCATCACCAACGCCGATGGCATCGACGCGGATGACCTCCACGCCTACGTTGCGGTTACGCATGGCGTGGCGGGCTATCCGCAGGCGAGCGCCATCAACCACGAGACATTCTTGAGGACCCAGGCCGACATCTTCATCCCGGCCGCGCTGGAGGGCCAGATCACAGCCGACACTGCGCCGCTGTTGAACGTGCAGACGGTCTTCGAGGCCGCCAACGGACCAACCGACCTGGAGGGGGATCGCATCCTGGCCGAACGAGGTATCGAGCTGCTGCCCGACATCCTGTGCAACTCTGGCGGGGTGATCGTTAGCTACTTCGAGTGGCTGCAGAACAAGCGCAGCGAGGCGTGGGAGCTGGACGAGGTGGATACCAAGCTCCGCAAGCGGATGCTCGGCGCCTATCAGCGGGTGCGCAACGTGCAGCGCGAGTTTGGCGACCTGGACTGGCGCACGGCCGCGTACATCGTCGCGCTGCGCCGGTTGGAGCGCGTCTACAAGGATCGCGGGATCTTCCCATGAGAAGCACATCGAAAGGCGCACCCATGAACTATCTATCGTGCGCGTCTCGCTGGCTTTACGGCGCGGGAGACATCGGCTTCAGCCTGACCTCCACCATCATCGGCGCATTCTTCGCCATCTTCCTGATAGATGTCGTGGGCATCGCGCCGGCTGTGGCCGCCGCCGCCATCTTCATCGGTCGCACCTGGGATTACATCAACGACCCGCTCATCGGCTACATCACCGACCGCACACGATCGCGCTGGGGCCGGCGCCGGCCGTTCCTGCTGTTCGGCGCGCTGCCGTTCGCAGCCGCGTTCACCCTCTTGTGGTGGCATCCGCCGCTGCAAGGCGATCTGGCCCTGGCGATCTACTATGCCGCGGTGTACGTGCTGTATGACATCGCAGCGACGTTCGTCTACATGCCCTATTTCGCGCTCACGCCTGAGCTGACCCCGGACTACGACGAGCGCACCAGTCTGACGGCCACGCGGATGTTCTTCTCCATCGCCGCGGGCCTGGTGGCCTTCACCGTGCCGGTGATGATGGTCGGCGGCTTCCGGCCGGAACATGCGAGCCGCGTGCTATTGATGGCTGCGACCTTCGGACTGGCCTCGGCGCTGCCGCTGTGGGTGGTCTTCTTGAGCGCCCGCGAGCGACCCGAACTGATGTCGCAGCCGCCGCCCAAGCTCAGGCGATCGGTGACCGCAGCCATCCACAACCGGCCTTTCCTCTTTGGCCTGGGGATCTATCTGTTCACCTGGGTATCGGTCAGCATCGTGGAAGCCGTCCTCATCTTCTTCATCAAGTACGTGGTGCAGCGAGAGGCGCAGACTGATCTGATCATGGCGACCATCTTCGTGACTGGCATCGTGGCGCTGCCGCTTTGGCAATGGACTTCGCGGCGGCTGAACAAGCGTCTCGCCTACGTCATCGGCATTGCGTTCTGGGCCGCCGTGCAGCTCGTGTTGGCGTCGCTGACCGCGACGACGGGCCTGCCGCTGCTGCTCTTCCTCTGCGTCCTGGCTGGCATCGGGGTTTCGGCCGCGCACGTGCTGCCCTGGTCCATCATCCCGGACGCGATCGAGTGGGGCGAGTTGCAGACGGGCGAACGCCACGAGGGGATGTTCTACAGCCTGATCACCCTGGCTCAGAAGATCGCCAGTTCAGTTGCGGTGCCGCTGGCGCTGCTGGTGCTCGGCCGCACCGGCTACATCGCCAACAGCGCAGTTCAGCCCGCGAGCGCAGTGAACGGCATCCGCCTGGTGGCAGGTCCGATCCCTGCGGTGTTGCTGTGCCTGGGGATCGGCTTCGCATTGCTCTACCCGCTGGGACGAGAAGGCTATGCGGCCATCGCCGCGCAATTGGAGGCAAGGCGACCGACCTTGTAGGCTGCTGCGGCCGATTTGACAAAATCCGCCGGTCTGTAATATGCTCTCCGTCACACATGCGCCCCACCTTATCTGGCCTCCTATGTATCGTCATCGTTGGCCTCTCTGCCGTCATCGGCGCGATGATGCCCATCTCCGCGCGGCCGGCGGCCACGCCGCCTGTCGTGCGCCTGGCGGCCGCGGCCCAGCCAGATGCGATGCTCGAGCCAGACCCGACGCCGGCGCTCCCTCCTACCCCTGCGCCGACCGAGACCCCTGGCCCGACCGCGACCCTCATCCCCAGTCCTGCGCCGACCGCAACCTTCCTGCCGCCAACGGTCGTCGCGGCCGGTCCACAGCCGACCGCTGCCTCTTATCCGCCGCCGGTTGCGGCAGCGCCTTCACCAACGCTCGCGGCCGATGCGCTTCGGCCAGCCGCCCCCGACCCACAGCCAACGCCCGCGGCGCGCGCGCCGTCGTCAGGCTCGACCCGCCGGACCAGCTATCGGCCGCCGATTCCCACAGCCATTCCAGGCGTGAGCATTGCGGCCGATATTCCTTATGTCGAGCGAAAGGATTGCGATCAGCGCCAGACCAGCCTGGATGTCTATCTGCCGGCCGGCGGACGCGGCTTGCCCGTCTTGATCTACGTCCATGGCGGCGGTTGGAGCGGCGGCGACAAGGGGCCCGTGGGCGCCAAGGCCGCGTATTTCGCGACCCGGCGGTTCGTTTTTGTCAGCATCAATTACCGGTTGATACCCACAGCCTGGCCGACCGATCAGGCCGCGGATATAGCCGAGGCGGTGGCGTGGATTCGGGACAACATCGCGGCGTATGGAGGCGATGGGGTGCGGCTCTTCATGCTGGGCCACTCCGCGGGCGCGCACTTGACGGCCCTGGTGGCCTCGGATGAGACCTATCTGCGGCGGACAGGGCTGGACTTGACCGCGCTGCGCGGGGTGATCCTGTTGGACAGCGCAGCCTATGACGTGGAACAACTGATGCGCAGCCCGGAGGGCCAGTTGGATGTTTTCCGGCCCGTGTTTCAGCGCGACCCGGCGCAATGGCCGCAAGTTTCGCCCAGGGCGCATGTTGCGCCAGGCAAGAACATCCCGCCGCACTTGCTGCTGTTGGCCACTGCAAGCGGCCAACGCCGGCCCGCGGCCGAGGGTTTGGCTCGCGCCCTGCGCGATGCGGGGGTCTACGCACACATCGCGGATGTCAGCGCATTCCGAGATCACCACTCGATCAACGAGGAACTGGGACGCCCTGACGATGCGGCGACCACGGTTGTTCAGACCTTCATCGAACGGGTGCTGGCAGGCGCCCCGGCCGGCCTGGGCAGCGCCGAGCGACTCTCGCCGGGGCCGTGAGGGCTGCCGCGTGCGGTTGGCGCCCCGTCTATCTCGCAAACCTGACTGGGCCTCACGTGCCAGGCACTCTGCAAGATTCCTGGCACGTGAGGCGCCCCCCTTCGCCTCGCAGACCTGACGGGTGTATCAGCGCCCCGACAAGGCGACGCTGTAGAACCGCAGGTAAGTGGGGATCTGCTCCGCCCAATACTCCCCCGCGTGACGGCCGGGGTTGACTCGCCAGGTGTGCTCGATTCCGCGCGCCAGCAGCGTGTTGTGAAGTTGGGTAGCCTGCGGGAGCCACGGATCATCCTGCCCCAGATCAATCCAGATGCGTAGCGAATCGAGGCCGGGAAGCCAGCTCGCCAGCGCCAGCGGGTCCTTGCTGGAGAACTCAGCGCCGACGCCCAGGAACTTCAGGTTGTTGTCATCGGGATAGAAGCTGGCGCTGTGCGCGGCCGCCACCCCGAAAATGTCTGGATGGACGAACGCCTGATGCAGAGCGCCCCATGCGCCCATCGAGAGCCCGCCGATGGCCCGCGCGGCCGGCGACCGCACCGTGGCAAAGGCCGAATCTATCTCATACACGACCTCGTAGGCCAGATAGTCGCCCCAACGCGGGCTGTTGCTCGCCCAGTTCGTCCAATAGCTCACGTCCCCTTGAGGCAGTACGATGATCATCGGGGCTATCACGCCGGTGCGGATAGCCTCATCGGCCACGTCGAACAGGCCATACACCGCCCACTCCTCGAGATGTCCGCCTCCGCCGTGCAGCATGTAGAGCACCGGGTAGCGCCGAGACTCCTGGCCATAGCCCGGCGGCAGATAGACCCAATAGGGCATGTCGCGGTCGAGAAGCTGGCTGCGAAACGAACGTTCATAGGCCTTGCCCACCAACGCGCCGACATAGGGGTTGGCCAGCCGCTCGCTGTCCGGCGGCAGCGCCGGCGGAGGCCCAGAGGTCGCCCAGTTGATCGCCGGTTGCGCGGCCGCACTCTTGGCGACCGCGGGTTGCGCGGCCGCAGGCTGAGCTTGCGCCGGTTGCGCGACCACAGGCTGAGCTTGCGCGACCTTCGCAGCCGGGGCCGGCGTGACGACCGGCTGCGCTGTCCTGATCGTGGGCTGCGGCGTGGTCGCGGGCCGCAGCGCCTCGTCTGGGACCAGCGCCGCCGCGCCCAGCGGTTGAGGGAGACACCCACCATCGAGCTGCGCGGCCGCCATCGCCACGCCGGACTCTGCGATCGCCGCGGCCGGCCCGGCGGCCGCCGGGGCAGGCTGTGGTGTGAGCGTCGCGGTGACGCGCTGCCCAGAAGTCTGGGCCAGCAACGGCTGTTGGGCCGCCGCCAGCGCACTCGCGCTGTTGGTCTTCACCGTGTTCTGAGACAGGTTGACGCTCACCACCGGGGTCCCGAAGGCTCTGGCCCGTGCGAGAATCGCATCAGACACCGTCACGGTGGGCGACGCGGCCGATGCCAGGGGGGAGCTGGCCGGCAGCCATGGCAGGACAATGACCGACAGGATCGCCACTGCGGCCGGGCTGGCGCGCCACACCGATCGGGTCTTGGGCGTCGGCTCCAGCACCCGCTGCCGGGTCGAGAACCAGATCAGCCAGACGCTGGCGATCTGGATGGTCATGTTCAGCCACCACGGGCTGCCCGTGGCCAGGCCGAATGGCTTGAGCGCCAGCGCAATGGCGACCACGGCCACGATGTGAGCCGTGTACGCATACAGCGAGTTCTCGCCCAGCGGCGTCAGCAGCCACTCCAACGGCCGACGCAGATGGCGCCAATGGAGCGTCAAGGTGACAAAGAGAAAGGTGAAGACGACCGCGGCCGCGACCAACCTGCCGGGCCTCAAATCCGCCTTGCCGAAGACGAACTGCTGGATCCAGAGCTGCGCATCTTGCCAGTTCGAGCTGAGCCCCGCGATCTGCGGCGGCAGGGCCGTGGCGGGCGTCTGCACGAAGACGAAGAGCGCGATCAGCGCCAGGACGCCAATGCCCGCAGCGATCTGCAGCCGCCGCTCCCCGCGCAGGGTGAGGGATGGGATGCGATCTCGTTGATAGCCCAGCGCCAGGCCGTTGAAGAAGAGCAGTTGCCACGCCGAAAAGGTGAACAGGTGATTGCCAGCGATCGGCCAGGTGGCGGCGGCCTCGGCCGGGAAAAACTGGTGCAGACCCCACAGCGCCCACGAGGCGGCCAGCACCAGCCACGTCTTGCCGTCAGCCATCAACAGCAGCGCGACCGGCGTCAGCGCAAACAGCACCGTGTAGAGAAGCAACACATCTATCAGATAGTAAGTGCGGTGGAGCGTCAATACACTGACCACCAGGTTGAGAGACTGCGTGAGATCAACCCCTTGCGCCCAGGGCAGGCCGACGAGCTCGGAGATGGGCAAGAGCAGCAGGGTGATACCGATGGTCAGAAGGTAGAGCGTAAAGGCCCGCGTCCACACCTTGCGCACGGCCGCGATGATGCCATCGCGCGCGATGATCCGCCGGTAGATCAGGCCAGCCAAAAGCCCTGATGTCAGGATGAAGCCCTCGGCGGCCGACACGAAGAAGCGATTTCCGCCGGTGAGCAGATAGAGCGGCGACATGCCGCGCACGTGATCCACGATCATGGCCAGGACGAAGTAGCCGCGCAACAGGTCAATGCGGAGATCGCGGCCCTGCGACGTGATGTAGGATGGCGCAGGCGCCGAACCTGAACCGGCCGCGGCCTGCGGCAGACGCCCACTCCAGGGCCACAGATATGGATCTTTCGTAGTGGACATCGGCGACCTCCCGCGCGGCTCTTGTCTGCAGTCGTGCAAGCGGGGAGCGCAAGCTACGCCTGCGTTCCCCGCTGTCTCAACGTTATCTGATATGGCGACAGGATAGCACGACAGCCGCCAGAGATGGTTAACTCACCATTACCGCGAGCTTAACACGACATTACGATAAGCTTAACAACCGGTTAAGACTTGTCTGCGGCGCCCTCCAATAAGAAGCCAGCAGTTCCAGATAGCGTGCCAAACCACTTCTGGAATTGCTGACGAAAAGCAGATTGACTTTTCCGCGCAATCCGACTAGAATAGGACTGCTCGCACCGGCAGCCGGGGGGCCTGGCCTTTTTTCCACCTGGCCAGCTTGCAGCCTGCAAGCATCAGCCCTCGGATGCCTACTTCACTATGGAAAGGAGCCTGACCCCATGCAACTCAGCATCACAGGCAAGAATCTCGATGTAACCGCATCGTTGCGCGACTATGTGGAAAAGAAGATCGGACGATTGGATCGTTTTCTGCCCAACATCTCGGAGGCCAGGGTAGAGCTCGCCGTCGAGAACACCCGCGCGGCCAAGGACCGCCAGATCGCGCAGGTCACCCTGCGCACCAAGCGCGCCATCTTGCGCGCCGAAGAAGCCTCGGCCGACATGTTCGCCTCGATTGATGCGGTGGTCGAAAAGATGCAGCGCCAGGTTGATCGCTACAAGGGCAAGCGGTGGGTGAAACGCGGAGAGGAAACCGAGCTGCCGCTCGCCGCGGCCGAAGAGGAGCCCGCTCTCAACGAGGATTCATCGCGCATCACGCGCGTCAAACGTTTCGCGATGACGCCGATGGACGAGGAAGAAGCCATTGACCAGATGGAGCTCCTGGGACATGACTTCTACGTCTTCTTCAACCCCAATCAGAACCAGATCAATGTCGTCTACAAACGGAACGGCGGCGATTACGGCCTGATCCAGCCCGAATTAGCGTAGAACGGAGCGCCGTGAAAACGATTCTGTTCGTCTGCACGGCCAACATCTGCCGGTCGCCGATGGCCATGGCGTTGCTGCGCGATCGGATTGGCCGCCGGGGACTGGCTGATCAGGTCTCTGTCGCTTCTGCCGGCATCTGGGCGCAAGACGGCCGGTCTGCCAGCCGCGAAAGCGTCAGCCTGTTGGCAGACCGCGAGATCAGCCTGGCTGAGCACCGCTCGCAGCCCATGACCGCCGCGCTCCTGGAGCAGGCCGACATCGTGTTGGTCATGGAAGAGGCGCACCGGCGCTCGCTCTTCTACGTAGCGCCGCATCTGCTGGGGAAGGTGTTCTTGCTCACCGAGATGGCCGGCGAGTATGATGACGTGGAGGATCCGTACGGAGGAACGACCGAGGATTATCACCGGACGATCGCAACGCTCGAGCGGCTGTTGGATGCGGGGCTGCCGCAGATCCTACGGCGAATCGGCGTGAAGACGCCCAACGTCGGGCAATAGGCGCAGGATGACGTGGGACGGCGCGGCAGCCGGGCCGACTCACGTCTTCCGCCACAAGTACCAGTGTGGCATGAAGCCGTAGTAGAAGCCCAACAACACCGCCAGTTTCAACCCCAACCAGTGGTCGCGGTATCCTTGCAGCGTGATGTAGCGCCGCCAGGATTCTCGCAGCCATTGGCTGATGAACTTGTGCGGCCACGGCTTGACCCCGCGTCCGCGCAGCGCCTGGGCCTCCAGCCGCGCATAGCGCCGCTGCTTGACGTGAAACTGCGCCCAGTTGTCATAGTTATAGTGTATCAACTCGTTCTGGAGCTGACCGGCCGGCCCATCCAGGATCACCACTTCGTGAACGGGTCGGCCAGGATCGTAGCGTGCACAGCAGCGACGCAGCAGCCGCAACTGATAATCGGGATAGAAGCCGCCATGACGCACGTGCTGGCCAGCAATGTAGTTGTGCCGGGGCGCCCACCACCCTACCTCTGGGCGCTCGACGATCACGCAGCGCACCTCCTCGGCCAGCGCAGGCGTGACGCGCTCATCGGCGTCCACAAAAAAGACCCATTCAGCCGCCACCGCCTCCAGCGCCGCGTTGCGCTGCCCCGCGAAGTTGTCGAACGGCCGTTGCTGCACGATCGCGCCGGCCGCCTCGGCCAGTTGCACCGTGCCATCGTCACTCAACGAATCGGATACCACGACTTGGTCGGCGAAGCCCAGCGTGGCGATGCACTCGCGGATATGCTTCGCCTCGTTCTTGGTGAGTATGACCGCCGCCAGGACGACAGTGGGTGTGGTTGATTCTGCGATCATCGGATGCCTTTGAGAGAATAACTTCCCGCTCTGGCCGGTCTCCGACCGAGCCAGCGCGGGTTACTCGTCACGAATGTTCTTGAACAAGCCCCGCTCTGGCCGGTCTCCGACCGAGCCAGCGCGGGCTACTCGTCACGAATGTTCTTGAACAAGCCCCGCTCTGGCCGGTCTCCGACCGAGCCAGCGCGGGCTACTCGTCACGAATGTTCTCCCGCTCTGGCCGGTCTCCGACCGAGCCAGCGCGGGCTACTCGTCACGCATGTTCTTGAACAAGCTCCCGCTCTGGCCGATCTCCGACCGAGCCAGCGCGGGCTACTCGTCACGAATGTTCTTGAACAAGCCCCGCTCTGGCCGGTCTCCGACCGAGCCAGCGCGGGCTACTCGTCACGAATGTTCTTGAACAAGCTCCCGCTCTGGCCGGTCTCCGACCGAGCCAGCGCGGGCTACTCGTCACGAATGTTCTTGAACAAGCCCCGCTCTGGCCGGTCTCCGACCGAGCCAGCGCGGACTACTCGTCACGCATGATCTTGAACAAGCTCGCGACCTGACGAGCCGCGGCGACCCGGTCGTGCAACTCCGCGGCCGAAATCTCGCCGCGGCCTGCCGCGCCGCGCACGCGGCCGAT
>VGOD01000050.1 GCA_016876015.1 Chloroflexota bacterium
GGGGAGACTACCGGCTTGGCTCACGGCCCCCTTATTTTGTACGCGAGGTATGCCCTTTTTGTCCCCTCCTACGAAGCATTAGACCCTTTGGGGCCTACCTGTATGTCCCTATCGTGATACGCTCACGCCCGCCGCGATTTGCGGACGCGGTGCGATGCGGGTATGATGGGTTTGCACGCTGTCCAACATCACCGTTTCGGGAGCTATGTGATGCCCTCTATTGACCTTTCACCGGTCCGCGCCCAGTTCCCGGCCCTCGCCATCAAGGATGCCGGCCGGCCGGCGGTGTTTTTCGACGGCCCTGGCGGCACCCAAACGCCGCAGGCTGTGATTGACGCCATAAGCCGCTATCTGGCCTATGCAAACGCCAACCGCGGAGGCGCGTTTCGCACCAGCCGAGATAGCGAGTGCATCCTCGTCGCCAGTCATGAGGCGATGGCCGACTTCTTGAACGCGGCGTCTGCGCACGAAATCGTCTTCGGCCCCAACATGACCACGCTGGCTTTCACGCTGAGCCGCGCCATCGGCCGCGAGCTGACCCCTGGCGATGAAATCGTGATCACGCGATTGGATCACGACGCCAACCGCGCGCCCTGGCTGGCGCTGCAGGAGTGCGGGGCGATCGTGCGAGAGGTGGACTTCGATCCGGCCGATTGCACACTGCGCCTGGATGACCTGGCAGCCCAACTGACCTTCCGCACGCGACTGGTGGCCGTGGGTTACGCCTCCAATGCTGTAGGTACGATCAATCCCATCGCTCAGATCGCGGAGATGGCGCACGCGGCCGGCGCGTGGCTGTGGGTGGATGCGGTTCACTACGCGCCGCACGCGCCGATTGACGTCCAGCGGCTCGGCTGCGATTTCCTGGTCTGTTCGCCCTACAAGTTCTTCGGGCCTCATGCAGGAGTGGCCTGGGGGCGCTATGAACTGCTCGAACGCCTGCGCGCCTACAAGGTTCGCCCTGCCGGCGACCTGCCGCCGGACAAGTTCGAGACCGGCACGCAGAACCACGAGGCGCAGGCGGGCGTCCTGGCGGCCATCGAATACCTGGCCGATCTGGGTCGCACCTATGGCGCGGCGTTCGCGTCCCAATTCCCTGACTTCGGCGGCCGCCGGCTGGCCCTGAAACAGGCGATGGCAGCCATCCAGTCGTATGAACAGCCCCTCTTCGAGCGCTTCGTCGCGGGGCTGTGGGCAATCCCTGGCCTCAGCTTCTACGGCATCCGCGATTTCGACCGTTTCGATCAGCGCACGCCCACGGCAGCCTTCCGCTTGCGCGGTCATTCCCCCCAGGCCGTGGCAGAGCATCTGGCCCGCCGCGGAGTCTATGTGTGGTCCGGCAACTTCTACGCACTGGCCGTCACCGAACGGCTGGGGTTGGAGGGCTCTGGCGGGGTCGTACGCGCGGGCCTGGCGCACTACAACACGCTGGAAGAGGTGGACTATTGCCTGGCCTGCCTGCGCGAGATGGTGTAGGCGACGGCTGACGAACGGATGGCGTCTCTCATGAGCAATGTGAATCCTGCGACGAAAGAAGCTGACGAGGTTGCAGCGACCCCGCCCGCGGCCGTTGGCCGCGCGGCGGCTGCGCTTCGGCGGCTTGTGCAGATGGATGCCGTGGTCTGGCTGGCGTGGCTGCTGCCGATCTTCGCCTGGGCGCCGCTGACCTATCCTGGCTACTTCGAGTTTCACAGCGGGTTTCTGCCGGCGTTCAACGTCGCTGACCTGGCGCGAAACCTGGGGGATCTCAGTTGGGCGCCAACCGTCGGGCAACCCTACGATCTGCTGCGCGGCGAGCGGGTGTTGCCCTATCTGCTGGCGCTGTTGCCGCGGGCGTTGGGCGCATCGCCGGTGGCTGCGGTGAAGTGGGTTTTCGCCGCGAGCATCCTGGCCGGCGCGCTCGGGATGCTTGGCTGGGCGCGCCGCCGGCTTTCGGCATGGCCGGCGCTGCTGGCCGCGGTGGTGTACGCGTACTGGCCGCTCGGGTTGGCGACGATCTACGTGCGCGGCGCGTTCGCCGAGGCTGTCTTTTTGGGGCTGATGCCGTGCGCGCTGTGGGCGGCCGATGCGGTGCGCGCTGCGGGTCGGCCGGCGGCAGCGGTCGCGCTCACGCTGACGCTGGCAGCCGCGCTGTGGACGCAGTCCGGGCTGGCGCTGTGGCTGGTGATCGTGATCGCCGTGTATCTGGCCGCAGGGAATGGAAACCAGGTGGGCTGGATTCGAGGCGTTAGCCGGTTTGGTGGTCGGCGGCAGAGACCGGCCGATCCTGAAAGGAGGCTTCGCACAGCCTCGAGACCAGAGCGATGGGCGGCGATTTCCAGGGCAAGCGCCCATGCCGGCCGCAGCGCCACAGCAGGAGAAAAGGTCATTGCGAGGAGCGTAGTTGGCGATTGCGCTAGCATCCTTCAGGACGAAGCAATCTCCTTCGTTGACGAGGAGATTGCTTCGCAAACTGCGCTCGCAATGACCAGGCGGGCGATTTTCCGCACAGCATTTCTCGGCTGGTTGGGGGGGATACTGCTGGCCGCGGCAGGGCTGCTGCCGCTGATCCTGCGCCGCGGACCCGGCGACGGCCCGGCGTGGGTTGTCTTCGCGGACCATTTCGTCTACCCGCATCAGCTTCTCTCGAGCGGTTGGGGGTGGGGCCCCAGCATTGCCGGGCCGGCCGACACGCTCACGTTCAGCCTGGGGCTGGCGGCCTGCGGCCTGGTGATCTTGGGATGGGTTTTGGGAAGGGGCGGCGGGAGCAAACAACTCCTCATCGTACTCGTTCTCGCGTTTCTTGCATCCACCTTCGCCGCGGCCATTTGGGACCGACTGTCGTTTCTGTCCCGCAGCCTGACCTATCCGTGGCAACTGTTACTGCTGGCCGGGCCCTGGCTGGCGTGGCTGGCCGGCATGGGCGGGCAGCGACTGCTCGAGCGGCTGCCGCGAGCCGCTGTTGGACCGACAGCCGATAGCGGACCGCCTCTCACCGCATCCAATGGCGCTGTTCCGCTCTTCGCAGCATTGGCGGCCCTGACGCTGCTCGGCGTCTACGGCGATCTGGCCCCGCCGACGACCTCCGCGCTGATCCCCGATCGACCGGTCGCGATCTTCGGCCAGGATGAGATCGCCTTGGTGAGCGCCATGCCGGTTGGTACGCCGGGGCCGGCCGGCTGGGTCACGTTGCTCGTCAAATGGCAGGCGCTGCGTCCCCTAAGCCAGGATTACACCGTCTTCTTCCATATTCAGACGGCTGACGGCGTGCTCTGGGGGCAGCAGGATGCCATGCCGAAGGGGAATGCCGCGCCCACCAGCCGATGGCGGCCGGGACAGGTGGTAGATGACCTGCTCCGGGTTCAAGTGCGCGCGGCCGCGCCCATCGGCGGCGACTATCGCTATCTGCTTGGCCTCTATCAATGGCAAACTGGCCAGCGGCTGCGCACCGCGACCGATGACAAAGTGGTGGTGCGGCCATGACTGACGAGCAGAGTTTTGCAGCGAACAAACCTGAACGCGCGGCAGGCGAGCCTACTTCCCTTGTAACGCGCCGCAGCATCCTGTCACCTCGTCGCCTTGTCACCTTGTCACCCAGTCACCTCGTCCTTCTCTTCGGTCTGGGTCTGATCGTCATTGCGCCCCTGCTGCAACCCGGCTACTTCTGGGGCGCGCACGATGCGCGGCACGATGTCTATTTCCTTTTCGAGTATGACCGCGCGGTGCAGGATGGCATCTGGCTGCCGCGCTGGGCGCCCGATTTCACCTCGGGCTATGGTTATCCGTTCTTCATCGTGTACGGGCCATTGGCCACTTTCATCAGTGAGCTGTTCTTCCGTTTCGGCGGGCTGGGCTACGAAGACAGCGTGAAGGCTGTGCTGATCCTCTCCATCTTGCTGTCGGGGCTGGCCATGTATGGCTTCGTGCGATCGTGGCTGGGGCGCAACGCCGGCCTGGTGGCGGCCACCGTTTACATGGCCCTGCCGTATCACTTGGTGGACGTCTATGTCCGCGCCGCGCTGGCCGAATCGGTCGCGCTGGCCTTCTTGCCGCTGGCGCTCTGGGGCTTTCGCGAGACGCTCATCCGGCCCCGACTGGCCGCAGTCCTCGGTGCGGCGGCTGCCTACGCTGCGATCATGTGGACGAGCAACCTGGTGGCAGTGGTATTCACGCCGGGCCTGGCGGTCTATCTGCTGGCCCTGGCGTTCTGGCGGGCGCGAAAAGGAGGGGCCGGACAGGAACACGCCGGAGATGCCACGCCAGCCGCGTCGCGGCCAGACGGCCGCACGGCGTTCCTTCCGCGGCTGCCCGCGATCTTCCTGGCGCCGGCGCTGGCGGTCGTGCTTGGCCTCGGCCTCAGTGCCGCATTTTTCGTGCCGGCGTTGGTGGAACAACGCTACATCAACCAGGCGCAGTGGTTCGGTCAATACTACGATCCGGCCAACCACTTTCTCTATTTCCACCAGTTGTTCCACCCGGCCTGGGGCTTCGGAATCAGCTACCCAGGACCCGACGACGCGGCGCAGGGCGGCATGAGTTTCCAGTTGGGCGCGGTACCGGTCTGGTTGACGCTGATCGCCCTGGCCGTCGGCCCGCGATTCGATGCCGCCCGCCGTCGCGAGTTGTGGTTCTGGGGAGCGTGGGGCGCGGTCAGCGTTTTCTTGACGCTGGGCGTTTCCGCGCCGGTATGGCGGGTCGCGCCGATCATCCCCTATGCGCAGTTCCCGTGGCGCTATCTGATGCTGGCCCTTCTGCCGCTCAGCATCCTGCCGGCCTCCCTGGTGGCGGATGGAGGGCGGGGGAAGGCGGAGGGGAGTTTGGCGCGACCGGCGCTCTTGGGGCGCGCGGGCCAATTGCTGCGCTTCGACGCGTTCCTGTTGTGCGCCCTGATCCTCGTGGGCGGCCTGCCCTATCTCAAGGCCGAGATGCGGGCGCCCACGCCAGAGCAGGGGCCGGTCTCCTTTGCCGCGCTGATGCGCTTTCAGCGTTCGGCCGATGAAATGACCGGGGTTACCGCCTGGGTGGACCCCGAGCGGCGTCCGCGCTGGTCCCCGATGGCAGAGCTGTGGGTAAGCGGAAAACAGGTAACCACCTGGGTTGACTACAGCCGCGTGCCACAAAACGAGACGCTGGCGGTGAACTCGGAGCACGTGGGCAGCGCGCACGAAGAAGTGTGGTACTTCGCGGCCAAAGAAGGGCAGTCCATCGTCTTCAACCGTTTCTGGTATCCGGGGTGGACCGCCTATCTGCTGGATGGTCGCCGCGGGAAGCCGCTGCGCCAACTGCCGATCGAGCGGGAGGACAGCCCGCTGGCGCGCGTGGTGGTGCCGGTCCCGGCCGGCGAAGGGGTCATCCTGTTGCGACTCGAGGACACGCCGCTGCGCACGGCCGCCAAGAGAATCACGGTTGGCGCGTTGGGTCTGGCCGGCCTGGCTGTATTGATCAGCCTGGCGCGGCGGCCGCGGAGGGTCGGAAGCGAGTTGCCAGCCTTCTCATCCGAAAGCTGACGGCTCTGCGTTACTGAGCTTTCCAAGGGATGGGCGAGCTTATGATCTCGGACAATATGTGGCGGGGCGCAACGGTCCGCCTGACGGCGATTGCGAAGGAGGATCTGCCGGCCATGGCGCGCTGGTATCAGGATGCTGGCTTGCTGCGGCTGTGGAACGCTGACGCAGCCAGGCCACAGACCGAGGCCGAGCTGGCTAAGTGGCTGGAGGAGGAGGCCAAGAAGCCCAACGCCTTCTATTTCGCGATCCGGCCGCTGGAAGGTGAAACGCTGCTCGGCGCGATAGAGTTGGATGGCATCCTGTGGAACCACCAGGTCGGCTGGGTCGCCGTTGGGCTGGGCGATCGGGCGCACTGGGGCAAGGGCTATGGTCGCGATGCGATGCAAATCGTGCTACGCTTTGCCTTTCAGGAGTTGAACCTGCACCGCGTCCAGTTGACGGTCTTCGCCTACAACGAGCGGGCCCTGGCGCTGTACGAAAGGCTGGGCTTTCAGCGCGAAGGGGTCTATCGTGAGTTCATTCAGCGCGATGGCGCGCGCTATGATATGTATCTATACGGCCTGCTGCGCCGCGAATGGGAAGCGCAAGCCGGGTGATGTGTGGGGGGGATGGGCGGATGCCACGGATGGGCTGGCCGCGAGTGGGCGGGGTGGGAAACAAGCCCATCATGGCGAGCGATCCAAATCCTTCGCGTCTTCGTGATCCAGTCCCCCGCACTCCGACCTGGCCGATTTCCGGGTCTTGACATCCCCGCAGCACAGCGCGATAATCCATGTCAGTTCAGCGCCAATGAGCCGACAACAGACGGGCTGTGCAGGGTCTTGTACTCACCCCTCCATCAACCGCATCACGGCCGTGCTGGATCACCTGACCGAGTTCGCGCTGTTGGGGAGTCCGCTCGTCGCGCCCGCGGTCAGCGCCTCGCGGGAAACAAATGGCCTCGCGTTGCGCTGGACGCAGACGCAGGACGGCGTGGCGCGCTACGAGGCGTATCGGAGCACGAGTCCCTACTTCACGGCGGCCGCCGGGCAGAAGCTCAGCCCTGATGTGTCGCCGCCGGGCGCGGGCAACCAGGCGAGCTTCACCGACGCGGCTGCGTTCGCCGCGCCGCTGACCAACTACTACTACCTGGTGTTGGCGGTCGGTGCGGGGGAGGCGCGCTCGCCGGCGTCGAACCGGGTGGGGGCGTTCCACTTCCCGCTGACGCCGGGCGCACAATAGGCTCTCACCTCTCGTCCTGAAAATACTCGGCGCCGATTCTCACGCAGAGACGCCAAGAGGCTAAGACGCGTGGCAGAACTGAGCCGTTCTTGGCGTTCTTTGCGTCTTTGCGTGTGCTTTGTCACCTTGTCACCCCGTCACCTTGTCACCCTGTCACCCCCTTGTCCCCGCGCCCGATCTGTAGTACAATGCGTCCTGCCGGCACGGCAAGGAGCGACCTATGCGCAAGTTCTCATCCTACGGCCCAGTGGATACCGACCTGCACTACTACGCGCCGCGGCAGGCGTTGATCGAACAGGCGATAGCAGACCTGGTGGGCGCAGACCCGACCAAGGGCGGCCACTACATCACGGTCTGGGCGCCGCGGCAGCGCGGCAAGACCTGGCTCCTCCAGCAGGCGCTCCGCCGGTTACAGAGCGAACTAGAGTACCGCGACACGTTCGATGTCGTCTACTTGGCTTTGGAATATCTGAAGCTGGAACGGGACGTGACTGGAATCGGCCAATCGCTAGCCCGCCGGCTCTGCCAGGCGCTGGAATTGCCGGTCAGTGAAATCAGTCAACTCAGCGAGTTGGAGCAGCTTTTCCACCGCGATGTGCTGCGGAAACCGCTGATCTTGATGCTGGACGAATTCGATGCGCTGACCGAGGAGGCGATCGCCGGTCTTGCCGGGGTTTTCCGCAACATCTACATCCAACGCCAGACGGAATGGGCCAAGCCCACGGCCGAGAAGACGTATCTGCTGCACGGGGTTGCGCTGATCGGGGTGCGCGCGGTGCTGGGGGTCGAGAACCCGCGCGGCTCGCCGTTCAATGTCCAGCGCAGCCTGCACGTGCCCAACCTGACCTTCGAGGAAGTCCAGGGGTTGTTCGACTGGTACACGCGCGAGAGCGGCCAGGCGGTCGAGCCAGCCGTGGTCGAGCGGCTCTTCTACGAGACGCGCGGTCAGCCCGGTCTCACCTGCTGGTTCGGCGAGCTGCTCACCGAAACCTACAACCCCGACCACACGCAACCGATCGGTATGGCGGCGTTCGAGCACGTCTACGCCGCGGCGTCGCAGGTGCTCCCCAACAACAACATCCTGAACATCCTCAGCAAGGCGCGGCAGGAACCGTACAAGGGTTACGTGCTGGACATGTTCCGCACCGACGAGCCGGTCGCCTTCAAGTACGACGATCCGATCCTGAACTACCTCTACCTGAACGGGGTAGTGGATTGGGAATGGAGTTCGGCCACCAGCTCCCAAGTCAGGTTCCCCTGCCCGTTCGTGCAAAAGCGGTTGTTCAGCCACTTCGCGGGGGAGCTCTTCCGCGAAAGCGGCCGGCTCTACGACCCGTTTGAGGACATCAGCGATACGATCACCGATGCCAGCCTGGACGTGCGCAATCTGCTGCGACGCTACGAGCGCTACCTGCGGCAGAACCGTGCCTGGCTGCTCAAGGATGCGCCGCGGCGCGCCGATCTGCGCATCTACGAGGCGGTCTACCACTTCAACCTGTTCGTCTATCTGCGTCGTTTTCTTGACGGCTATGGTGGGTCGGCCTATCCGGAGTTTCCGACCGGCAACGGCAAGGTGGACATCCTGATGCGCTACGCGGGGCAGGCCTACGGGCTAGAGGTGAAGAGCTACCGCACGCCCAGGCAGTACCGCGAGGCGTTGCGCCAGGCCGCGGCCTACGGCCAGCAGTTGGGGCTGAGCGAGATCACGCTGGCCTTCTTCGTCGAGCAGGTGGACGACGCCAGCCGCCAGAAGTACGAGGTGCGTTACGTGGATGCCGTCACCGGCGTCGCGGTCATGCCGGTGTTCGTCGTCACGGGCTGACCGAAGGGGGGAGGTCTACGATGCACGACAGTCCGCGCAGACTTCGGAGGTCTGCCATCTACACGATTCACCCACGGAACGGTTGTCCCCTGCCTTACCCTCTGCGCTGCCTCTTGCCGTCTGATGCGACGCGTGCTATCATCCCTATGGCCTGAGTTGCTTTCCCAGCCCACTTCGTCGCAGGAGCCGCCCAATGCCGGAAACCGACAATCCCTTGAAGGTCCTGGTGCGCGATTTTGCGCCGGACTTCGCGGCCTGGCTGCTGGATGTGGAACCGGAGGCCGTGCGATCCGTGCGCGCTCTGAATATCGAGCTGCCCGCGGGGGCCGTGCGCAGCGATACGGTTTTCTACGTCACGTTGAGCGACGGCCGCGAGGTGTTGCTGCACGTCGAGTTCCAGGGGGAGCGCTCCGAGCGGCCCATGCCCTGGCGGATGGTGGACTACCTGGGCAAGATCGCCGAGCGGGAGCTGGACTGGCGCGCTTTGGCCCGTGTTCCACTGTGCGGCGCGGTGTTGTATGTGGGCGACGGCGCTGGTCTGCACGACACGGGCGACTACCAGATCGACTGTCCCGACGGCGGCGTGACGTTGGCGTGGCGTTACCGGGTGATCCGGCTGTGGCAGATGCGGGCTGAAGAGCTCTTGGCGCTCGGCCGGCCGGCGTTGCTGACGTTGATCGGGCAGACGCGCATCGGGGAACCGGCGCGGGTGGTGCCGCAGGCCGTGACGGCCATCGGGCAGGTGGCCGATGACGAAGATCGAGCCGGCTTGTTCACCGCATTCATCAATTTGATGCGAGATGAGGAGATCTTGAACATGGCAGAGCGACTATTGGAGGCGATGGATCAGGGCTTGTTGATGGATACCCCCTTCCTGCGGCGCATTCGAACCGAGAGTGAAGCGCGCGGTGAAGCCCGCGGTGAAGCCAAGGGCCGCAGCGAGGGCCGCACCGAAGGCCGTATCGAGGAATTGCGCCAGATCTACTGGATGTGCTTGCAACGCGGCTGGAGCCATCGCTGGCAGCCTACCGGCGGATCGAGGCGCGCGTGGCCGCGATCAACGAAGTCGAGCGGCTGCGCAGCCTGGTGCAGGCCGCAGTGTCGGCGGCCGACACGGCCGAGTTCGAGCAGGCGTTGGCGGCATAGGCGAGGGGTTGCAGTACGAAGGTTGGGATCAGGAGAGACCTTGCCGAACGGGGCGGGAGGGATCTTCAGGGCAGGAACCCAAACGGGTTGCGGTTCACGCCGTTCTGCCGGATTTCGAAGTGCAGGTGCGGGCCGGTGGAGTTGCCGGTGGAGCCGACCAGACCGATGACCGCGCCCTGGCCCACTGACTCGCCGGCGTTGACGAAGTAACGGCTGAGGTGCGCGTAGAGGGTCTGGAAGCCGTTGCCATGGTCCAGCACCACGTAGTAACCGTAGCCGTAATCGCTCCAGCCGGCCAACGCCACATAGCCGGAGTCGCTGGCCTTGACCTGAGAGCCGGTCCACGCG
Organism: Chloroflexota bacterium; assembly: GCA_016876015.1. Taxonomy (GTDB): domain Bacteria; phylum Chloroflexota; class Anaerolineae; order CG2-30-64-16; family CG2-30-64-16; genus VGOD01. The sequence continues at coordinate 10,024 of VGOD01000050.1, forward strand.
CCAATGTCAATCCCCTGGTGCAACGGCTTGTACCCCTGCGTGATGGAGCCGGAGGCTGGCCAGACGAAGCGGCCGGAACCCCGCCGCGCGTCAGTCGGCACAGGCCCCGAGTAGATCTGCACCTGCCGGACGACCGGATCCTTCTTGCCGGCCGGCACGATGATCTTCTGGCCGACCTGCAAGACCGGTTGCCGCGGGTTCAGGCCGTTCCACTCGAAGTTAACGATGGCGGCTGCGGTCGCCTTGTACTTCTTCGCAACGCTCTCAACGGTATCGTTCTTCTCAACCGTGTGCAGGATGCCATCCACCGGCAAGATCGCCAGCCCCTGGCCCAGACGCAAGAGATCTGGGTTGAGCTCCATGCCATTGGCCCACATCACCGTCTCGGCGCTGATGTTGTACTTCCCCGCGATATCATAGAGCGTGTCGCCAGGTTGAACCGTGTGCGTGATGATCTCGATGCGAGGACGTTCAGGAATGAGGGTGAACGGCACAGCCGCGCGCGCCAACCCATCGAAACTGGGCGCGTAGTCATCGTTATCTCCGAGTGGTTCAGCGGCGGCCGGCTGGGTCGGCCCTTCGGCGCGCGCCTCGGCGATCTCCCAATGCGGCAGTTGCACCCGGCTGAACCATAGCACCAGCACCGCGACCAGGATGACCACGAAGTGCGAGGCCATGCGCACCAACGAGGTCGTGCCTTCTGGGCCGCGCTGCCGCAGGAGGCCGCCGAACGCCTGCCAGAGCCGATAGCCAGGCCCCCAGTCAGCCGGTGGAATGGAAGACGTATCGTCGGTGTGCGAGTCGTCAGGCATGACGGATAGAGGTTGGAGATTGGAGGTTGGAGGTTAGAACGGCATCCAACGTCCAACTATATACTCTGCGACAAGGTCTCCAGGAACATGCGGTTGTTGCGCGTGCGGCGCAGGCGTTCCAGCACCGGTTCCAGGGGATCTTCGCCGCTCTGGCGCAGCATGTCAATCATTCGACGCAACGTCCACACCCGCTGGAGGGTGGCTGGCTCCATGAGCAGCTCCTCGCGGCGCGTGCCAGAGCGGACGATGTCAAAGGCTGGGAAGATGCGGCGCTCGGCAAGCCGGCGATCCAGGTGCAACTCCATGTTGCCGGTGCCCTTGAACTCCTCGTAGATCACATCGTCCATGCGGCTGCCAGTGTCCACCAGACAGGTCGCGATGATCGTCAGGCTGCCGCCCTCCTCGATCTTGCGGGCCGCGCCGAAGAAGTGCTTGGGCGGATAGAGCGCGGCCGGGTCAATGCCGCCGGACAGTGTGCGACCCGAAGCCGGCACGGTCAGGTTGTAGGCCCGCGTCAGCCGTGTGATCGAGTCCAGCAAGATCACCACGTCGCGCTGCGCTTCCACCAGGCGCTTTGCCCGCTCCAGCCCCATCTCGGCCACGCGCACGTGCGACTGGACCGGCTCATCGAACGTGGAGCTGAGCACCTCAGCCTCCACCGAGCGATCCATATCAGTCACCTCTTCGGGCCGCTCGCCGATCAGCAGCACCATCAACAGCACATCGGTGTAGTTCGAGCTGATGCCGTTGGCGATCTGCTTCAGGATCGTCGTCTTGCCGGCCTTGGGCGGCGACACGATCAAGCCGCGCTGGCCGCGACCGATGGGCGCGACCATGTCTATCAGACGCGGGGCCAGGATCGAAGGTTGCGTCTCTAGCGCCAATTGCTGGTTGGGAAAGATGGGCGTCAGCTCTTCGAACTTCGGCCGCTTCTTGGCCACCTCAGGGTCCAGGCCGTTGACAGCCTCTACCTTCAACAGGCCGAAATACTTCTCGGATTCTTTCGGCGGACGCACCTGGCCGATCACCAGATCGCCGGTGCGCAGGCCAAAGCGCCGGATTTGGCTCTGCGAGATGTAGACATCGTCGGCGCCCGGATTCATTTGCTTGTCGGCGCGCAGGAAGCCGATCCCTTCCTGGATCACCTCAAGCGTGCCGCCGCCGAAGATCAGGCCTTGCGCCTCGGTTTCTGCTTTGAGCAGGCGCATGACCAACTCATGCTTCTTCAGGCGGGTATAGCCGGTGACCCCCATGGACTTGGCAGTGTCCTGGAGCTCACCGAGGGTTTTGGCTTCAAGCTCAGCGAAATTCATGGCTGTTCTCCATCAGGAGGATAGAGCATTGCGCGCAACAATGCGGTCCCGCCAGCACGCGCAACTGTATCTGGGAGCAAGACAGGGTTATCAAACAAGGCGCTCACGCACGCAGCATGTGCGCCCCTGGATTGGGATTGCGATCAATTGGAGTGGTGTCTGCTATTCTCACTGGCCTTCTAATGCAGAAGGCGGCGATCAGGCGCTGGAACCATTGTTACGCGGAAAAGCGCGCATAACGAGGATGCTCGTAGCTGTGGTCTAACCAGGGCGTCCCACGCCAGTTATCTTAATAGGGAATCTGCGGTCTTTGGGAAAACATACGACTTGGCGAAACCGTACAGGATGCGGGGACGCCACGATGAATGTTCTTGCGCAACTACAGTATAGCACAAAGCTTCAACCACGTCAAATGCTCAGTAGGACGCAAACTGACCCCCTACTCGAATCCATCAGGTTCTCGCATCCGCTTCCCGCGCCACCCGCACCCCCTCTTCTTCGTTCAGCCGGCTGAGGACCAGCCCGCCGACCACAAAGAACAGGATGATGGAGATGATGCTCAGCCGGCTGGAGCCGGTCAGTTGGCCGACAACCGCAAAGATGAACGGCCCCAGCAGGCCAGCGACCTTGGCGCTCATATCGTAGAAGCCGAAGAACTCGGCCGTGCGAGCCTTTGGCGCCATGCTGCCAAAGAGCGAGCGGCTGAGCGCCTGGCTGCCCCCCTGCACCAGGCCGACCATCATGGCCAACAGCCAGAATTCGACCGCAGTGGCCAGGAAGTAGCCCCAGATCGAGATCAGCGTGTACACCGCAAGCGCCAACAGGATCGCATTCTTGGCGCTCATCTGCCGCGCCAGCCCGGCGAACGCGCGCTCACCGATGAGTCGTGAAAAGGCGTAGCCGATGACCTGGCTGACCAGCACAACGCCCACCGCGACCGGCCCACTGCTGATGCCCAGGCGCGGCGCGGCCATGCCGATGATCGGAATCGCAAGCGCATTGTACAACACCAGGCTGAGAAAAAACGTCTGCTGCGGGTCATCCTTACGTGCAAGCCGGCCAAAGAGGAGCGAGAAGGGAATGCCGATGAACTGCGTCAGCAGCAACGCGCCGATCAGATCGCTCTGGCCGATGCCGATCTCCGCGCCGTAGATCGTCGCCATCTTGATGATCGTGCCGATGCCGTCGTTGTAGATCCAGAAGGCGACGAGAAAGACCAGCAGTTGGCGATAGAGCCGCACCTCCTGAAAGGTGCGTATGACCCGCCGGAAGCCGCCAGCGACCGGGTTGCCGATCGCTTCGGCCGCCAGACGCACACGCGGCGGCTCGCTGACATGCCGGAAGAGCGGAATCGAAAAGAGCGCCCACCAAACGCCCACACTCAGAAAGCTGAGGCGCGATGCCAGTTCGGTCGCGGGCACGCCAAGCCGGTCCGCCAGCGTCGCAATGCCGAAGATCTGAGGAAACTGGATCCAGGCCACGTTGATCGCCAGCAAAAGGCCGCCGCCCAGGTAGCCCATCGCGTACCCGCGCGCCGAAACCATGTCAATTTCAGACGGCCTGGCCACGTGCGGTAAGAGCGAATCATAGAAGATCAAAGAGCCTGAGAAGCCGATCTCGCCCAGGATGAACAGAAGCGAGGCCAGTTGCCAGCTCCCGGTGGTCAAGAAGACCATCAACGCCGAGGCCAGGATGCCGAGCGATGCAAATGCAGCCAGGAAACGCTTTTTGGCGCCGCCATAGTCGGCGATCGCGCCCATGATCGGCGCAGCGATCGCCAGCATGACCATGCCGAGGCTCTGCGTGAAGCCCCAGGCGCTGCTGGCCTGTACGGGCGTCAGCGCGCCTTTCGCTGCCACCGCGCTGTAGAAGGTCGGCAGCACCGCGGCCATGATGGTGGTCGCAAAGGCCGAATTGGCCCAGTCGTACAAGACCCAGGCGTTGATAGCGCGACGGGATGAATCGAGTGACATGAGATCTCCGATCTGCCTATCGCCAGCGAGGACGGCGCTGGTGGCCGGCTGCATTACTTTACAAGCCACGCAAAGTACGTGACTACCGGAAACACAAATAGCAGACTGTCCAATCTGTCCAACACCCCACCATGACCGGGGATGAGTTGGCTGGAGTCCTTGATGCGCGCCATGCGCTTGAGGAGCGAAACGGCAAAATCCCCGAAGGGAGCTGCCGCCGCCACCAGCGCGCCCAGTAAAAGCCCCCACCATGGGTTCAAGCCCAGCCACCACCAGCTCAGCAACGGCGCGGCGATGAGCACACCTACTATACCGGCGATCAGCCCCTCCCAGGTCTTCTTAGGGCTGATGCGCGGCCACAACTTGCGCCGGCCCAGGACCGACCCCACAAAGTAGGCCAGCGTGTCGGTGACCCAGGTCAGAACGAGAGCTAGCAGCACCCACCGGAAGCCTTCGCCCCCCGGACCGGGTGAGCGTTCGCGCAGCGCGACGAGGTGGCCCAACATGAAACCCAGGTAGAGGGCGCTCGCCACGGTCACGCCCCAATCGGCAGTCGGGTGTTCCCCCTTGTCGTAGAGGGCCCAAATGAGCGAGAAGATGATCAGCGCGGCCAACAGCGGCCGCAGCAAGTCTGGAAAATCCCAGCGGTGGAGCAGGCCGCTGGCTTGAGCATATGCTTCGGCTATCGCGCCGACGATGAAGAACAGACCGAGGTTGCGGTCAACGGTGAAATGATCCCGCTGCAAGAGCTGGGCCATCTCGCGCCAGCCCAAGATGCCCACCAATAACACTGCCCCCAGCCAGGGTAGGCCGCCAGCGTAGATGAGCAGGAAAACGAGCGGCAACAAGACGACGGCGCTGAGAAAGCGGGCGCGTAGCACAAGGGCTCTCCGTTACGAATGGATGCGGCGAACATACCTCTGTCTCGGTTTGCGGTTTTCAACGCTGCAAGACCTTGCCAAACCTCCGCTCGCGCTGGTTATATTCGATCAGCGCATTCGCGAGCTCGGCCTCATCGAAATCGGGCCAATAGGTCGGGGTGGCATAGTACTCAGCGTAGGCTGCCTGCCAGATCAGAAAGTTGCTCAATCGCCATTCGCCGCCGGTGCGGATGATCAGATCGGGATCGGGCAGGCCGCCGGTGTAGAGATATTGGGAGATGAGGGCTTCGGTCACGGCCTCTGGCGCGTGGTCATCGCGCATGATGTGACGCACAGCGTCCACGATCTCGGCGCGGCCGCCGTAATTAAAAGCCACGTTGAGCGTGATGCGCTGGTTGTTGCTGGTCAGCGCCACAGCATCCTGAATCTGCCGCGCCAGGTGCGGCGCGATGCCTTCCAGCCGGCCGCTGTGCCGGATACACACACCGTTGCGGTGCAGATCCTCGGTCTCGCGACGAATGACTTCGCCCAACAGTCCCATCAGCCCTGAGACTTCTTCCGGCGGCCGGTCCCAGTTTTCTGTCGAAAAGGCATAGATAGTCAGGACTTTGACGCCGAATTCGGTCGCTGCGCGCAGGATCCGCCGGATGTTCTCGGTGCCAGCTCGATGCCCCGCCAATCTCGGCAGCCCCCGGCTGCGCGCCCAGCGGCCGTTGCCGTCCATGATGATGCCGACATGGTTGGGCACCCGGGTGATGTCGGGATAGCGGGCGAGAAGGGACTGTTGTTCCGGCATAGGAGTGGCTTTCGCAGAAGACCGCACTACACTTCCATGATCTCTGCTTCTTTGGCTTTACCGATCTCGTCTATCTTCTTGGTGAAATCATCGGTGAGCTTCTGGACGTCGTCGCGACCCTTGTACAGCGTATCTTCGTCAATCTCCTTCTCCTTCTCCAGATCGCGCAGAAACTCGATGGCGTCCCGGCGGACGTTGCGCACCGAAACGCGGCCTTCTTCCACCCGTTTGGCGACGAGCTTGCTCAGATCGCGGCGACGCTCTTCGGTCAACTGCGGCACGATCAGCCGGATCACCTGGCCATCGTTGCTGGGCGTCAGACCCAAATCTGACTTCAAGATGGCTTTTTCGATCACGCTGATGGAGCTGCGATCCCAGGGCCGGATGACCAGCAGCCGCGGCTCGGGGACCGTGATGCCAGCCAATTGATTCAGCGGAGTGGCGATGCCGTAGTAATCTACCTGCAGCCGCTCGACCAGCGCAGGGGACGCGCGACCAGTGCGAATGGCGCGCAGATCATTCTGCAGCGACTCGATCGTCTTTTCCATGCGCTCGCGTGCATCATCCAGGGTCTCTTTGAGCATGAAAAAAGCCTCCGAATTATGAATCGCGAGTTGCGAGTGAAGAACGGCGTCCCGACCCTCTCCGGGAGCGGGACGCCGCCGGTTGCAGACATCAGGCGGTTACGAGGGTGCCCACTGCTTCACCCAGGATGGCGCGCTCCACACTGTTCGCCTGCCAGAAATCCAGGACGATGATCGGGAGATCATTGTCCATGCAGAGGGTCAACGCGGTGCTGTCCATGACGCCGACGCGCAGGTTCAGCGCCTGGATGTAGGTCAGGTGGTCAAAACGCTGCGCATCGGAAAACCGGTGCGGGTCTTTGTCGAAGATGCCATCCACTTTCGTCGCCTTGATCAGCACCTCGGCGTTGATCTCCATGGCCCGAAGCGCGGCGGCCGTGTCGGTAGTGAAGTAGGGATTGCCAGTGCCAGCCGCCATGATGATCGTGCGGCCCTTCTCCAGATGGCGAATAGCCCTGCCCCGAATGTACGGTTCGGCCACGGCGCGCATCTCGATGGCCGTCATCACGCGCGGCTCCAGCCCGACGCGATGCAACGCATCGCCGAGCGCCAGACCGTTCATCACGGTGGCCAGCATCCCCATGTGATCGGAGACCGATTGCTCCATACCGTGATCCAGACCATCCTTGCCGCGCCACAGATTGCCGCCCCCGATCACGATGGCGATCTCCGTACCCAGGTCGCGCAGACGGCGCACCTTGGTTGCGACAGAGGTAGCCTGATCCGGGTCGAACCCGAACCCTCCCTCGCCAGCCAGGGCCTCGCCGCCTATCTTGAGCATGATTCGGCGATAGCGCAGGGTGCCCATGGCGACCTAACCGCCCACTTCCAGCCGCGCGAAGCGGCGGACTACGATGTTCTCGCCGAGCTTGGCGACGGCTGCCGTCAACAGGTCTTTGATTCTGACGGTCTCGTCCTTGATGAAAGGCTGCTCCAGCAGACAACTCTCTTCAAGGAACTTGGCCAACTTGCCCTCGATGATCTTCTCGATCACGGCGGCCGGCTTGGCCGGATCAACCTCGGCGCGGTAGGTCGCGGTCTGCTGCGCCAGAACATCGGCTGGCACATCCTCGATCCGCACCCAGGTGGGCCGGGCCGCGACGATCTGCATCGCCAGGTCTTTGGCCAGCCCCTGGAAATCAGCCGTGCGCGCCACGAAATCGGTCTCGCAGTTCAACTCGACCAACGCAGCGACCTTGCTGCCCATGTGGATGTAGCTGCCGATCAAGCCCTCATGTACTTCGCGGGTGGCTTTCTTCGCCGCGGCCGCCAATCCCTTCTCGCGCAGCAGCTCTGCGGCCCGTTTGAGATCGCCGCCCGCGGTCTCCAATGCTTTGCGGCAATCCAGGACGCCTGCCCCAGTAAGCTGCCGCAATTCCTTCACCATGCTTGCCGTGATCTCCACAGATGACTCCTTGATGTTATTCGTTTTCCTCTTGGTTGTTCTCATCCAGACCGCGCGCCAGCCGGGCCAGAATAGACGGTCCTAGATACTCATCTTCCTCAGCTTCCTGCCCGGCCGCAGAATAGCGTGCAGGCTGAGGCTTTTCTTGTTCGGCCTCTTCAAGCGGCAGCGTCGCTAGAGGCTGCTCCGTGGCCCGTTCGGCCTCATCCACCGCGCGCATTTGCAGACCTTCGACGACCGCATCAGCGATCTTGCCCGCCATCAGTTTGATGGCGCGAATGGCATCGTCGTTGGATGGGATGGGGTAGCTGATGGGGTCTGGATCGCAGTTGGTATCCACCATCGCCACGACGGGAATGCGCAGCTTATTGGCCTCGGTGACGGCCAGCGATTCGCGCTGCACGTCTACGACAAACACCAGATCGGGCAGGTGCGTCATGTTGCGCAGGCCGCCGAGACGCAGGTTCAGACGCGCCAGCTCGTGACGCAGAATCATGGCCTCTTTCTTGGGCAACCGATCCAGCTCCCCGCGCATATTACGGCGCTCGAGCTCCGTCATATACTCGACGCGCTGGCGAATCGTGCGGAAGTTGGTCAGCGTGCCGCCCAGCCAACGTTCGGCCATGAAAGGCATGCTGCAACGCTCGGCTTCCAGCTTGATCGTCTCTTGCGCCTGCTTCTTGGTGCCCACAAAGAGCACCAGGCCACCCTCGCGCACCATGTCGCGCACGGTGCTGTAGGCGGTGTTGACCTGGCGCATGGTTTGCTGCAGGTCAATGATGTGGATGCCATTGCGCTCCGTGAAGATGAACGTACGCATCTTCGGATGCCACCGGCGGGTTCGGTGTCCGAAATGGACGCCCGCCTCCAACAACGCCTTCATCGAAACGATAGACACAGTACAACACTCCTTTTCCGTTTGGTCTTCCGCCTGCGCGATCACTGGGATCCTGCGCCTTCGTCGTTCTTCCGAAGGTCAGAACACGGCCAGCCTGAACGCAGGCGTGTATGATGTGGGCCGACAGCCCGATCGGGCAGTATATCACACCACACGCGCAGGGGCAAGTTGTGGGGCCGTGGCGCGTATGGTATACTCGGTCTGCAGTGTATCGTCAATCGCTGAGCATCCATCAGCAAGGAGCTTGAAGAATGATCTCAGAAGAACTGCTCGCCATTCTCCGCTGCCCGCACTGTGTTGCCGGCTCGACTCGCAAGGCCGGCGCCGATCCCGGCCGGCTGGAGTTGGTCAAGGACGTCTGGTTGGTTTGCCAGGAAGCGGACTGCGGCCGCAAATACCCCATTCGAGATGACATCCCGGTGATGCTGATTCCCGAGGGCGACAAGTGGATCGCCACCGCGGTCGCTGACTTGCCCACGCCGCCGCCCGCGGAGTAATACGGAGTCATTCATGTCCCAGCGCATCTCTCGCCGGGTGGCAGCCGTACCGCCATCCGGCATTCGGAAGTTCTTCGACATCGCCGCCACTATGCCCGATGTGATTTCCCTGGGCATCGGCGAGCCGGATTTCGTGACGCCCGATGTTATCCGGCAGGCTGGCATCGCCTCGCTGGAGCGCGGCGAGACGCGCTACACCTCCAATTCCGGCATCCTGGAGTTGCGCCAGGCGATCGCGGCCAAGTGGGCGCAACTGTACGGCGTGGCCTATGACCCAGAGAGCGAGACGCTGGTCACCGTCGGCGGGTCCGAGGCTCTTTACCTGGCCCTCACCGCAATTCTCAACCCCGGCGCCGAGGTGATCATTCCACAGCCGTGTTTCGTTTCGTATGAGGCGGAGGTGCTCTTCGCAGGCGGCGTGGCTCTCGCCATCGCGACGGAAGCGGCGACCACCTTCCAGGTGACCGGCGCCCAGCTTGCGGCGGCCATCACGCCGCAGACTACCGCGATCCTGATCAACTATCCCAACAACCCCACCGGCGCGGTGCTCGATCGCCAGCGCATCCGCGAGATCGCCGCCGTCGCCGAGAAACACGATCTGCTGGTCATCTCCGACGAGATCTACGATCGGTTGGTCTATGACGGCGCCGATCACGAGAGCTTCAGCAGCCTGCCGGGGATGCGCGAGCGCACGATCGTCATCGGCGGCTTCTCCAAAGACTACGCCATGACGGGGTGGCGGCTGGGGTTCGCTCTCGGCCCGGCCGATATCCTGGACGCCATGCGCAAGGTACACCAGTATACCATCATGTCGGCATCTACCACCGCGCAGGTCGCCGCCATCACCGCGCTCACCGACCCCCGCGCCGAAGAAGCCGTGTTGGCCATGCGCCGCTCATACGACGCGCGCCGCAAGCTGCTGGTGGAAGGCCTCAACAGCATCGGCCTGCCCACTTTCGAACCGCGCGGCGCGTTCTACGCCTTCCCCGATGTCCGGCCCAGCGGCATGACCTCGGACCGGTTCGCATGGACCCTCCTGGAGGAGGAGCAGGTGGCCTGCATCCCGGGGCCCGCGTTCGGTCTGGGGGGTGAAGGCTACGTGCGCATGTGTTATGCCACCGCACAAGACAAGATCGTTGAGGCGCTAGAGCGGATGCAGCGGTTTGTGCGCCGGCACGGGTAAAGCGTCCCTGGGGATGGCTGCATGACGAGACTCAAAGACATCGGTGGCCGCAGGTTGTCTTTCGGCCTGGCGTTTCGCTGGAACGATACGACGATCGGCCTGGCGCTGGCGGTTTTGGGCTGCCTGAGCCGGCTGCCGTTCGCCACCCGCTATCTGTATAGCTGGGATTCTGTCAACTTCGCCCTGGGGATGCGCGGCCTGAATGTGACCTTGCACGCGCCCCATCCGCCAGGCTATCCCTACTACGTGGGGCTGGCCCGACTTCTCGATCTGCTCCTGGGCAACGCCAACGCCAGCCTGGTCGCGATCAGCATCCTGTTCACCGGGCTGACCGCGGCCGCGCTGTTTCTCTTGGGCCGAGACGCGCTGGGGCAAGAGACGGGGATCATCGCGGCGCTCTCTCTATTAGCGTGTGTGACGTTCTGGTCCTATGGGACCATCGCCCTTTCCTACACCGTGTTGGCGTTCTTCTCTATCGCGGTCGCCTGGGCCGCCGCGCGCGTGGCGCTGGCCGGCGAGCGCCGATGGCTGCCGTGGCTCACCGCCCTCTACAGCATCGCTGGGGGTTTCCGGCCCGACCTGCTGCTCTTCCTGGCGCCGCTGTGGCTGTGGGGGCTGCTGCACGCCTCGTGGCGCGACCGCGTCTGGCATGGTCTCGCCGCGCTCGCGGGCTTTTGGGTCTGGTTTGCGCCGACGGCCTGGCTCTCGGGCGGCCCGGCCGACTACCTGGCGGTCTTTCTGGCCTATCTGAATCGCGATGTGCTGGATCGCTACTCGGTTTCTCATCAGGGGCTGGCTGCGCTGGGGATCAATCTGCGCGATCTGGCCAGCTATTTCTTCTATGCGCTCTATGCCCAGGCCGCGCTGCTGGCGGTCGCGGCGGCCTGGCTCATCGGGAGCGGCCGGTGGCGTCGCGAGCCGGTGTGGGCGTTCCTGGCCGTCTGGATCGCGCCGATGGTCGCATTTTACATCTTCGTTCACATCGGCGATCCGGGCTACGTCTTCGCGGTGCTGCCGGCGCTCTGCCTGCTGATCGCGGGTTGGTTTGCGGCCATGTGGCGCCGTCCCCACGGCCGAATCGTCGCGCCGGCGCTGGCGATCGCGTTGATCATCAACGCGGGGATCTTCCTGGTCGTTGACAAGCCTTTGACCGCGGCCGGCATCCGCCGCAACGATGTGGCGATCGGCGCGAAGATGAACCACATACGTCGCGCCTATCGGCCAGAGGACGTTGTGCTTCTCTCGTATGCCAGCTACAAGCACACGCGCTACTACCTGCCCGACTATCCGCACACCCTATGGGTTGATCTCTTCACGCGACAGCACCGGCGCCATCCACTGCCCCCTGCCGCGCGCGACCTGGTCCTGGTTGACCACGAGTTGCACGGCTTGGTGCGCGACCGGGCGCGGTGGGAGGCCGTGGATGTGTCGCCAGGGGTGCGCATCTATCGGGCGCGCATCCAACGTGAGACGCACGTGGCCTATGGCGTGGCTGGGATCGAGGGCGAATAGCAGCAGACGCTTTGTGTGAAATGGCGGCTCGTGGTATGCTTGCGATATGACCCACTACGAAACGATCATCGGCCTGGAAGTTCACGCCCAACTGCTGACCGCATCCAAGATGTTCTGCGGGTGCAACGCGGCCTATGCCGCCGCGCCGCCGAATACCCACGTCTGCCCGGTGTGCATGGCGCTGCCGGGCGTGCTGCCGGTCATCAACCGCGCGGCCGTGGAGCAGACGATCCTGGCGGGGTTGGCGCTCAACTGCGCCATCGGGCCAGAAGCCGTCTTCGCGCGCAAGAACTACCACTACGCTGACCTACCCAAAGGCTACCAGATCAGCCAATACGAGCTGCCGCTGTGCCGAGAGGGGTGGATCGAGGTTGAGGATGAGGTTGAGGGTAAGGTTAAGCGGATTGGGATTACCCGCGCCCATCTGGAAGAGGACACGGGCAAGCTAATACACACAACCGGCGCCAGCCTGGTGGACCTCAATCGGGCCGGCGTGCCGCTGCTGGAGATCGTCACCGAGCCAGACATGCGCTCGCCAGACGAGGCCTACGCCTATCTGACCAGGCTGCAGCGCATCCTGCGCTACTTGCAGGTGAGCACGGCCGATATGGAGAAGGGCGCCATGCGCTGCGAAGCCAACGTCAGCGTGCGTCCGGCCGGCCAGGCCGCGTTCGGCGTCAAGGTCGAGGTCAAGAACCTGAATTCTTTCCGCGCGGTCAAACTGGCGCTGGAATACGAAGTTAGCCGGCAGATCGCGGCCCTGGAACGCGGGGAGCGCGTGGTGCAGGTCACGATGGGCTGGGACGAAGAACGCGGGCGAACGGTGATCCAGCGCGTCAAGGAATCGGCAAACGACTATCGTTACTTTCCCGAACCCGATCTGCCGCCCTTGGTCATCGCGCCCGAATGGGTTGCCGCGATCCGCAGTCGCCTGCCCGAGCTGCCCGATGCCAGGATGGCGCGCTTCGTGAACGAGCTCGGCCTCGATCCGCAGGACGCGCGCGTGCTGGCCGAGGATCGCGCGGTGGCAGAATACTACGAGTCGGTCTTGCGGCAAGCCAGCGCGATCCGGCCAGCCGGGCCGCCTGGCCAGCAGCGTGAAATCCCTTCGGCGGTGACGCCCAAGACCGTCGCCAACTGGGTGACGGGCGAGCTGTTCCGGCTAATGAACGCGGCCGGCGCGGAGATCGCCGCGGTGAGGATCACCCCAGAGGCGTTCGCCGAGCTGCTTGAGTTGGCGGCCGCCGGGCAGATCAACCTCAACAGCGCCAAGCGGGTCTTCGGCGTCATGTTCGAGACCGGCCGGCCGGCCAGGGCGATCGTGCAAGAGCTCGGTCTGACGCAGGTGAGCGACGTGGACGCGCTCGCGGCGGCCGTGGCCGGGATCATCGGGCAATACCCCGACGAGGTCGCCAGGTATCGCGGGGGCAAGGAGAGCCTCTTCAACTGGTTCCTGGGCCAAGTCATGCGTGAGACGCGCGGCAAGGGCAATCCAGCGGTGGTGAAGGATCTGCTGCGAGAGGCGCTGACCGCGAACGCCGACCTCAAATCGTCGACCGGGGGCTGCCATGTCCTTCGACGGACTCGTTGATCAGAAGATCCAGGAAGCGATGGCGCGCGGCGAATTCGACAACCTGCCCGGCCAGGGTCGGCCGCTCGATCTCGAAGTACTGATTCTTGATCTCATGGTGATTTGACGCTCAGGCCGCTTGGTGCTATGATAGCCTGGCTTGTTTGGGTCATAGGCGCCCTCCCCTGCCGGGTCGCGGTCTAAGAGGAGGGCGTCTCTTTGTCGTTGGGGCGAGGCACACAGGATGGCGGAGGCTATGCACATCGGGATCGACGCGCGACTGGTTTACTATACCCAGGCGGGCATCGGCGAATACACGCTGCGCCTGACGCAGACATTGGCCGCGATGTACGGAGATGACCGCTTCACCTTATTACAAGATCGGCGCGACGAGCGCGCATTGGTCAGCGCACCAAACGTTCAGCTGGCACGCACGCGAGTCCCCAGCCACCATCGCGTGGAACAACTGCTGCTGCCGTGGGTGGCCGATCATCTGCACGTAGACGTCTTTCACAGCCCGGATTTCATCCCCCCCCTGCGCGCCCGCGTCCCGTCCGTCATCACCATCCACGATCTGGCGTTTCTGATCTATCCGCACTTCGTCACCAAAGAAGGGGCGCGCTACTACGGCCAGATAGATCGCGCGGTGCGCCGCGCCGATCAGATCATTGCGGTTTCCGAGAGCACCCGCCGCGATTTGATCCACATGCTGGGTGCGCCCGAAGAGAAGATCACCGTCATCCACGAGGCGGCCGACCCGCAATTCCAGCCGGAAGATCGCGCCGCGGCCTTGCGCCACGTCAAGATGCAGTTCAACCTCCCCGACGATTTCATACTGTTCGTCAGCACCATCGAGCCGCGCAAGAACGTCGGCGGGTTGCTGCGCGCCTATCGGCGGCTGCGTGACGACTACAAGCTGAAACCGGCGCTCGCCCTGGTCGGCGCGCAAGGCTGGCTCTCCGATGATGTCTACAAGCTGGTGGACACGCTGAATCTGAAGTCCGCCTGCTTTTTCCTGGGCCGCGTCAGCAATCGCGATCTGTTCCATCTCTACAACGCCGCGCGTTGTCTTGTGCACCCGGCCTTCTATGAGGGCTTTGGGCTGACGCCCCTGGAGGCCATGGCTTGCGGCGCCCCCGTGATCGTCTCCAACGTCTCCAGCCTGCCCGAGGTGGTCGGCGACGCCGCCTTGTTGGTTGACCCGCAGCACGATGAGGAGATCACCGTGGCGTTGTGGCGCGTGCTGACCGATGAGGCGCTGCAGAAGTCGCTGCGGGCCAAGGGGCTGCTGCGTGCGGCGCAGTTCTCGTGGCGCCGCGCCGCCGAGCAAACAATGGCCGTCTATCGCAAGGCCGCGCGCTGCCAGACCTAGAACATGGCGCGCATCCTGGTTCTGACGCCACAACTGCCCGTTCCCCCGCAAGCCCTGACCGGGTTCTCGCAGGGAACCACGATCCGCAACTTCAATCTGATGGCCGGGTTGGCGCGACGTCATACGTTGGACCTGTTGACGTTTCTGCCGGCCGACGCCGGCCTCGCCCCCGACCCCTGTTCATTGCTCCGGCCCTATTGCCAGCAGGTGAGCGCCGAGCCGCCGCCGGTGCGCGCTCTCTGGCAGCGCGGTCGCGATACGCTGCTGAGTCATCTGCCCGACATGGCGCTGCGCCTGGACAGCCCCGCGCTGCACGGGCACATGGCGCGCCTGATGCAAAAGCAGCATTACGATGTGATCCAGGTGGAAGGGATCGAGATGGCGCCCTATGCCCTGGCGCGCAGCCGCCCGGACCCCAACCGGCCGCGCCTGGTGTTCGACGATCACAACGCTGAATATCTCCTGCAAAAGCGCACCTTCCTGACCGACATCCGCCGGCCGCGACGCTGGCCGGCCGCGGCCTACTCGTTCATCCAATGGCGGAAACTGATAGGCTATGAGCGCCGCATCTGTCGGGCTGCGGACCGGGTGATCGCGGTATCCGAGGCCGATCGGGAGGCGTTGCAGTGCCTGGCGCCCGGCCTGGATGTCGCGGTGATCCCGAACGGCGTGGACTTGGACTTCTTTCGACCTGACGCGACGCCGGCCGCGCCTGATCTTGGCCCGCACGCGCTGGTGTTCGTGGGCAAGATGGACTATCGGCCCAACGTGGACGCCGTGTTGTGGTTCGTCGAGGTCGTGTTGCCGCTGCTCCTGGCGCAGGCGCCGACCGCGCACTTCTACGCCGTGGGTCAACAGCCCCATGCCCGGTTGGCTGCGCTCGCGGGCCATCCCGCGGTCACCATCACCGGCCGCGTGCCAGATGTGCGGCCTTTCGTCGCCGCGGCGCGCGTCTTCGTCGTTCCGCTGCGCATCGGGGGCGGCACGCGCCTGAAGGTCCTGGAAGCCATGGCCATGGGCCGGCCGATCGTCTCGACGCGTTTAGGGTGCGATGGCTTCCATTTCGAGGACGGTCGGGAGGTGTTGTTCGCCGACGAACCGCGCGCGTTCGCCGATGCTGTTCTCGCGGTATTGCGCGACCCCGGCCGCGGTGACGATCTGGGCCAGGCTGGCCGCGACCATGTCGAGGCCCACTACGGGTGGGATGCCATCGTGCCGCGGCTGGAGAGCCTTTATGGCTGATTCTCGCAGGGAGTTGTGATGCCGATGTCTGTGACGCCGCTGCAGGTCGTTCTGGAGGAAGATCGTCACTGGTGGTTTGCCACGCGCACGCAGGCGATCCTGGCCTATCTGGATCGCCACCTCAGTCGGGATGGCGCGTTGCGCATTCTGGACGTGGGCTGCGGCGCCGCGAACATGACACATCACCTGCGCCGCTACGGCCACGTGCTGGGCGTGGACGTCAATCCGCGGCCGCTCGTGGTGGCGCGCGCGCGCGGCCTCGAGGCCTATCAGGCCGCAGCCGATGATCTGCCATTCGGCAGCGGCGACTTCGATCTGGTGGCTCTGCTGGACACGGTGGAGCACGTGCCCGCCGAGGACAAAGTGTTCGAGGAGTGCCGGCGGGTGTTGCGCGACCCCGATCATGCTGCGGGGCGACCGGGCGGCAAGCTGTTGGTCACGGCGCCGGCCTTCATGTGGCTGTGGTCGCAGAACGATGTCATCAACCAGCATCAGCGCCGCTACACCGCGCCAGGGCTGGCAGACAAGCTGGCGCAGCACGGCTTCAAGGTGTTGCGCATATCCTACAACAACTTCTTCGTTTTTCCCCTGGCCGCCGCCCTGATCTTGTTGCGTCGCGGCCGTGCGGAACCTGAGCTGGCCTCGCCTCATCATGACGAGGATGCCTACCAGGTCGAGATGGAACCGGCGCCGCCGCTGCTCAACGCCATTCTGACTCAAATCGGCCGGCTGGAAGCGGCTCTTCTGCGGCGCATAGATTTGCCGGTGGGAACGTCGCTGATCGCGATCGCCGAGAAGACGACACGGGGACGCGGAGACGCGGGGACGCGGCGCTCGCTGTAGCCGCTTTCCTGCTCGCAGCGCCTACCAATCGAGCTTCAGCAGCCTGGCCAGATCCTCGGCCGTATCGCTGCCGCGCACGCGCACGCGCGCCAGCTCGAAGATGTTGCTTGATCTGTGCGTGGCGCCCTGGCGCGTGGTCAGTCCTCCCCAGTAGTGCGCCGACCGAAAGACCGCGATCACCTGCGCGTCATAACCTCCCGAAGGATAGGCGATCCAGCGCGGATGCTGGCCTACGCGCGCCGCGATCGTCTCGCCGTTCCCCAACGCCTGCCACACCAGGTAGTCCACCGGTTTGCCGCGCAGGTCGGGGTGATCCCGGCTGTGGGCGCCGATCCGCTGTCCTGCGGCCGCCATCTCCGCGATCTGTTGCCACGTCAGATACCCCGGTCGCTGCTCGTTGATGAAATCCGTGATGATGAAGAAGTGGCCCACCATGCCATATTTCTGTAACAGCGGGAAAGCGTTGGTGTAGTTGTCGGCGTAGCCATCGTCGAAGGTCAGGATGACCGGCCTGGCCGGCAACGATCGGCCCTGGGTCAGGAAATAGAGCAAATCATCGAGCGTGATGACCTGGTAGCCATCGTCGCACAGCCGACGCAGGTGACTCTCGAACAACTCCGGCGCCACCGAGAGATCCCGGCGATAGACATCAGCATCGGGCGGAGGTTGCGAGATATAGTGATAGAGCAGGATTGGCGCGCGGGCAGCGCGCGGCGTCCCATCAGGGGTGGGAAGCGGCGTCGGGGTTGCAGTGACCGTCGGCGTCGGGCTGGGGGAAGGCGTGTCTGTCGGGGTCGGCGTGATAGTCGGCGAGGCCGTCGCCGATGGGGTCGCGGTGGCCGGCGCCAGCGTCGGCGATGGCATGGGCGTGGCTGTGGCCGATGGCGAAGGGCTTGCCGTCGGGCTGGGAGTTGCGCTGAGTGCGGCGAAGCGAGCAGTCACCGCGCGCGGCGGCGTCCCACAACCTGTCAATACGCTGCCAAGCAGCGCCAGCAACCCAAGCACAGCAAAGCTTCTGGCCGATCGGCCGGCTCTCACCTTTTTCCTCACTGCGCAGCTCCTCGATAATCTGATCTTGCCGGACCATGCTCCAAGCGGGTCCATGACCCGCCGGATCACGGATCCGGCCTGAGCAATTGTGATCTACTGAGCCTGATCTTGCCGGACAGAATAGCCGAGAGCAACGGTTCTGTCAAGGCTGCCCGCCCGGTAACATTATCATTTGACTTGACACGGGTTGCTCAACACAGACCTGGACAGACCGGTCTGGTTTCCGAAACCTGACGGGTCTGCCATTTCACATCGTCATCCTCGCTAATTCGAGTTGACAAGACAGACAAGCCGTTGTACAATAGCGGTCGTAATGCCACACACCTGACGATATGACAGGCGATACGTCTTCACCCAGGCCAGCCAGATCGAGAGGTTTCGGTGTCAGGTATCGGTGTGGCAAGACACCAAGTCAGCGCCGATCCTCGCCTGAGGCAGCGGCGCAACCATCCACTGGAGGGCTCCTATGTTTAGAGAAAACATCCGTAAGCACTACGATCATCTCTCGCGCAGCTATCGCCGGGTCGCCGATTTCATCTTGAGCGATTACCGGACCGCGGCTTTTCTGACCGCGGCAGCCCTGGCCGATGCTGTAGATGTGGACACGACGACCGTCGTGCGTTTCGCTCAGCGCCTCGGCTATCCTGGCTACCCGGAACTGATCGAGGACATCCAGGAGCAGGTAAAAGCTGAGCTGAGCCAGACCTATGCCGCACCCCCGGAGGAGAACACCTTGCAAGCTAAGGTGCAGCGATTCGTCAGCCAGGATCGCACCAACATCGAAAAGGCGCTGGCGCATAACAACCTGGATGCGCTGGAGAGGATTCTGGACTTTCTGCGCGCCGCGCCTCGCATCATTGTGACCGGCGAGTCGTTTGCCGTGCCGCTGGCTGAGGCGTTCGCACGCATGTTGCGCGAGGCCGGCATGCCGGTGGTCTATACCAGCCCCGATGTCTACGAGCGCGCCCGCGCCCTGGCGCACCTGGTGCGCAAAGAAGTCGTCATCGGCATGACGCCGCTGGAGGGGCCTTCGGGTGTGGCGCGCGTCCTGCGCTATGTGCGCGAAGAAGGCGCGATCTCGCTGGCCTGCACGCCCAGCCTGAGCAGCCAGGCTGCCCGCGCCGCCGAGTATCTGCTGTACGCTCCGGGCGAGACCGAGGGGACGCTGCCCAGCCTGACCGGCCTCTACTCCTTGTGCATGGCAATGGCTCAGGTGTTGGCCAGCGAACAGCCCGATTTCGCCAAGCGCGCTGACCAGACCAATCGCGCCCTGGCAGAACTGCTCTAGTACTACAACCGCAGTTTCTCAGACCCGGCGACCGAGGTCGCTGCAACCTTCGCGAAGTCGCCCTCCGGCGACTGAATTGAGCCTGCGTCGGCAGGCTTCGCCGCTGTTGCAGCGGTTGCAACCGCCC
>VGOD01000051.1 GCA_016876015.1 Chloroflexota bacterium
GATTTCCTGCTTGACCAGATCAGGCAGCTTGCTGCGCAAGGTGGTGGGCGCTTGCCCACGCAAGGTCACGCATTGGTGCGTTTTGATTTCGTCGTAGACGATCTCGATGTCCCAGCGTCGATGATAATGCAGGGCAATCTCGCGGGCGGTGATGGTCGGGTCGAGCAGCGTGGTCATCAGCCAGAAGGGGCGGAAGCCGGGAATCTCGATCCAGATCACGCGCACGGTCAGCGTCACGGTTTTCCAGTGCCGGCGCCCCTGCGGTGTGG
Source organism: Chloroflexota bacterium (assembly GCA_016876015.1). Lineage (GTDB taxonomy): Bacteria > Chloroflexota > Anaerolineae > CG2-30-64-16 > CG2-30-64-16 > VGOD01. Next base: position 270 of record VGOD01000051.1, read on the forward strand.
GCGGCAGCGTGGGATCGAGCACCTTGCCTGTCAACTCAGCCAGCCAACTGCCATCGGACAGACGTTGGGTGCGCTTGAATTTGACGTGGGCCGGCACCTTGACGATGACCTGGCCCCCTTTCTGTGTGATGTCCCACAGCACGTCAAAGGCATACAGCCCGGCGTCCATCAGGAACAACAACCCCCGGCACGTCACGCGCGCCAGGATGGTCCGCAGCAAGGCGCGTTCGCCGGTGCTTTTGCCGGTGTAGGGCGCAAAGGCAATATCCAACAATTGCCGCCGCGCCACGGCCAACAAGCCCATCAAGCGTACCTGGGGAAAGGCCGCCGTGCCTGTGCGAGCCTTGGGTTTGCCAAAGGCCGCTCGGTTGGCTTCGGTGTCGGGCATCGTGCCCGTGCTGCCATCAAAAATGGCGCTGATCAACCCATGAAAATCCGCGGGCAGCGGTCGGAACGAGGCCACCAGCTTGTGCCACAGCACCCGAAACACCTCCACGCCCAACTTGACGCGGGCATGACTGATCGTCCCATCACTGACCAGCTTGGCTTTTGCCGGCAGGATGTCTTCCAGCCAGCGGAAACCCGACACCATCCAGTTGAGGGCCTGGTCATAGTTGAGGTCTCGGCGCAGGGTCAAGACCAACACCAACCAGACGAGCAGAGCCGGGATCAACAGGGTGCCGCGCCGCCAGTGATTCTTCCCCAGTTCTGCCAGCGTCTCCTCAATCAAGGGCTGTAACACAGCGTCAAACGGGGCCAGACTGAAAGTGGCCCCAATCTGGGTAACGGCGAAAGCCACACTCGTGATATCCATGATGTGCGCCTCCTGGCAAGGTTGGCATCAGGATACCACAATTCTGTAAACTGGCAAGGCAATGCTGTGGCAAGGTTTCATTCACGGGTATTGACTGTAAACGCAATACGCACTACGCACGACCTACTCCTCGATAGGCGCGAATTGTAAACGCGTGATCCACCGGCGTCAAGAGCGCCAGCAGCACGCGCACGTGATTGGGCGCGGGTTCGGCCTCGCGCATCTGCCACATGCTGTGCGCCGCCGCGCCGGGGCCGATCTCGATCACGTCGTTGCCGTAGCGCATCGCGCCGCGGCCCTGCTTCAGGAAGATCGTCTGCCCGGCGACGGGCTTCGTGCGCGTGTCGGCCGTCTCCCAGACGCCGCCCGGCGGGAAGTCGAACGCGAGCTGCACGGCCACGCCATCCAGCCCGTCGAGGGTGCGCAGGCGCAGGTCGAAGCCGCGGCCGCGATCATCGGCGGCTTCCCGCGCCTCCAGCAGACTGAAGAGGGGCGGCAGTGTGCGCAGCTTGCGCTCGGCGATCATCGCCGTCCACTGCTCCGGCGGGACGGGCCGGCCGAGCGGCAGTTCGTAGCCGGGGCGTCTGGCGCGGCGCCGGCCCTCCGACCAGAGCACGACCCGGCCGCCTTTCACCTCCAGCCGGTCGCCGATGAAGCGGCCGCAGTCGCCCCCGAAGTAGGTCGCGTCGATCTTCAGGCTGGTCAGCTCGGCCGCGCCGAAGGTGAAGGAGAGCAGCCGCGTGGCGTCCTGAAAGAAGGACGCGCTGAGGGGGCCGCGGCGCACGCGGTAGATGCCGTTGGCGGGCAGGTGCAGGGTGAAATCGTCGGGCAGGCTGGCGTCCGCTGGCGCGGGGTCGCCGTACTTGAACAGTGGATAGAGCAGCCATTCGAGATGCCCGGCCGGCGTCGGCGCCTGTTCCCAGAGCCACTGCGCGGCGCGGGAGAAGAGCGGGTTCGGGCGCAGACCATGATACAGCAGATAGCACGGCGCCAGCCCCAGCGCGACCTCGCGCGTGCCGTAGTCCTGCCGCCGCGAGAGGCCGGTCTCGGCTGTGCCGTCGGCGTGCAGCAGCCGCAAGTCGAGGCTCAGGTTGCGCTCGACCGCCTCGAGCGCGCCCGGCCAGCCGTAGTTCTCCGCGATCAGCAGCAGCGAGCGGGTGTTGACCGCATCGTACACGCCGACGCTGCGCTCGATGAAGAAACCCTCGGCATCCAGGTCAACCCCTTCGGCCAGGTACGCGTCCACGGCGCGCCGAACGTCCAGGTCAGGGAAGAGCCGGGCGGCCTGGCTCAGCGCCGCGGCGATGACCCAGCGATGGTTCGGCGTGTGGAAGCCGCCATCCATCATCCCCGGCACGGCGCGGCGGATGAACTGTTCGATCTTGGACAGGAGCGCGGCCCAGTTGGGATCTGCCTGGCGGTTGGAACCCGCAGCAACCGGCGCAAAGCCGACCTGCGTCGGCTGAGGCCAGTCGCCGGAGGGCGACTTCGCGAGGGTTGCAGCGACCTCGGTCGCCCGCAACCGCGCCAACTCGACCACCGTGCAAAGTTGCTGGACGGTGAAGCCGGTGTCGGGGCCGGAGTCTATGTTGACCGTAATCAGATCGAGCAGCCCGCCGGGTCGCTGGGCGCGGATCATCGCATCCGCGGCGAGCACCGCGCGCGGCAGCAGATCGCGCGCCGTCGCGATCCGCTGCTCATCCCCCAGCGCAACCGCGGCGAGAAACCGGTACGCGACGCGGGTGACGAACCCGGCATCCAGTTGGCCCCACGTCATGCCATATTCCGGCGAGATCAACGCGCCGTAGTCGGGATGCGCGGGGTCGGTGATTTGCTGGTGCGCCAAGTCTTCCACACGATGTTCGAGGAAGGGCAGCACCGCGGCCAAAGTGAGGGGAACGTGGATCATAAACACCTCGCGAAAGGACTTGCCGGAGGAAGCCGGTCAATGGCCGGCGGTCGGCGTCGCCTGCCCATGATCCGGCAGGAGCGTCTCCGCGTGTCTGATGGCCGGCACGAAGGCGCTGATGAGCGCCACCGCCAGGCCGCCCAGCCCGCAGATCACCATCAGCAGCCCCATCCCCGCGCCCGGCCCCGGCCCGACGAGCCAGCCGAAGAGGGAAGGCAACGCGCCGCTCCCCTTCATGGCGGGCTCCAACGCGAAGTCGGCCAGCGTCCCCGCGATGATGGGCGAGATGGGGTTGGTGAACCAGGCGATCAGCCGCCGCGCCGAGAAGACGCGGCCCTGCACATCAGGCGCCACCTTCGCCTGCCAGATCGCCTGGTTCGAGGTGTTGACGAGCGGCACGAAGAGCGAAGTCACGAACGCCACGGGCAACCAGAACGGGAGCTCACGGGCGACCCCCATCAGCCCCAGCGTGATCGAAGAAAGCGCCCAGCCCAGGATGACGCCGAAGACGCGGCGTCTGAAGCCACCCCACGCGCTCATCATCACCCCGCCCACGACCCCGCCGATCGCTTCGGCCGACTGCACCATGCCGAAGATGACGCTGTTGCTGGCCGTGCGGGCGAGGATCATCGGCGCCTGCACGGTGTAGGCGATGCCGGAGAAGAGATTGCCGAAGAAGAAGATCAGTTGCAGCCCCAGCAGGCTGGGCCGCGCAAAGATATAGCGGAAGCCATAGGACGCCTCGCGCCAGATGCCGCCGCCGCCCGCTGTCCCCTCGGCGGTGCGGATCGGCTGGGGCACGTGGACGATCAACAACGCGCCGATCGCTACCAGGAAGGTCAACACGTCTATGCTCAGGATGCCGGTCAGCCCGATCAGCGGCAGCAGCGCGCCCGCCAACAGCGGCGCCAATACGCCTGGCCCGGCCTCCATCAGCGACATCAAGCCGTTGGCGCGGCCATACTGCTCCTTCGGCACCATCGTGCTGATCGCCGCGGAGTAGGCCGGCCACTGGAAGGTGTTGCCGATGCCGTTGAGGATGGCCGAAACGTAGAGATGCCAGAATTCCAGCCGGCCCAGGGCGAAGAGGATGAAGATGCTGCCCGTCGCGATGATGGCAGCCAGGTCGCTCACCATCATCATCAGCTTGCGGTTGTAGCGATCCACCATCACCCCGGCGATGGGTGACAGCAGCAGGAAGGGGGTGATGAAGAAGACCTGCATCAGTCCCATCGCGGTGGCGCTCTCGGTCTGCTGATACATCCAGATCGTCAGGCCGAAGTGGCTCATACTGCTGGCGAGCACCGAGATGATCTGGCCCAGCCAGACGACGAGGAAAGCCCGCATACCGGTCGGGCCTCGAATCCTGGAAGGAGGCGTATTTGCGTTCAAACCGTCACCTGTAACTCACCAACGCCGCCCGGCAGCGTAATCTCCAACACACCGGGATAAAGCTCTCGTGCCGCCGCTGGCTGACCGTTCCACGTGACGCGATACGCGGGGGCGGGCGCCAGCGTCGCGATCACCAGCCGAGGCCGGCCCGCCAATTCGGCGGTCAGCCTGCGGTTGCCGTCGCTGAACTCCTGTCGCGCCACCCACGTATCGAACCCGCACGTCAACCGGCCAGGGCGGTGATACGCGCCGAACCAGGAGAGCACCGGCGCGGACAGCCCGCCGAAATGGTGCCACCCCGCGCCGCGGCCCGATTGCACGATGAAGTGCTCGAAGCAGTTGTAGGTCGCGTCCACCTCGGCCTTCCAGACGTCGAGCGCGGTGCGGCCGATGCGGTGCGCCAGGTCGCCGTGCCCCAGGCCAAGCAGCGCCTTCCAGACGATCCACTGATAGGGGAACCACACCGCGCCGTTCCAGTAGCCGTTCACTTTATAATACGCCGCGCTCTGATCCACCGTCGAGACCCCGACGCGCGTCCACATGCGCTCCGGCGACGAAAGGCGGACGATCAGGCTGGCCTCCTGCCCCGCGTCGCAGACCCCCGCAAAGAGCGGGCTGGCGCCATCCAGCCCCATGTCGTAGTTCGCGCCGCTCGCGTGGCGGAGGATGCCGACCGGCCGGCCCGCGTCGTCATGCGTCACGTAGCTGAAATAGCCGGCTTCTCCGTCCCACGCATAGCGGTTGAGCGCATCGGTCCACGCGGCGATGTCCGCTTCGTAGTCCGTCACATCGTCCGGCAGCCCCAACGCCCGCGCGGCCATCTGCAGGATCTTGCCCGTGCGGATGGCGTGCGCCGTGTTGATGACCGGTGTGACGGTCCCTTCCAGCCCGTGGCGGTGGACGTGCACCTGCGGCGGGTAGTCGTCCCAGCCGGCCGAGTTGTAGAAGTAGTCCCACGTCTTCAGCAGCCCGGATTTCATCGTTCGCGTCGTCGAGCTGCCCAGCCGGCCCGCCAGGAAGAGGTACATGGGGCGCAGCCGCGGATAGAAGTATTCCAGCAGGCCGCGATCCTGCGTCCGGTTCCACAGCTCCCCGAACGCGTAAATCTGGATCGGCGCGGGGCTGCCGTGGTGGATGAACGCGGCCTGGGGGTCGCCGGGCGGGGTCGTGTATGCGTTCAGGCAGTCAATCGCCCGCTCGATGTCCAGTTCCAACAAGCCCAGTGCGATGAACCCGGAATCCCACGTGTAGAGACAATCCCACCACTTGCCCGGCGTGTAATGCCGGATGTAGCGCCGGCGGGTGTAGACCGGGTAGACGACGTTGGTCAGCAGCGTCGCGGCCATGCGCTCCTGGCTGAAGAGGTAGGGTTGGCCGGCCTTCGTCACCTGGTTTGTAGTGGCGACTTCAGTCCCCGTGTCCTGCGCCGCACGACTGAAGTCGTGACTACGAACCCTTTCGCTTACCTCCTCTCGCGTCCCCGCGCACACCAGCCCATGGAGCATCCGGCGCGCGTGCGGCGGAACTGCGATCGGCCGGACGAACGCGTTCGTAAAGTGCCCCTCGCCCGCGCCGCGCAACACCCGTTGCACGTGCTCCTGGACGAAATAGCGCAGCGTGCGATCCAACTCCTCCGCGAAGATCTGGCGCACCTCCGAGTCGTCGCCGGTCCACGCCAGGCCGTAGTAAACCGGGCAGTCGGCATACTTCAGGATGAGGCTGCGACCATCAGGGCAGATTTCGATGTCGGGCACGGGGTTCCACTTGACCGGGACGAAACATACCTCATCAGCGTCAGTGGCGGTGACGATGGACGAAGCGACAGCGGATCAGCCGGGCGTCGTCGCCGTCCGCCGAGAAGGCCACGTCGCAATAGACCCGATCCTTCCATTCCAGCTCATACCGGTACGCGAAATAGCTCAGATCGGGCGCGGCGGCCCACGGATGCTCGCCCGACTCCCACTTGGCGTTCGGCACCAGCACGTGCCGGCGATAGAAGCCAGGGAAGACGCTCAGGTCGAAACGCAACCCGGCCGCAATGTCGGGGATGTGGGAGATGCCGGTGTATTTCTTGGTGTATGGCCCCCAGGCGGGGAGGCGCAGGTCGTGCGAGTGGCGAAGCTCAATCATCGGTTTGCCATCCTCACTTATCGGTCTTCAGTTGCCGGGATGATAGATGCAGGTCACCATTCGCTATTTGCCATCTGCTATTTGCTATTCTTCACCGCGCGCGTGGCGATGAAAATCGGCATGTATTGCGACAGCAGGTCGTCATCTTCTGCCGCGTAGACATCCTCATACAACCCTGCGATCACAAGACCGGCATCGCACTGGCCGCCGATCTGATCTGCCAGGCTGTGGCTGTGTTCCAGGGGCCACCCCTCTTTCATCCGCTTGCGGAGCGCGCGGGCGGAGAGGCTGGTCGCGTCGGAATAAGGCAACCTGTACTTGACGCGCAGCGCGCCGCGGCTGGCGATGAGATCGAAGTCGAAGAGATATATGGCAGGGTTATTGAACCCGGCGAGCAGCGCAGCCCCAGGCCGGAGCACCCGCGCGGCCTCGCGCCAGACAGGCCGCACCGCGGGCGCGAAGACATTGGAGACCGGATGGACGATCAGGTCGAAGCTGCTATCCGCGAACGCGGACAGATCGGCCATGTCGCCCTGCACCGTGCGGATTTCCAGCTCCTCCCGTTCCGCCACGCGGCGGTCTTGCGCCAACTGCGCCGGCGAGTTGTCGAAGACAGTCACACGCGCGCCGGCCGCAGCCAGGATCGGGCCCTGCTGCCCGCCGCCAGAGGCCAGGCAGAGCACATCGCAGCCGCGCATTTCAGCGGGAAACCACTCCTGGGGAACCGGCTTCGTGGGGGTCAGGATGATCTGCCAGCGGCCCGCGCGTGCTTCGGCCACCGCTTCAGAGCTGACAGGGACCGTCCAGGGGTTGCCCTTGGTCACCTCACGATCCCAGGCTGCCCGATTGTAGGCCACAACGTCAAGCGACCGCTTCATCGTCCCTCCTCGCGCCGTGCAGACGGATCAGCCCATACAAGATGCACTCGACGATCAGCGCCACGGCGATGATCGTCGTCATGACGTGCGGCCCCACCCGTTCGAAAAGCTGGCCGATCAGCCACGGCAGCGTCATGCTGCCGGCGGCAGAGCCGGCCAGGAACAGGCTGGTGATCTGCCCGGTGATCGTCATGCGCCGCTCGGCGAACGCGATCATGGTGGGGAAGATCGAGGCCATCGCAAACCCCGCGCCGCACGCGCCAATCCAGAGCGCCAGCGGCGACGCGGGCCGGAGCAAAATCACACCCACGCCAGCCAGACACCCCACCAGGTCCGCCAGCAACACCGCGCTGGGTGAAAAGCGGGTGGCGATGGGGATGGAGATCAGCCGGCCGGCCGTGAACGCGCCCCAGAAACCCGAGGTCAGATAGGCCGCGGTCGTCGCATCGGCCAGACCCAGGGTGAGGGCGTAGGTGTAGAGCCAGTTGCCAAAGCTCAACTCCGCGCCGACGTAGACGAAAAAGGAGAGCACCAGCAGCGTCAGCAGCACGCGATTCGCCTGCCCTGAACGCCGCGTCTCTGTGACCGGCTGGCGTTCTGGACTGGGCAGACGAATCAACCAGAGCAGCGCGGGCAGCATCAGCAGCGCCAGAACCCAATAGGCCAGGGTGATATCGCCGCTGGCCTGCACCGCCTGGGCGACGACGATCGGCGAGATGAACGCGCCCACGCCGAAGAAGAAGTGCAGCGCGTTCATGAACGGCCCAACCTTGTCGCGATAGAGCCACACCAGCAGCGTGTTGCCGCCCACATCCAGCGCGCCTTCGGCCGCGCCCAACACCAGCAGCACTGCGACCAGCAGCCAGAGGAGCGGGATCAATGGAACCAGAACCATCATGACAGCCATGAGAATCAACACGGCCGTGATGACCTGATGGCCTGGCGCCCGGTCGTAGAGACGGCCGCTGAGCAATGAACCTAACAGATAGCCGAGCGAACGGGCGCTGAGGAGAAAACTGATCTCGCTGAGCCGCGATCCCGTGTGCTGGGCCAGGCCGGGCAGGGTCGGCCCCATCGAGGCGGCGAACAGACCGAGGGCAATGAACGCGGCGTAATAGCCGATCGCATTCGAGAAGGGGTGCGATCGCATGCGGGCGATCGGCGCAGCCGAAAGAGTGCTCATCCGGTTCTACTCCCTGATGTGTCCGTCGCCGATCCCGATCCACTTGTACGTCGTCAGCTCTTCCAGTCCCATCGGCCCGCGGGCGTGCAGCTTCTGCGTGCTGACGGCCACCTCGGCGCCCAGGCCGAACTGACCGCCGTCGGTGAAGCGCGTGCTGGCATTGACATAGACCACAGCGGAGTTGATCTCGTCCACGAAGCGCCGGGCATGGCGCCAGTCGTTGGTCAGGATGCTGTCGGAGTGCTCGGTGCTGTGCGCCTGGATGTGCGCGATGGCTTCGTCCAGAGAATCCACGATCTTCACGCCCAGGATCAGCGCCAGCCATTCGGTGTCGAAGTCATCGGGGCCGGCGGCCGTGACCAGCGCGCCGCCCGAGTTCCCACGCAAAATGTCTAGCGCCTCGCCGGCCGCGCGCAGCTCGACCTTGCTGCGCGCCAGCCGGCTGGCGACGTCCGGCAGGAACTGGCCGGCCACGCGGCGGTGCACCAGCAGCGTGTCGAGCGCATTGCACACGCTCGGCCGCTGCACCTTGGCGTTCTCCACCACATCCACCGCTCGCGCCAGGTCTGCGCTCTCGTCTACGAAGACGTGGCAGATGCCGATGCCGCCGGTGATCACCGGGATGGCAGCCTGCTCGCGACAGAGCTGATGCAGGGCCGCGCCCCCCCGCGGCACGATCATGTCCACGTAGCTGTCGAGTCGCAGCAGTTGTGTCACGAGCGCCCGATCCGGGTCGGCGATGTATTGCACGGCTGCGGTGGGCAGTCTCGCCTGCGCCAACCCGGCCTGGATCGCCGCGACCAGCGCCAGGTTGCTGCGCAGCGTCTCGCTGCCCCCGCGCAAAATCGCCGCGTTGCCCGTCTTCAGGCACAGCGTCGCCACATCCACCGTGACGTTCGGCCGGGCTTCGTAGATCACGCCGATCACGCCGATGGGGATGCGCCGCTTGATGAGCCTCAAGCCATTGGGCAGCACGCGGCTCTCGATCTCCACGCCGATCGGGTCAGGCAGATCCACGATGCCCCGCGTGTCGGTCGCCAGGCTCGCAATGCGCTTTTCCGTGAGGAGCAGCCGGTCAATCAGCGCGTCGCTGAGGCCCCTGTCGCGGGCGCCGGCGATGTCGAGCGCGTTCTGGGTCAGGATCGCGCCGGCCTGCGCCTCGAGTGCGTCCGCGATGGCCAGCAAGGCCGTGTTCTTCTGTTTGGTCGTCAGGGTCGCCAGCCGTCGGCTGGCCGACCGGGCCGCCTGGCCCATCTCTGCCAGGTATGACATTCTCCACCTCCTTCGTGACGTCGCCTACACCAGGATCAGGTCGTTCCGGTGCACCGCCACCGGTCCATACTCGTAGCCCAGGCGCTCGGCGATCTGGTCCGAGCGGCCGCCGCGGATGCGCGCCAGATCGCCGCTATCGTAGCGCACGATGCCGCGCGCCAGCGATTTGCCATCTGACCCTACGACGAGGACAGTGTCGCCCCGTTCGAATTCCCCCTCGACGGCGGTGATGCCGGCCGGCAGCAGGCTCTTGCCGCCCCTGGTCAGTGCGCGTGCTGCGCCGGCATCCACCACCAGCCGGCCGCTGGGAGTCGTGCCGCCGAAGATCCAGCGCTTGCGGTTCTCCAGCGGTGTCTCCAGCGCGGGAAAGCGCGTGCCCACGGCCTCGCCGCCCACAGCCCGCAGGATCACATCGGGCGCCGAGCCGGCCGCGATCACCACGTCGGCCCCGGCCCGGCGCGCGACATCGGCCGCCTGCAGCTTCGTCGTCATGCCGCCCACGCCCAGGCCCGTTGTGCTGCCGCCGGCCAGCCGATACAGGCTTTCGTCAATCGTCCGCACTTCGGGAATGAGCTGTGCGTCGGGATGCGTACGCGGGTCGGCCGTGAACAGGCCGGGCTGATCGGTCAGCAGCAGCAGCAGATCAGCCTCGGCCAGCAAGACCACCAGCGCAGACAGATTGTCGTTGTCGCCGACCTTGATCTCCGCGGTGACGACGGCATCGTTCTCGTTGATGATCGGGGTGATGCGATGCTCCAGGAGCGCGTGGAGGGTGTCGCGCGCGTTAAGAAAGCGTTGGCGATCGCGGACATCGGCGCGGGTAAGGAGCATTTGGCCGACGTGCAGGCCATAGATCTCGAACAGGCTTTCCCACACCAGCATCAGTCGGCTCTGGCCGACCGCGGCGAGCATCTGCTTAGAAGCGACGGTGGGCGGCAGCTCAGGATAGCCCAGGCGCTCGCGGCCGGCGGCGATGGCGCCCGATGTGACGATGATGATCTCGCGTCCTTCACGCTGGAGCAGCGCGCACTGGCGCACCAGTTCCACCATGCGCGCGCGGTCCAGACAACGGGTTCCGCCGGTCAAGACGCTGGTGCCGAGTTTGACGACGATGCGCTTGTGCATGGCGCGTTCCGTCATCCTGCGAATGGATCAGCGGTCAGGCCGCCGTTGGGTCGCGCGGTCAACTGGCGCACGCGCAGCTCTGCCTGGTCCAGGAGCCCATTGCATTGTTCAGCGATCCGGACGCTTTGCTCGAAGAGCGCCAGCGATTCGTCCAGCGTCAGGTCGCCGGTTTCCAGCCGGTGGACCGCCTCTTCCAGCTCGCGATAGAGTTGTTCGAAGTTAGGTTGATCGGTCATGTAGCCTCTGGATGTTGGATGTTGGAGGCGGCCATCGTCCCTCAGCGGCCGTCTACGGTCACGTCGAACGCGCCGTCCGCGACGCGCACGTGCAGCGCGTCGTGGGGCTTCACCTGGCCGACCGAGGTCACCACAGCCCCGTTCGGCAGGCTGACGATCGCATAGCCCCGCGCCAGAACCGCGGTCGGGTCGAGGGCCGCCAGCCGCAACTGCTGGCCGGTCAACCGCTCGCGGACCTCGCGCAGCCGGCTGGCCATCGCCAGTGCGGCGCGGCGGTGCATCTCGTCGACGCGTTGGCGGTTGCTGGCGAGCCGCGCCTCGGGCGAGAGCCGCGCCAGCCGCCTGGTCAGGCCGGCCGTGCGTTCGCGCGCTGCGGCCAGCCGGTCGGTCATGTCGCGATGGGCTGCGTTGGTCAGGCTCGCAAGACTGGCTGCCAGGTCGCGGCGGTCCGGCGTCGCGAGGGTCGCCGCGGCCGTGGGGGTCGCCGCGCGCAGATCGGCCGCGAAGTCCGCGATGGTGAAGTCGGTCTCGTGCCCCACGCCCGTGATGATCGGCGTGGCCGAGGCGACGATGGCCCGCGCCACGCGCTCGTCGTTGAAGGCCCACAGCTCCTCGATGGAGCCGCCCCCGCGCGCCAGGATGATGGCGTCCAGCGGCTCGCGCTCGGCCGACCAGCGGTTCAGCGCCTGGATTGCGGCGACGATGCCTGGGGGCGCTTGCTCCCCTTGCACAGGCGTGGGGGCCAGGATCACCTCCACCAGAGGCCAGCGCGCGGCCAGGGTGCGCAGGATGTCGCGCAGCGCGGCGGCCGTCGGCGAGGTCGCCACACCCAAACGGGCCGGCCGCGGGGGGATGGCGCGTTTGCGCTCCGCGGCGAAAAGCCCTTCGGCCTCCAGCCGGCCGCGCAGCCGCTCGAATTCCAGCCAGAGGCGGCCCGCGCCGGCCGGCTCGATGTGATCCACGTAGAACTGATACGCGCCGCCCTGTTCGTAGACCGAGATGTAGCCGTGTGCAAGCACCGCCTCGCCGTTGCGCGGCAGGGTCATCCGGCCGGCCTGCGTGCGCCAGATCACCGCCTTGATGACTGCGCTCGCATCCTTCAGGGTGAAGTAGCAATGCCCCGAAGTCGCCTGGGTGAAGCCCGAAACCTCGGCCGACAGCCACACGTCGGCCAGAAGCGGGTCGCCGGTGAAAAGGGACTTGATGTAAGCTGTGATCTGTAAGACGGTGTAGACGTTGGTTTGCGGCATCGCGCATACTCGCTTTGATCAAAGGGCCCCGCAGCCCTGGTGATTACCCACATCCTCCGGGGCGTCATTGCGAGCGTCTTTTGCGAAGCAATCTCGCCCTCGAAGGAGACTGCTTCGTCCTGAAGGATACTGGCGCAATCGCACACTACGCTCCTCGCGGTGACAGAGTAACCGACAGTTCTGCGCTATACTCGGGCCCCGCGGCCGGTTTGACAAACCCCTGTAACTGCGCTACAATAGGAATGGTTGCGGCGACGTAGCCAAGTGGCAAGGCAGGGGTCTGCAAAACCCCGATCGCCGGTTCAAATCCGGCCGTCGCCTCCAAAAAGAAGGGCTGGTATCGTTACGATGCCAGCCCTTTGTCTTGGCAGGGATATGCCTGGCTGACGATGGCCGTCTGTCATGATCCAGACGCCGCTCGCTGCCTCAGTCGAAGCTCACCGCGGCCGGCGCATCGGCGACCAGCTCGGTCGGCAAGACCACATAAAAGGTGCTGCCCTTGCCGACCTGGCTTGTCGCGGTGATCTTGCCGCCATGGATCTCCACGATGCGCTTGGCGATCGCCAGTCCCATCCCCTGTCCGCCGAACTTGCGGGTGCTGGAGCCATCCACCTGGTAGAACCGCCGGTAGATCTTGGGCAGCTCTTCGGCAGGAATGCCGATCCCCTGGTCCGAAACGCTGATCTGGACTGATTTGTCATCGAGCCCTACCGCTTTCAGCACGATTTCCCCACCATAGGGGCTGAATTTTATCGCATTGTCCAGCAAGTTCGAAATCACTTCCTCCAGCCGCATGGCATCGCCGCGCAATGGGGGCACGTCGGCCGCGCACTCGCTGCGCAGCTCGATGCCCACGCTGGCCGCCCGCCTGGAAAAGGTGGTGATGCAATCCTGCAGCAAGTCTGCGACCTTTACTTCCGCCAGTTGCAGGTGTTGCCGGTCGAGCGTTTGCAGCGCGAGCAGGTCGTTGACCATCTGGGCCATGTGGGTCGCGTGCCGAAAGATGTGGTCCACGGCCGTGAGCTGCTCGGCGGTCAGGTCGCCGCACAGCCCCTCGCGGAGCGCCTCGGCGAAGCCGGTGATGGGCACGAGCGGCGTGCGCAGCTCATGGGAGACGTTTTGGAGCATCTGGTTCTTGGCGTCGAGGGCATCCTCCAGCACTGCGTAGGCCTCGCGCAACGCCGTCGCCTGTTTCCGCAGGTCAGCGGCTTGCGCCGCGTTCTCTTCCGACAGCTTACGTTGTTGAGCCTCCATCTTCAGCGTGCGATCCAGCGTAATGAAGACCGCGATCGTCGGCAACGCGATCAACAGCACCGCCCAATTGTGGGGAACCACCACCAGCGCGGTCAGCAGCCCCAGGCAGTATATCACGCCCTGCACGATCGTCTCCAGCGGCTGCGAAGCGCGCCAGAGCGCGATGGGCGAGGTGCGAGCGTGCAGCGCCACGATGCCCATCACCAGAAGCGCATTGAGACTATACATGACGAGCACGGTGACAAGAAGCCCCAGCCAGGAGGCCAACCCGCCGGGCATCCAGGGCGTCGGCGCGAACGCGTTGAGCAGCAGCGCCCCCGCGCCCACATAGACGACCGTCTGCATCAGATTGAAGCCGTGCTCCAGGGGCACGATTCGTGGGCCCAGTCTACCGAAGAAGCGTCCCACGGCTGCGATCAAGACCGCCTCGGCCGGATCGAAGATCAGCACCGCGGCGAAGAGGGGAATGGTATCCAGGTGGATGTTGGTGCGCGGGGCGATCTGCAGGCGATAGCGATCGGTCAGCAGCGTCATCGCGGCAAAGGCGCCGATCAACAGCCAGTCGCTCCAGTCGCCGCCAATCGGATAGCGCCAGAAGCAATAGCCTGCGATCACCGCGCCCGCGGTAATGACCAGGGTGATGTAGACGACGATCCGCCGGGGAAGCTGCACCAGACCCTACCTTCCTGCGGTCGCAGCCTGCCAGCCGCGACCAGCGGCCCGGCGCTGCAAACCGTGATAGAAGTTGCCGGCCTGCCGTCTTGCCGGCACGCGCAGGACACCCGGCCCATTATACAACAAAGCGAGGGTTTTTGGGAAACCCTCGCTTTGCGTAGATTGAACGAACTTCAGTGGGGCCGGGTGCGCTGGCCTACCAGGACCAGGTATGGGCGCCTTCGAACAGGCCCTCGCCCAAGACCTGGCTGCGGAACTTGACTGCATACGACACATCGAAGCCCGCGTCTACCCAGGCGGTGATCTCTCCAGCTGGCCCCGAATCCTGCAGGACGACGGTCATGTTGAGCTTCTGCGAGTTGCCAACCACCCTGGAGCCCGCAGGAGCGACGATGGTAAGCGTGAACCCCGTGTTTTTGTTCTCCGGAGCCACTCCTACCCACAGGTGCACCACCCCGCCATCGGCGAGCTTGATGTTCGGATCGGTGAGGCACCAGGTAAGGCCGGCCTGAGCCGGCGCAGCGATCGCCATCGCGAGGACGGCGACCAGGGTCAGGAACACCAAGACTCTGCGCATACGATTCCTCCTCCTGAAATCGTGCCGCGTGTGAGTGTGATATGGATGCAGTGGCGCAAAGTATACCGCACTTCGTCAGAATGTCAAATGCGCGAAACCCGCACCAGGCTCGCTATTTCTTCGGCTCCAGATTGTACGTCAGACCGGTGATCCACCAACGACCATCGCGGCGGGCCAACGTCCAGCGATCGCCGGCCGGCGAGACTTCGCTGCCGATCACCGTCGTGCTTGTGACCGTCGCGGCGTCGCCGGTGATCGCGATGCGCAGATCGGTCGGCGCGACCACCGCAGGGTTGCCCGGAAAGACCAGCACGACGTACCGCTCGCGGATCGCGTCGCGGCCACGCCAGCGCGCATCGTCGTTCGGGTTGTCCGGCGTGTGCCTGGCGTCGGCGATCACCGCATCGGCCGCCCACAACTCCATCAGGCCGACGATGTCCTGGCTGACCACCCGCTGCCCCTCCGCAATGATCAACTGGCGAATAGCATCTTCGTCGGAGGCAGGCGCGGGGGTCGGCGTGCGCGGGGGCAACGCTGGTCGCGGCCCCAGGGTTGAAGCCGGCTGAGGCGCGCGACACGCGCCAGCGCCGAGCAGAAACAACAGAGCCAAAAGCGTCAGCAACCGCGTGTGCATGGAAAATCACCGATCCTTCAGCAAGAGTGGCGCAAACTGGATCACCGGCGGCCGGTAGAAACCGAACCCAACCTCCACGCGCACAGTGGCCCCGATATAGACATTGACCGCCGCCTCGGTGGTCGGCCACAGCCCGCCGTGCGTCTGCACGCCGAGCAGATAGAGGCCCGGGCTGACCTGGGCGAAGCGGTAGCGTCCCTGGGCATCGGTCGTCGTCTCATAGGTCTCGCCGATGCCGAGGCTCGCCGCCACTGCAGGACGCAGCGTCACCCCGAGGCCCGCCAGCGGCGGCTCGCCTGGATCGCGCTGCCCATCGCGGTCCAAGTCTTGCCAGACTTCGCCCTCCACGGCCGCGCGCGTGGGTGTAGGCGTGGGCGTGGCAGAGGGGGTCGAGGCGGGTGTGACCGTGGCCGTTCTGGTCGCGGTCGGCGTGGCGGTGGGCGTGGACGTGTACAGACCTATCGTCGGCGTGGCAGTCGGCGTGGTCGTCACCGTGGCGACCTGGTCGGCGAATGCGATGTCGAAGGCGCCGTGGCTCGGCAGCCAGATGCCGAACCAGTTCGGGCCGGTCGAGGCGTAGCCGGGAGGATCGCGTTCCTCCACGTAGTAGCCGCCTGGCGGCAAAGCGAAGCACTTCGGTTCGTGGATGCCGTCGGTGGTATGCTGCGCCACCGACGCCAGCGCGAGATCCTTGACCGTGATGACCGCATTGGCCAACAGCCCCTCGCTGGGGTCACGCACGACATTGCCGTTGGCGTCATCGAACGCCGAGACACACAGAGCGCCGGGATATGGCGTAGACGTGTTCGTCGGCGTCGGCGTGCGGGTGGGCGTGAGCGTG
Source organism: Chloroflexota bacterium (assembly GCA_016876015.1). Classification (GTDB taxonomy): domain Bacteria; phylum Chloroflexota; class Anaerolineae; order CG2-30-64-16; family CG2-30-64-16; genus VGOD01. Next base: position 16,440 of record VGOD01000051.1, read on the forward strand.
ATGCTCGGCGTCGGGGTGATCGTCGGGGTCGAGGTTTGGGTCGGCGTGCGAGTGACGGTCGGCGTCAGGGTGATCGTCGGCGTCGGCGTGCTGGTGGGGGTTTGGGTGATGGTCGGCGTGCGGGTTGGCGTGAAGGTCGGCGTGTTGGTGGGGGGAGATACGATGACCACAGTGCCATTGATCAGCGAACCCGTGACAACATTGCCGCCAGCATCTATCACGAAGGTCTTGTTGGCCACCAGGGTCAGCGGCGTGCCGCCGGTCGTGGCCAACGCCTTGAATCGCGCCTGGAAGAGCGTGAACGGCGCGGCGGCCGACCCCTGGGTGTAGCCGGCGCCGTATTTGATCAGGCCGCTCGCGTTGTCAATGTTGGCCGAGATGCGCGGCATCGGACCGTTCACCAGTCCAGCATCGGGGTTGGTAGTCGGGTTGCCGCTGCTATCCACAACCACCAGGTAGGTCGGATCGAAGTCCAGCCAGGCATCGGCGCCGCCAACCTGCTCGGCTCCCTCGAGCCTGACTTCGATCAGAAACACATTGCCGGTGATCTTCGTGAACCCGCTGGCAGAGCGCACGGCCACATTGACTGCCCCGGCCGGCGCCGCCCCGAACGCCGGCGCCGCGGAGCCCAGGGCCAGGCTAAAGACTACCAGCATGGCAATCGCAATCATGATCCTGTGATGATGTTTCACGACGCGCCTCCGTTCATTGTGCTTCCAGGTTTGCGTCTCGCTCATTTCGCCATGACGGGGAAGAAGGCCCGATAGTCGCTGACCCCACCGACGGTGATGGACGGCGAGGGCAGAGTCAGCGCCACGCGCCGATAGCTGGCGTCCATGCCGAGCGTACGCGAGCTGAAGTTGAGCTCGGCTGGCCCCGGACTCTCCCCGCGCAGGTGAAAGCGCGCCACCTCGATCAGGCCGCTCGCCGGTTGGTCGAAACTGGCAGCGCTGAACACGATGCGCCGATTAGCAGTGTCCACCCGGTTCTGCAAGATCACTGGGAACGCTGCGCCGGCCGTGATGCTGGTCGCGGGCGCGCCCGCCGCATTCACCACCGTCACGATCGCTGGACGATAGTATAGCTCGATATCCAGTCCCAGCAATGGCTGGGCGCTGGCGTCCACGCGGATGATGAACTCGGCGCTCGCAGCCAACGCCAGGTCGGTTTGCAGCGGCGTGAGAGTCAGAGTAACCGCCGCGGTCGTCGCTAACGCTGAGACGCTCGCTCGCAGCCCACCGGCAGACGCATCCGGCGAGCTGGCTTCCGCCATCCAGGACAGCTCGACCCCAGTCGCCGAGCTCCCGATCTCGATATCGCCCTCCATGAAATAGCTGCTGCGCAGCAGGCCGAAGTCCAGGATGTTGACGGTGTTGTTCTCATCGAAATCCGTGCGCGGGTCAAAACCCGGCATACCTTCGTCCTGGAAATAGGCGCCGCGCAACAGAGCGAAGTCCAGGATGTTCACGGTATTGTCCGCGTTGGCATCCCCCTCGCGGAGCGTACCCATATTGATCGTGGATGGCCCGAGGATCGCCACATTCCGCTTGACGTTGCGCAAGGTGTGCAGGTTGCGCAGCCGCGCGTCGTAGATACCCGTGAAGAGGTCCAGCAGACCGCTCCAGCGGCCGTTTTGGTCCAACGTCAATTCCCACTGGTGACAGATGGTGTTCGCGTCGCCGGGCGGATAGAGCGCAAACGTCACCGGGACCGCCCACGCGGGATCGGGTGGGGGCGCGTTGGGACGCTGCAAGGCGACCTGCAAGTTGATCGGCACAGGCACCGCGGTGGTCTGCGTGGGACAGATTCCCGCTGGCATGGCCGGCTCGCCTCCGGTTGCGGCCGCGGAACTTAGCAGCACGGCCAACAGGAGAAGAGCTAACCAAACCCTGCGCCATCGGCGAAGCCAGCGTATAGCAGTCACTTTGACCTCCGGAGGTTTGGGATAGTTGCAGCATATCACGAGTGGCAGAAAGTGTCAACCGGCTTTGATAGGCGGCTGCCTCTTTTCTGTTCGACGATTTGCGCGTTCCCCGGGCTTCGGTTATAATAGTTCTTACCGAGGCCGTCGAGCACACGACGGCTCAGTTTATTTGCGCCGCTGGCGCTTTTTTGTTCCCCTCCGGGGCTTGCGATTCGAGGCATAAGTTGGCAGAAAACAGTAACTATCTGACCGCCGAAGGCATCAAGAAACTGCAGGAAGAGCTCGACTACCTGATCACAGTGCGCCGTCCCGAAGTCGCCCGCCAGATCGCCGAGGCCAAGGCCGACGGCGATGTGTCCGAGAACGCCGGTTACTCGGAGGCCAAGGATGCCCAGGCCTTCACCGAGGGCCGGATTCTGACGCTCAAGACGATCCTGGCCAACGCCGTGATCATCAAAGAGAACGGCTCCAAGGAGACAGTCGATCTGGGCGCCAAAGTCACTATCCGCGATAGCATGTTTGGCGACGACGAGACCTACACCATCGTCGGCTCGACCGAAGTGGACCCCGTGAACGGCCGGATTTCGCTGAAATCGCCGATCGGCCGCGCGTTGATGGGGCATCGCGTCGGTGAGCGCGTGCAGGTACAGACGCCGGGCGGAGTGCGCCAGTTCGAGATCGTGGAGATCGCCTGAATCTGGCTGCAAAGGCAGAATCGAGACAGCGTGGAAGAACTCGACCTCAACGAACAGCAGTTGGTGCGCCGCGGCAAACTGGCCGAATTGGCGAAGCTGGGCCAGGAACCCTACCCCCCGCGCTTGCCCAGCACGCGCACCCACACGGCCGCCGAGGCGGTCGCCGCGTACCAGGCCGGCGCGCTGACCGATGGTCAGACCGTTACCCTGGTGGGCCGCTTGATGACCGTGCGCATCATGGGCAAGGCCTCATTCGCCCACATCGAGGACGGCAGCAGCCGGATCCAGATCTACCTCAAGCGTGACATCCTCGGCGCGCAAGCCTACGATGAGCTCTTCCGTAGGCTGATTGACCTGGGCGACTTCGTTTGCGTCACCGGCGTGATGTTCGCCACGCGCACCGGCGAGATCACCTGCGAGGTGCGTGAGCTGGCCCTCATCAGCAAGACGCTCAACCCCCTGCCCGATAAATGGCATGGCCTGCGCGACATCGAGACGCGCTATCGGCAACGCTATGTTGACCTGTTGGCCAACGCCGAGGCGCGCGAGCTGTTCCGCACGCGCGCGAAGGTCATCAAGGCAATTCGCCGCTATCTGGACGACAACGGTTTTCTCGAGGTCGAGACGCCGGTGTTGCAGCCGATCTATGGAGGCGCGGCCGCGCGACCGTTCACCACGCACCACAACCAGCTCGATCAGGAGCTTTTCCTGCGCATCAGCTTCGAGCTCTACCTCAAGCGGCTGCTGGTTGGCGGCTATGAGCGCGTGTACGAGATCGGCCGCGATTTCCGCAACGAGGGGATCAGCTTCAAGCACAACCCGGAGTTCACCCAACTGGAGTTCTACGAGGCGTACACTGATTACCAGGGGATGATGCGCCGCGTCGAGGAGATGATCATCGCCATCGCCCAGGAGCTGGGCCGCGATATGAGCATCACGTACAATGGTCATCAGATTGATCTGACCCCGCCCTGGCGCCGGGTCGCCATGCGCGATGCGATCCGAGATGCGACCGGCCTGGACTATGCAGCCTATGGCGATGCGCGGGCGCTGGCTGCGGCGATGCGCAGCATCGGCCACCAGCCCGAGCCGGGAGCGCCGCGCGGCAAGCTGATTGATGCGCTCTTCAGCACGCACGTCGAGCCCACCCTCATCCAGCCGACCTTCGTCGTGGACTACCCGGTGGACATCAGCCCGCTGGCCAAGAAGAAGGCCGATGACCCGACGACTGTCGAGCGGTTCGAGTATTTCATTGGCGGTCTGGAGTTGGGCAACGCCTTCTCGGAGCTCAACGACCCCCTGGACCAGCGCGCGCGCTTCGTTGAGCTGCGCGAGGTCATGGCTGGCCCCGACGAGAACGCCCATCCGCTGGATGAGGACTACCTGACGGCCCTCAGCTATGGCCTGCCCCCGACCGGCGGGTTCGGCACGGGCGTTGATCGGCTGACGATGCTCTTTACCGATCAGCAGTCCATCCGCGAGGTCATCCTCTTTCCGCATCTGCGAACGGGGTGACGTGAGATTTGAGATTCCAGATTTGAGTTCACCCGAAATCGAAAATCCGAAATCCGAAATCGGCAATCCGTCATGACGCATCCTCTCTACGTCGCCATCCTCTGGCATATGCACCAGCCGTTCTATCGCGATATGCGGACCGGCGAAATCCCGCTGCCCTGGATGCGGTTGCACGCGGTCAAAGACTATCTGCGCATGGCCGAGACGCTGGCCAACTATCCCGACGTACACCTGACCATCAACATGGCGCCGTCGTTGACCGACCAGTTGCTGGCCTGGGCAGAAGGACGGGAGGCGGACGAGCTGGCGCGGCTGGCAGAACAGGAGGAGTGGACCGGCGCCGAAAAACGGACGATCCTCAACCTGGCCTACAGCATCAACTGGGACAAGGTAATCCGGCGCTACGGGCGTTACAGCGAGCTGCTCGATCGGCGTCCACAGGCGCTGGCCGATCCCGAGGCGTTCAGCGCGGCCGATTATCGCGACCTGCTCGGCTGGTTCAACCTGGCGTGGATTGACGCCAACCACCTGCAGCACGATCCGATCCTGGCCGGGCTGGCAGCGCGGGGCCGTGACTTCACGACCCAGGACCTGCGCGCCATCCATGCCCGGCAGATCGCGCTGGCGGCCGGCATCCTACCGCTCTATCGCAGCCTGATCGCGGCCGGCCAGTTGGAGGTCTGCACCAGCCCCTACTATCACCCGATCTTGCCGTTGCTGGCCGACCTGGAGTCGGCGCGGCGCGCCAGCCCAGGGCTGCCGTTGCCCGCTCTGCCGTTGGCCGCGGTCGAAGACGCCGCGACTCAGTTGCAGCTTGCGGTCGAGGCGCACACGCGGAACTTCGGCGCGGCCCCGGCCGGCCTCTGGCCGTCTGAGGGCGCGGTGTCGCCAGAGGTCGTGGCGTTGGTCGCGGCGGCCGGCTTCGAATGGCTGGCGACGGACGAGGCGCTGCTGGGCCGCAGCCTGGGGCAACCGTTCGAGCGGGACGGCAGCGCGTTGATCACGCGGCCGCACGCGCTCTATCGCCCCTACCGAACCCTCGCCGAATCGGAGTTGGGCCCCTACATCATCTTCCGGGATCACGAACTCTCCGACCGCATCGGTTTTCTCTATCAGCGCTTTCCGCCAGAGCAGGCCGCCGAAGACTTCATCTATCGGCTGCTGGAAATCCGCAACCGGCTGAATGGCCCCAGCACGCCCTACCTGGTGAGCATCATTCTGGATGGGGAGAACGCCTGGGAACACTACCAGGGCAACGGCGATCCGTTCCTGCACGCGCTCTATGCTGGCCTGAGTCGCCGTCCAGAGCTGCGAGCTGTCACCGTCAGCGAGTTTCTGCGTGAGATCGAGCCGCGACCGGCCGCCACCCTGGCCAGGCTGGCGACCGGCTCCTGGATCGGCGGCGACCTGACCACTTGGATCGGCGATCCAGAGCATAATCGGGCGTGGGAGGCGCTGATCCGCACCCGCAGCCGGCTGATGCAGGTCGCGGAGCGCGCGTCAGGGCATCCTGGCCTGGCGGCTGCCTGGCGCTCGCTCTACATCGCCGAAGGCAGCGACTGGTTCTGGTGGTACTCGCACCGCAATAATTCCGATCAGAACGCCGTTTTCGACCGCCTCTTTCGACATGACCTGGTCGCAGTCCACGAGGCCCTTGGCGATCGGCCGCCGGAGTGGTTGGAGCAGCCGTTCCATCAGGCGCGCGCAGGGACGGCGAGCCAACGCGCGGCCGGCTATGTCTCTCCGCGCCTGACCGCCGCGGCCCAACCTGGCGACGATTGGGTATTGGCTGCTGTCGCGCAGCCTGCCGCAGCGTCTTCGGGCACGATGCAGCGAGCCGACGGCGTCATCAAGAGGCTCTTCGTGGGCCACGACCCGACCTGTCTCTACCTGCGGCTGGACCTGCACGACCCGCTGGCGACCTACGAGGTCGCCATCTACCTGACCGGCGCCCTGAGTGGGCCGGTGAATCAGCGGGCCCGCGGGCGGCGCGCGCACCCCGACGACGGGCCGGCCGGTCTGGCGTTGGGCTGGCTGATCCAGCGCGCGCCCGGCCAGGCAGCGCCGTTCCTCTATCGCGCGGCCGGCCATGAGCAATGGCAATCGGTCTCACCCGTGACGGCCGCAGCAGGCGACAAGGTGCTGGAGATCGCTATCCCGTTCCAGGCTGTGGGGCTGGCGCCTGGCCAGGATGTCGGCTTGCTGCTGACGTTGATGCAACGGGAGACGGTGGCGGCGCAACTGCCGGAAGGTGGGGTGCAGACGTTCACGTTAGAAGAGTTTCCAACCCCTGGCGTCCAACCGCGTTCTTGACATTTGGGCCGAATCGTCTATAATCATGCTGCTCGCGGGTATAGTTCAGCGGTAGAACGTCAGCTTCCCAAGTTGAATGTCAGGGGTTCGAGTCCCCTTACCCGCTTTGGTCTTTGCCTCGCAGTGCACTCCGTCCTTCCCTCTGCAGATGGCGTTCCTCACGCGGTTCCCCAGTCTCCTGGGTATGGCACACAACTATCGGTCATTGCGAGGAGCGGTTTTTGCGATTGCGCCAGCATCCTTCAGGACGAAGCAATCTCCTGGGCTGGGCTGAGACTGCTTTGTTTCGTCCCTCGCAACCGCACACTTCGCTCCTCGCAGTGACATCGTCGCCGACACTTTCGCAGTATACCCCGGTCTCCTGTGGCTTTGACACACTGGCAGCCTGCGACTATAATCAGCGCGTGATTCCATTCAAGGAGTGATTCGACATGCCGCGACGTTCGCCTCGGCCGCGCCGCGATTGGCGCGTTCTCGTCTTCGTGGTCATTTCGCTGATCATCGTGTTCACGATGATCGTGGCTTACCTGCCGATCGGACCCGCGCCTGGCCTGGCGCCATGACGCCGCCGCGGTCCGCGACGACAGTCTCCAGAGACGGCTCAGAAGGGCCGGCCGGAACGCTGCTGGCGCTGGCCGCTGTGGTCGCCTTCTCCACCAGCCCGATCCTGGTGCTGTGGGCCGCGCCGCTGAGGCCGTTCGAGATCACAGCCGGCCGGCTGCTGACCGCTGCGGCCCTGGTCTGGCTGTTGGGCCGGCTGAACGGCCAGCCGTTCCTGCCCCGACGTGAGGACTTGCTTCGCTTCGCCGGCTTCGGCCTGATCACCGCGCTGCACTTTGCGTCCTACATCGCCTCGCTCAACTTCACCACGATCGCGCACTCGCTGGCGATCGTCTACACTGCGCCCATCTTCGTGACGCTCTTCTCCGCGACCCTGCTCAAGGAGCCGATCGCCGGTCGCAAGTGGCTGGGCGTTCTGGTGACGGTCATCGGCATCGGCGTTTTGGCGGGCTTCGAGCCGCGCATGAACGGCCGCATGTTGGCCGGCGATCTGTTGGCGCTCGTCTCGGCGATCGCCTTCGGTCTCTATTCGGTGGCAGGGAGATCGCAGCGCGCACGCTACGGACTTTTCACCTACACCGGCGCGGTGTACGGTCTGGCCGGACTCCTGACGCTGCCGGCTGCGGCGCTCACATTCACCCCGGCCGGCTATCACCCCAGACCGCTGCTGGCGCTGCTGGGCGCTGGGCTGATTCCGCTCGGCGCAGGGCATACCCTCTACAACGCGGCGCTGCGTCGCACGCACGCAACGATCGCCAATCTGATCGCAACCCAGGAGGTCACCGGCGGGGTGTTGCTCGGTATGCTCCTGCTGGGCCAGATTCCGCAGCCCAACGAGGTCGCAGGCGCGGGGATGGCGCTGATCGGCATCGCGTTGGTGCTGATCGAGCGCCCGCATTCATGACCGGAGTCAGACGCATGTCCAAACCCGTCAACTGCCCCCACTACTACGCGGACTATCACCGCGGCCGCGATGTCGAGACCTGCCGGCTGATCGAGCGCAACCGGGAGAACCGCCGGCCGTGGAAGCGCGGCCTGTGCGACGCATGCCCTGTGCCCGGGATCCTGCGTGAGACTACGTGCCGGGGGCTGGCGCTCGAAGCGGTCGTGGAACGTTGGCTGGGGCTGTTCGACCGTGTGTCGGTCTACGCGGTCTGCACGAAGCATGTGCTCGAGCTCAAAGACCCAAAGCGTTGCCCGCAGTGCGAGGGAGAGGCGTAAAACGTGAAGCGTGAAACGTCAAACGTCACCTTGTCACCTTGTCACCCCGTCACCCTCTCACACACTCCTCCAGCGCCGCCAACGCGTCTGCGAAGTTCCGCCGCCCCAGCCCCACCCGAAAGTGATTGCCGGCGTAGTCGAAGACGTCTCCCGGCAGGATCATCAGGCTCTTCTTCTCCAGCACGTCTTGACAGAAGTCGGCGACCGCCGCGTGGCTGCGGAGCTGCGGAAACGCGATGGAGCCGGCCCGCGGGGGCAGCCAGCGGAAGAGATCGGGATGAGCAGCAAAGAAACGATTGGCCAGGGCCAGGTTAGCGCGGATGATGGCCAGGTTGCGATTGATGATCGGCTGGCGGCTGCGCAGCGCCATGATGCCCAGGATTTCGCTCGGCGCGCTGCTGCAGATGGTGGTGTAGTCCTTGAAAGCCATGCAGCGGGCCAGCAGGTCGCGGTCACGCGTGGCCAGCCAGCCGATGCGCAGCCCAGCAAGGGCGAAGGACTTAGAAAGGCCAGCCAGCGCGATCCCGCGCTCATACAGATCGGCGACCGACGGCAGCCGATCCGCCGGGTCGTATTCGAGCAGCCGATACATCTCATCGGAAAAAAGCCAGAGGCCATGCCGCCGCGCAAACGCTACGATGGCCGCCAGCGCATCGGCCGCCGGCTGATAGCCGGTGGGGTTGTGGGGGAAGTTGACGACGAGCAGCCGGGTCTGCGGCGTCAGGCGGCGCTGCAGGAAGTCCAGGTCGAGCTGCCAGCCGTCGTCAACGGCTTCGAGCGACCAGGGCGTCACCTGGCATCCCAACGACCGCGCGATCTCGTACAGCGACTGGTAGCCCGGAAAGGTCGCCAGGACGTGATCGTCTGGCTGCAAGAGGACATTCATCGCCACGAAGATCGCTTCCTCGGGCGCGGCGACAAGCACGTCATCTGCGGCGATGTTCGCATACAGCCGGCCGATCTCCTGGCGCAACAGCGGATGGCCCTGCGACTCAGTGTAACCGAGCATCAGCCCGCGCCACAGCGCCAGCGTTTCGTCGTCGGCCAGGCCGAGCAGCTCGTCCAGGCTCAGCCCCTCGCAATCAGATGCGCTGAGCAGATAGCGGACTTTGAACTCATGGGCCGCGAAGTAGCGTTCGAGACGGAATTCGTTGATGCGCATAGGATCTCTGCCTTCGTCCAGTCGCGGGGATGGCGCGCGGCGACTCAGTCTGCGGGGTTCAGCGCGATGACCTGGTTCGCCGCGACCGAATCATAAGCGCCGTAGACCAGGCGCATCGTCTTCAGGTTATCCTCGCCGCTGGTCTCCGCGGGCCGGCCGGTCTTCAGCGCGTGCAGCAGGTGGGCGTTGCACGGCACGATACTGGCGTGGACGATGTCGTACATCGGATCGGCCCAGGCATAGCGTGATGGCGGGTAACGACGGGCGTGTACGCCGGCCGCGGTAGTTACGCGAATCCAATAGTCAGGGGCGACTTCGATCGTGCCGCGGTCTCCCTCGATGTAAGCTAACGTCTCCGGGAAGTGGCCCCACTCGGTGCAGGTCGAATAGCTCATCTCGCAGGTACACGTCATGTCCCCGATCTTCAGGACCACGGTCGCCACATCCTCGCCCGTGATGTCTGGCCGAGTGCGGAAGACGGTGGCATAGAGGCTATCAGGCTCCCCAAAATAGAAACGCGCCAGGTCGAGCAGATGGCTGCCGACATCCGGCAACGCTAGCCGCGGCAGCGTCTTGAGCAACGGCTGATTCTCGAAGACGGTGGGATTGTAGAAGACGAACGCCAGCCGGGCGCGGAACGGCCGTCCGATGGCGCCCTCGTTCAGAATTCCTTTCAGGGCTCGTAGGGTCGTCTGCCAGCGAAAGTTCTCGTGGATCATGAACGGCACACCCGCCTCACGACAGGCGGCCACCATCCGGCAGGCGGCGGCGTAGTCGGGCGCCATCGGCTTCTGGCAGATGACCGGCACGCGGTGCTGTGCAGCCAGCAGTACGAGCGACTCGTGGGCAGGCGCCTCGGTGATGATGTCCACGAAGTCGAGCGACTCGCGGCGGAACAACTCTTCGGGATCACCGTACACTCTGGCGACGCCATGCCGGCGGCCAAACGCCTGGCCTCTGGCGACCGTGCGGTTGTAGACCGCGGCCAATTCGACCCCGCCGACCTCGAACCAGGCGGGAACCTGGAAACCCGCCCAAAAACCCGCGCCCAGCACAGCAAATCTCAGGTTCGTCACGTCGCCTCCTTGTCTGGCGTTGTCGCAGATGACTCGGAATGACATACCCGCCCGAACAGGGGCAGTATAGCACAGCGTGGCCTGACGCCGCAACGCGCGCCATAGAAGTACAACCCGTGATCCAGCCTGCTCTCCGGCCCGCCCAGCCGCTGCTCGAGCCGCTGACCGGTGAAGCGGTACTGCATCTGCAAGGAGAAGCCGGCGTCCTTGCGATAGGTGTCGCACAGGTTGCCGAAGGGCAGATAGCGATCGCGTCACAGCAGTAGCCCTGACGAAACACTTTCCCTCCCCACGTGCCAGGCACTTCAGAAGTGCCTGGCACGTAGGGGCTTCAAGGGATGGTCGCGGAAGACGAAGCGCCGACCCCAGTCCACGCCGTAGCCGACGGAGCGCTCGAGCACGACGAGCTGACCGGCCAGGATGTAGTTCTTGGTTTCGCCGGAGTTGAGCGTCCGCTCGTAGTGTGCGCCGATGTAGTGCGTCTAGGTCACCAGGCTGCCGGCCTTTGCCCCTTGACGGGGATCTGTGACTGCCCGGCATCGGTGCGCAGGCCGGCCGCCTTGTAGTTGTTGACGTCCTGGTAGTCGAAGAGCAGCCGCGCCGGCCGAGCCGGTTGAGGAGCAGACCGAGTTCGACGTGCTGCTGAAGAGCTTCGGCGCCAACAAGATCAACGTCATCAAGGCCGTGCGCGCGTTGACCAATCTGGGCCTCAGGGAAGCCAAGGACCTGGTCGAGAGCAGCGCGAATGCTCCGGCGCCCGTGCTGACCGCGGTCTCCAAGGCCGCGGCTGCGGACGCCAAGGCCAAGCTCGAGGCCGAAGGCGCGACTGTAGAGATCAAGTAGTTGCGAATGACAGATCGCAGATGGTAAACTGCAGACTGAACCTGCGAACGGCCATTTCGATCTGACCGGTTATTGGGCAAAAAAAGGGGAGCCACTCGTCGCGCATCTCGCGACGAGTGGCTCTTTGATTTCAAGAAGCGCCGGTGAAGGGCGGCTTTAATCAGTCCGTAGCGACGAGGACCGGCGTGACCGCGACGCCGGTCGCCGGATCCGTGTAGCATGCCTCGTATTTCTGCCGGCTGGCGTCATCCACCCGCTCGACGAAGAAGGCCAGTGTGATCTCCGTCAGCCCCAACTGCTGACCGTAGCGCGCAGCCTGTTGCAGCGCCGATTGGTAAGCAAATTCATCGGCAAAACTCTTGATCTCCAGGCCGTAGAGTTGACCGGCGTAGCGGATCAGAATGTCCACTTTGCCGTTGCCGGTCGGAAACTCGGGGTAGGCCTGGCCTTTGTGTCGCTGCAAGAAGCGTGACAGGTAGACAAACAGGTTGAAATGATAGACCGCCTCGTAGATGCGCAGGTCGGCGCGCCGCGGAGCATCCTTGAACAGCCAGGAGCGGTTCAGCTGCAAATAGTGTTCGTAGCGCCGCAGCAGGTTCTTGACGTCCAGGCTGGCGTCGGTAATCGTGTCGCTGAGGTCCTCGAACGGATCGTAGAGCCGGCCGGACTCCCGAAACAACTCATTGGCGAAGTGGCCGAAGAGGCGTTTCTGTACGAACGGGCAGGGGAACTTGACCTGGGGAGTGGCAGCTGACTCCCATTCCCAATCCACGACCCCGTTCAGGTACAGATAATTCAGGATGGGATCGTCGTACTTGAAGGCGACCGGCTCGTCGGTGCGGAACATCTCCAGCACGTAGTCTTTGTACGGCTCCTGCCGCGCCTTGCTGATGATGTTCAGGATGTTGTTGTTGGGCAGTAAGTACGTCGCCGCCGTGTAGACGTGTTCGAAGTTCGCCATGCCGATCGGCCGCGTGGGGTCAGGATTATAGGTCTCGGTCAGCAGCTCGCCGAACCAGCAGGTGAGGCCCGGCTGCCCCCGCGTCTCGTAGAAGAGCCGCTCGACCACGGCCGGCTCGACCGCCTGGCCGCTCTCCCGCGTGTACCAATCGAACAACCCCTGGACTTCCGCGAAAGTCAGGTTTGGGAC
>VGOD01000052.1 GCA_016876015.1 Chloroflexota bacterium
TGATACCTGTTCTCGCCGGTGGGGGTGGTGGGTGTCATGGTCAGGCCTCCTGGTTACCAGGATATTACCGCAGGACTGGCTCGCCGCCAAACTGACCGCCGATAGATTCACAAACTCTGAGTCTAGCGTAGCATATTCATCCGAAACAGGAGAGGAAGAAAATGAGCAAGAGGAAACTGACTCGGCGCGATTTCGTGCGTCTGACCGCGATGGGCTCCGCAGGGGTGCTGGCGGCGGCGTGCACAACGCCCACGCCCCAGGTCGTCAAAGAGGTCGTTACACAACAGGTGGAAGTCACGCGTGTCGTGCAGGTCGCGGGCACGCCGAAGGTCGAGACTGTGATTCAGCAGAAAGAGGTTGTCGTGACGGCGACGCCCGCTCCCACGGCAAAGCCGGCGGCCGTCCAGACGATGGGCTTCCCGCGCAGTGAAACCGTCTTCGCCCAGCAGTTGACGGCCAAGAATGCCACCCCCAAGAACTTCAACGAGTGGGCGGGCTGGCGACAGCGGGATCGCGGCATGCAGCAGTTGATGAACGAGTCACTATGGGTAGATGACTTCGAAAAAGGCGAGATCATCAACGCGCTGGCTTCGGCGCCGCCGCAGTACAGCCCGGACTTCAAGACGATGACGATCAAGCTCCGGCCGGGCGTCTTGTGGAGCGACGGCAAAGAGCTCACCGCGGAAGACCTGGCGTTCACCGTGGAATTCGTCAGGCTTGTCCCGACTGCGCTGAATAGCGCCAGCGTGACCCGCCAGGTGGAAAGCGTCAAGGCGCTCGACAAGACCACTGTTCAGATTCAGCTCAAGCAGGGCAACCCGCGCTTCCACTTCGAGAACTTCTGTGACTTGTGGGGCAGCCTGTGGGTCATGCCCAAGCATGTGTTCGAGAAGTTCGTGAAGGATGGTAAGGTGGACATCGAGGCGTTCAACGCCTTCGAGTACAACCCGCCGCTGAGCTCCGGCCCCTACAAGCTGCACAGTTTCGACCCGGCCGGCCTGTGGACGGCCTGGGAGAAGCGCGCCGACTGGGCCAAGACCCCGACCGGCATGATCTTTGGCGAGCCTAAGCCGAAGTACGTGGTGTTCGTGGATTACGGCGACTTCACCTCGCGGGTCATCGCGATGACGCGCCATGACGTCGACATGATCGACCTCGATCTCCCCGCTATCCGCGCGGTCATGAAGGCGGATCCCTCGGCCCGTGGCTACTTCGAGAAACAGGACTTCCCCTGGATTCAGTCGAACCGGCACCCCGGCGTCGGCGGCGTCGTCTTCAACACCCTGAAGCCGCCGTTCAACAACCCGGACGTGCGCTGGGCCCTCACCCTGGCGATTGACCCCGTCTCCTACAATGTCAGCGCCTATGATGGCGCGGCGGCCATGAACCCGCTGCCCATCGTCGTGAATGCGCCCCAGATGAAGAAGCCGTACATCGAACCACTGGTGGCGTGGCTGGAGAAGGAGTTCACCCTCGACCTGGGCGGCGGAGAGAAGTTCATCCCGTGGGATCCCACCGCACCGGCCAGGCTCGTCGCCGAGGCGAAGAAGCGCGGCTTCAAGGTCAACGAAGATCCCGCGTGGATCAAGGAGAACTTCGGCTATGGCTCGTGGAAGTACTCCCCTGATGCGGCTGCCAAGCTGCTGAAGAAGGCCGGCTTCACCCAGGGCGCCGATAAGAAGTGGAAGCTGCCCGACGGCACGCCGTTCCAGTTCGCCGTTTTCACTCAAGATACCCCTGGCCGGTGGTCATATCAGAACGCCCAGGCTGCGTACAACGAGTGGAAGAAGTTCGGGTTTGACGTGCGCTTTGAGGTAGGCGACCCTGGCCAGCTCAGGATTGCCATGGGCAACTTCGATGTCGGCGGGACGCAGACGCACGGCAGCAACTACCTGGAAAACGCCGACCTTTTCCGAACCTTCACGGCGTTCGACAGCGCCTACCTGGAGAAAGAGCTGGGCAAGCGACAGTTCGGCCATCCGTCCCGCTGGACCGATCCCCGCGTAGATGAGATTCTCAAGAAGATCCAGAGCAGCGATCCGAACGATTCTGCCACGCTCCAGCCCATCGGGTTAGAGCTGATCCAGCTCCACATCAAGAACCAGCCGGCGATCTCGGCCACTACGTCGCTGGATCCGTACGCGGTCTCCAACTACTACTGGACCGGCTGGCCCAGCGCTGAGAATCACTTCACCGTACCCTACCATCACTATCCCAACTTCAAGTACCTCCTCACGTTCTTGAAGCCATCAGGGAAGTAAGGTAGCGTGTTTGACCTGTAGCCCGGCGAGACGGCCTTGACTCAGCGACCACAGAACACTTTCATCGCCGGGTGGCCTAAGAGAGCCCACGAGCAGACGGAAATCGCCTGCTTGTGGGCCGCAACTTGAGTTCTACTAGACAGGATTCACGCTGTACAGCACAAAGCACCCTGCGCGGAGCCTCGCCACCTGCTGAGCGGAGTGCAGCGCGGTCGAAGTACAGCGAGGCGGAGTCGAAGGGTGCGGTCATGCTCTCTGGACGCTCCGGCATCCTTCGACTGCGGTTACGAACTACGTAACCTCCGCTCAGGATGCCTGCGTTTGGATGACCGTGAGGTCATGCAAGAAAGAGGGGAAAATGAGATTTGTCAGGCGATATCTCATCCCGCGGCTCATCCAATATGTGCTGGTGACGGTGCTGGGGATCACGATGATCTTCTTCCTGCCGAGGCTGATGCCCATCGGACCGGTCGAGAAGATGGTCGCCAACATCCAGGCCCGAGGCGCATACATGGATCCGAAAGCAGCCGAGGAAACGATTCGCGCGCTGCGAGAAATGTATGGTCTGGACAAAGGATTGCTCGAGCAGTATATTGCGTTTTGGCGGAGGCTGTTCACGGGTGATTTCGGGCCTTCGTTAGTCGCCTTCCCTACCCCCGTCAACCAATTGATCGCCACCTCGCTCCCCTGGACGTTTTGTTTGCTTCTTACCACGACGGTGGTGGTCTTTATCATCGGGAATCTATCGGGTGGCCTCGCCGGGCACTTCAAGCGTAGCCGGATACTGAACGTCGTTGATGGCGCGATCATGTTCCTGGCCCCGATGCCCTATTACATCGTAGCCCTTACGCTCATCATCTTGTTTGCCTATATCATTCCCTTATTTCCTATTGGGGGAGGGTATACGATCGGCGCCAAGGTCGAGTTCTCCTGGCTGTTCATCAAAGACGTTCTCAAACACGCGTTTCTGCCGGCTATGTCCCTAATCTTGCTCGGCGTAGCCACAACCCATCAAATCATGCGGCTCATCGTGCAAGGCGTCAACGAAGAGGGTTACGTGCAGTATGCGAAGATCGGGGCTGTCAAGGAAAGCACCATCTTTAGCAGGTATGTGATGCGGACCGCCATGCTCCCCCAGATCACCCGGTTTGCCCTCGGCTTTGCGGCGCTATTCAGCGGCGCCCTGGTCACCGAGGTCGTCTTCGCTTATCCCGGGCTGGGTTCGTTGGCTTATCGCGCCATTCTGGCCTCCGATTACAACATGCTCATGGGCATCACAACCCTATCCATCTTCGCGCTCACCACGAGCACTTTGCTCATGGACCTGCTCAACCCGTTGTTCGACCCCAGGATCAGGTTGACATGATCCCAGGATCAAGGTTGACATGAACAGAGAATCTGTCCGATGAAGACACTGCGAGCGCTCCTCAGAGACCGGCGGTTCAGTCTCGGTGCGGCCATCATGTCGGTGTTGGTCGTGCTTGCCCTGCTCTCGTTGCTTGCACCTTATGACCCAACGGAATGGCGCGTGGTGCCGCGTGACATGCCGCCTTCCAGGGAACACTTCCTGGGGACGAGTTCTCTGGGTCAGGATGTGTTTTGGGTGCTGACTGCTGCCATACGCAATTCCCTCCTGCTTGCGCTGCTTGCGGCGTCAATCTCCAGGGTCATCGCGCTGACGCTAGGCCTGGTGGCTGGCTATAGTGGAGGCATCATTGATCGGGTACTCATGTTCATCAATGACGGGTTTCTCGTGCTGCCACTGCTGTTGATCTTTGTGCTGCTGGCGATGATACTCAAAGAGCAATTGAGCCTGTTGACCATGGCATTGCTCTTCGGGCTGATGGGTTGGGCGTTTGACGCCCGACTCATGCGGTCGCAGATCCTGAGCTTGCGGGAACGAGAATTCACCTACACCGCCATCCTTTCCGGCAGCCCCGCCCTCAAGTTGATATTCGATGAATATCTCCTCTTCGTCATCCCGCTCACGATGGCAACGCTCATCGGCAATATGATCTGGGTGACGGGCATGGAAGTGACCCTGGCCTATCTCGGTTTGACCGATGTGACGATCCCTACCCTGGGCACCATGCTCCACTTCGCCTTGAATTACCAGGCGATCCTGCTCGGCCTGTGGTGGTGGATCTTCGCGCCCATCGGCGCGGCCGTCGCGCTGTTCTCGTCTCTCTACCTGCTTTCGATGAGCGTCAGCGAGTATCTCGATCCCAGGGCCCGCATCCAGCGGGTAGGCGCAAGTTAAGGGGGCGGGCCATGTGGGTAGTGAAAGTAGAGCAACTGGAATCCAACTACGTCCTGGATATGCTGGGGACCAAGAAGGTAGTCCATGCGGTCAACGGAGTTGACCTCGAGCTCCAGGAAAACGAGGTCTATGGGATTGCCGGGGAGAGTGGGTGCGGGAAGACGACCCTGGTGAAGACCCTGTTTGGCGACATCCAACCGCCCTTGAGGCTGATAGGCGGGAAGGTTTGGTACCGGGTTGGCGAGCAAGAACTCGACCTTTGTTCCTTGACACCGGCGGAGAGACGGGACCTACGCTGGTCGTTCATCTCCTATGTCCCCCAGAGCTCGATGAGTAATCTCAACCCGGTCGTCAAGCTGAAAGGGACCTTCAGCGACTTCCTGGCGAGCCATGTCCCCCAGCAAGCGAAACGGGATGTGCTGGAGCGCGCGCGGCGACACCTGATGGAGCTGGGGCTGCCGCCGAACGTGCTGGAGGTCTATCCGCACCAGCTTTCGGGCGGGATGCGCCAGCGGGTGGTGATCGCATTGGCGTCCTTCCTCTCCCCGCGGGCGGTGATCACGGACGAGCCGGTGACCGCGCTGGATGTGGTGGTGCAGCGCGGGGTGCTGCAGCTCCTGAAAGAGGTTCAGGAGCGACAGCAGAACGCCCTGGTCATTGTGACGCACGACATGGGTGTGCTTGCAAACATCGCAGACCGGGTTGGGATCATGTATGCCGGGAAGATCATCGAGGAAGCGAAGGTCGAGGAGATTTTCGAGCAACCACGGCATCCCTATACCCAGTATCTGATTAACTCCTTGCCGCAGTTTGGGGATAAGACGATGCGGGAAAGCGCGCCGGGGTCGCCCCCCTCGTTGGTGAATCTGCCGAGCGGGTGCGCGTTTCATCCGCGCTGCAAGTACGGGATGCCGATCTGCCGCAAAGAGACGCCCACGTGCCAGAGTGTAGGGGATCAGCACCGGGTGGCGTGCTGGCTGATGCAGGAGGCCGACCATAAACACCATTCTTGAGCTTCAGGATGTGAGCAAGGTCTTCCACATGGGCAACATGTTCTCCCGGCTCAGGATCACGGCCGTGGATCATGTCTCCTGCCACGTGCGCGCCGGGGAGATCTTTGGCTTAGCCGGAGAGAGCGGATGCGGCAAGAGCACGCTGGCGCGCATGATCCTGGGTTTTGAGGAGCCGACCGCGGGAACGATCACCCATCGGGGGAAGGACGGGCAGCCGATCGCCGGGAAGCAGGTCTGGCGCACGGCGGGGGCGCAGGCGGTCTTCCAGAATCCGTTCGAGACCTTCAACCCGTTGCGGCAAGTGGAGAACTATTTCTTCGGGACCGTACACAACTATCAACTCGCCGATACCCGGGCAGAAGCCGTGGCCCGGATTGATCGAGCACTGCAACTGGTGGGACTGAACTACGAGACGATTGCCGGCCGCTATCCGGCCGAGTTCTCCGGCGGCCAACTGCAGCGGGTCTCCATCGCCCGCTCACTGCTGAGTGACCCCTCGTTGTTGATCGCGGATGAGCCGGTATCCATGGTTGACGCCTCGCTGCGAATGTCCATCATGAACCTGTTTCGGGAGCTTGTGGATACGCTGGGATTGGGCGTCGTGTACATCACCCACGACCTGGCCACCGCCTACTACGTGTGCGACCGGATCGCCGTCATGTTTAGAGGCAATATCGTGGCGATGGGCGATGTGGAAAATGTCCTGATGTCGCCGAAGCATCCCTACGTCCGGCTCTTGCGCGAGTGCATCCCTGCCACTAACCCCAAGAAACGCTGGACGACCAAAATCCAGTTGGCGGAGAGTGACATAGAGGAGTACGTGCGGGTGGGCTGCAAGTTTGCCGGCCGGTGCCTGCAGGTGATGGAGATATGCCGACGCGAAGCGCCTGAGGATATCTCCGTCAACGGCGCGCTGACCAAGTGCCACCTGTATCGCCAGCAAATGGGCCAGGTATAAGCAACTTCGTTGTCATTGCGAGGCCCGCAACCATGTTCGGCGGTTAGAAACCGCTGCAACCAGTGCAAAGCCGATCCTTCGGCAAGCTCAGGACAGGCTCTGCGTCGGCTGGAATTCAGTCGCCGACGGGCGACTTCGCAGGCGTTGCAGCGACCGTTCGGCTGAGCTCACGACGAAGCCTCGGTCGCCCGTAGCGGATTACTTGACCGGTGTTCTAGAAACTCCTGCCTGTCACTCTGAGAGGAAAGCACCATGCCAGGCACATCTGCCATGACGCATCATGCCCTGACGGGCAGAGAACGGATCATGGCTTCGTTGCGCGGCGAGGAAACGGATCACGTCTCGTGGGCGCCGTTGATTGACCCCTACTACACCGCGTGGCTGGCGACCCAGGGCTACGGCGGCGCCGATGCCGTGCGCGGCGCACTGGAAGATCGCGAAGGGCTGTGGACCGAAGAGGTTGACGCACTCGATATCCCCTACGCCATCCGTCTCGTGGGCGGCGATGTGCTGGAACGACATTCGCCCACCATCCGGGTGGTGGAAGATAGCTGCATCGTTCGCCGCAGCCTGACCCGCGGCAGCGAGAAGCTTGAAAGCGTCGAGACGCCGGTGGGGTCCCTCAAAACCGAGCGCCGTTACAGCAAGGAGGGACATACCCGATACATCAGCAAATACCCGATCTCGTCGGTCGAGGATCTCAAGGTTCTGCAGTACGTGATGGAGCACACCCATTACGAGGAGGATTTCGCCGGCTTCCGCGAGCGGGTGCGCGTCATCGGCGACGACGGCATCCCGACCAGCGATGGCCCGCAATCACCGATCCAGCACTTCTACATGTTTCTGTGTGGTGTGCAGGCCACGACGTTCCTTTTGCTCGATCATCCGGCGGAGATGGCCGAGTGTTTCGCAGTGATGCACCAGAAGCATCTGGAGCAATACCGGTTGGTCTGCGAAAGTCCGACCGATGTCGTGATTGACTACGAAAACACTTCATCCACCGTCATGAGTCCCGCCTTCTATCGGCAGTACAGCGAAGGCTTCATCAACGAGTACGCTGACATCTGTCACGCCGCGGGCAAGCTGTTCATCACGCACATGTGCGGCAAGCTGTCGGCCTTCACTCCTGAGCTGCGACAAGGACGGCAGGATGGCTTCGACTCGCTCTGCCCACCGACCACTGGCGACATCTGGGCCAGCCAGGCGCGCATCGCCTGGGGCGGCGACAAGATCCTCATCGGGGGCGTGGAACCGGCTGCGCTGGCCCGGATGGATGCATCCGAAACGCGGGCGTATGTCACCCGCATACTTGACGAGATGCCGACACTCCGTCGCTTCGTGTTTTCCACAGGGGATGCAACGCCGTATGGCACACCTGTCGAGAATCTCCGTGTGGTTGCGGACGTTGCAGCAAACTATCCATGGAAATGAGATTGGCCCCATGAACCAGTCGCTCACCACCCGAGAACGCATCCGACGCATGTTCGAGCACCAAGACGCCGACCGGGTGCCTATCGTGGATTTGCCCTGGGACTCCACGATCGCCCGCTGGCGCCGCGAGGGTTTGCCGGCCGGCGCGGATTGGGCCGAGTACCTGGACGTGGATTGTGTCCGGCACATCCTCCCCGACAACAGCCCGCGCTACCCCATCAAGCTGATCGAAGCCACCGGCGAATACCGCATCTATACCACGCCCTGGGGCGCCACCCGCAAGGACTACTACGACAGCAGCGGAGCGCTCGGCTACCTGGACTATGCGGTGAAAGATCGCGCATCATGGGCGCAGGCAAAGGAGCGAATGCAGCCGAGCCGCGACCGTATCCCGTGGAGCATGTTGGAGCGCGATTACAAACGCTGGCGCGAGCGGGGCGACTGGGTGATGGGCCTGCTTTGGTTCGGCTTCGAGGTCACCTATTCCCACCTGATGGAAACTCCGCTCTTCATGGCTTATGTAGACGGCGAAAACCTGTTGTGCGATCCCGCTTATCCTCTTACGGAGAAAACACAATGATCGGAGACACCTGGCGCTCTGAACAACACGAATTCAGAGACGAGAAGACGGGGCGCCGCGTCCTCAAGCTGACGTCCACGGGCAACAACTATCATCTGTACTTCACCGAGAACTCGTTCGACAGCCGCAAGAACGAGATCATCTTCCTGTCCGACCGCGCGTCGGGGCAGGATCGGCTGCCGCACGATGACCCGCACTACAACCTGTTTCGCCTGGATCTGGGCACGGGCGTCATCACCCAGCTCACCGATGAGCCGGACTCGGTGGGCAGCGTGACCAAGACGCCCGACAGCGCGCTCGTCATCTATAAGACCGCCAATCAGATCAAGAAGCTGGACATGGCGACCGGGCAAGCCAGCGTTGTTTACGAGGAAGCGGGCAATTACAGCCTGGGCGCGCCGTCCATCGCGGCCAACCGGCGCTACATCGCCTTCTGCCGCAACGAGCGAGTCAACGTGCCGCGCGGCCCGAACTACACCGGCTTCAAGGAGTCGTTCTATCTCATCAAAGATGGCCGGATCACGGTCGCCTACCTGGACGGCTCCGGTTGGTTCGATGCGTTCAAGGATACGCACTGGGTCGGCCACTTCCAGTTCTGCCCCGACGACAGCACCATCGGCTCCTATTGTCACGAGGGGCCGTGGAACCTGGTGACGCAGCGCATCTGGCTGCTCGACTTCGCCGCCCGCGAGGTCAAGCCGTGCTTCCGCCAGGATGAGCAGGATTCGATCGGCCACGAGTTCTGGACGCAGGATGGCCATCTCTTCTTCGACGACCGCGGCCCCGGACACGACGGCACAATCACATCGTCGCGCACCCAGGCCGTCGCGACCGATGTGCCGGTCAACCAGAACGCCATGATCCCCTTCGTCGGGTTGGCCGACCGCTTCGGCAACATCGTCAAGCGGATTGAGATGCCGTTCTACTGCAATCACTACCACGCCAACCCCGACAACAGCCTGTTGGTTGGCGACGACGTGGATGACCTGGTGCTGATTGACATCTCACAGGAGCCGGCCACGCTGAAGGTGCTGTGCAACCACAAGACCTCATGGCACACGCAAACCGCGCACTGCCACCCGACCTGGAGCTGGAACGGGGATCGGATCTTGTATGCGTCGGATTTGGGGGGGAAGGTCAATTTGCATATGATCTGGCCGTTCGAGAAGTGAAAGATGCCATACGAAACCACGATTCTGATGAGCAGTTCCCACATCAACATCGGGCCGGGCGCGACGTGCTAGGTGGGCTACGACGTGCGCCAGTTCGGCGGCCGGCGGATCTCAGGATTGCCACGCCAGTTCAGCCAGCTCAAACCACCGCTCGGTAGCCGCATCGAGCGCGCCTTCGGCCGCCTGCAACTGCTCGGCCAGCTCCGCAAGGCGCAGGTAATCATCGCCGCTGGCGTTGACCTCGCTTTGCAGGCTGGACTTCTGCGTTTCCAGCTCCTCGATGCGCGCTTCCAGTTCCGCCAGTTCGCGCTGCTCTGTCCAGCTTAGCCGCCGGAGGGCGGGCTGGCGCGGGGCGACGCGAGGCGTCGCCCCGCTGTGGCCGGTCTCAGACCGAGCCATCCCCTTCCCATCCCGGGTCTCCGACCGCGCCGGCCCCTCCGCTTCGCGCAACTGGCGATACGTTTCGTAGGGGCCGGGGTAGGGGCCGCGCACAATGGCGCCCGGCTCGAAGCTGTAGAGGAGATCCACCGTGCGATCCAGAAAGTAGCGGTCGTGGCTGGCGACGATCACGCAGCCCCGGAAGTGATCCAGGAACTCCTCCAACACCGTGAGGGTCTGGATGTCGAAATCGTTGGTCGGCTCGTCGAGCAGCAGCACGTTGGGCCGGTGGATCAGCGTGCGCAGCAGGTAGAGCCGCCGCCGCTCGCCGCCGCTGAGCGCGCCGATGCGGGCCTGCTGCTGCGGCCGCGGGAAGAGGAACCACTCCAACACCTGCGCCGCGTCCATCAGGTGGAGGTCGGCGTCATCCTGGAGCCAGCGCGGCCGGTTGCGCTCCTGGATGCGGATCAGCTCGGCCTCGCCCTGGATGAAGTCGAGCACGCGCTCGGCGTCGTTCAGCTCGATGTTGCGCTGATCGTAGTAGCCAAGCTGCACCGTTTCGCCCCAGGTGATCGCGCCGGCGTTCGGCTCTTGCACGCCGGCCAGCAAGTCCAGGAAGGTGCTTTTGCCCGCGCCGTTCGGCCCGATGATGCCGATCCGGTCGCCGGGGGCCAGCTCGAAATCCAGCCCATCGAGCACACGCAGGTCGCCGTAGGCTTTGCGCAGCCCGCGCACCTCCACCACCTTCTTGCCCAGCCGCCGGCCCGCCAGGCGCATCGCGACGCGATCTTGCAGGCTGTCGTAGCGGATTTGTTGCAGCTCGGCCACGCGTTGGATGCGCGCCTTCTGCTTCGTGCCGCGGGCCATCACCCCGCGGCGCAGCCATTCCAGCTCGCGGCGGAGGGTGCGGCGGCGATCCTCCTCAGCCTTGACCAGCCGTTCGTGGCGCTCGGCCGATTGCTCCAGATAGCGGGTGTAGTTGCCGGGGTAGCTGACCAGTTGGCGGCGATCCAGCTCGATGATGCGGTTGACGACCCGGTTCAGGAAATAGCGGTCATGCGTGACCATGAAGAGCGCGGCCGGGACGTTCAGCAGATAGCCTTCGAGCCAGTCAATCGTGTCGGCGTCCACATGGTTCGTTGGCTCGTCCAAAATCAACAGGCTGGCCGCCGACTCGGTCTCATCGTCCTCCATCTCCAGCAGCACCCGCGCCAGCGCCAGCCGTTTGCGCATCCCGCCGCTGAGGATGCTCACCGGCGCGTCGAAGTCGCTGATCCCCAGCCGCGCCAGGATCGCCTTGGCGTTGGTCTCGGCCGCCCAGCCGTCGAGCCGGTTCATCTCCGATTCCAGGTGGGCGAAGTGGGCCTGCGCATCGGGGTCGGTCGGCGCGTGCTGGAGCCGGACGACGGCGCGCTCGTATTCGCGCACGAGTTGCATGGTGGGCGAGTCGCTGTGGAAGAGCACATCCAGCACGGTCAGCGTTTCGTCGAGCTGCGGCTCCTGCGGCAGATAGTGGACACGCACCCCGCCCCACCGGACGATCTGCCCGGCGTCGGCCGATTCCAGCCCCGCGATGATCCGCAGCAGGGTGGTCTTGCCGCTGCCGTTGATGCCGATCAGCCCGATGCGGTCGCCGCGGTTGATGGTCAGGCTGACGTCGTCCAGCAGGAGGCGCTCGCTGAACTGTTTGGAGACGTGTTCGAGTGTGACGAGGTTCATCGGTTTCCTTTCGCCGCGTCCGATCATACAACCAAACGGCGAAGCTGACAATTGCGGAAGAGACATGTCAACAACGAATCAACGGCACGGAAGAGCCGTGGTATAATCTGCACATTGTTTCGTGGGAGGAAACACTGATGCCAAGACGTGAAACCCGGAACATCACCGGTATACGTGGAACAGGCGCGGTTGACGCCAATGCAGTGTGGCGAGTATTCGAGTGTTATTCGCCCGGCTGTGACCAGTTGATGAAGGTCTCCGAGGATTGGATCGAGGAGCAGCGCGCGGCTGGCGCGCAGATCGCCGTTGGATGTTCCAAATGCGGTTTTCAGAATGCAGCAGAAATCATAGAACGAGCGGCGCGCTGGAAGTATTGCCGGGTTTGTGAGTGGTTGCAACCGCTGGACAACTTCCACAAGCACAAACCCAGGGGGCGATCTTTCCGGTCGGGACATCAGTTGGAGTGTCGCTTCTGCAAGAATACCCGGATCAATCCTGATCTCAACCCTAAGCGCACAAGCGATCAGCACCGCGAGGCGGCGCAACGCCGGCGGCTGTACAGCCTGATTTCAGGCGAAGAGGGAAAGATAGACAGCCATGCCGTATTCGAGCGTTTCGGCGGCAAATGCTTCTCGTGCGGCAAGCCGTTGATCTACAAAGCTCGTGGCGCCAAGGGGTACGATCTCGACCATACGCTGCCAGCGAAATATCTATGGCCGCTCAACACGGCCAATGCAACCTTATTGTGCGGTGAGTGCAACAACGCTAAACACGACAAGTGGCCTGCCGAGTTTTATAAACCTGAGCAACTCAAGGCGCTGGCCCGCTTGACGAGCATCGAATATGATGTACTGAATGGTCCGCCAACGCTGAATCCAAAGGCGCTGGAGGCGATCCTGGCAAACGTTGACCGGTTCATCGAACAATGGATCGCCTATCCCGATGATATCAAGAAGATACGTCAATTGATCCAGGAGATGAACGGCACAGACATCTTTGCAGGGGCCAGCACCGTGCCGAACTTCCTGAAAGAGTAAGGTCAATAGAGCACCAGGTATTGGTGTTCTTCCACTGTGCCCTTGTCGCGAATGCCGTGCGATTCGCAGTGCTCGACGTTTTCCGAGAAGATATCGGCCACGCAGAACCAACGACTCGCGACGCGGGCGAGCGCCTGGGCCATGTCGCATTTGCGGCTTTTCCCCAGGTGAAGCACCATGACGCCGCTGCGCTTCAATCGCTCACGTCCTTGCCGAAAGATCGGTTCGTAGATCTCGAAAGTCGTCTTTTGCCGCTCATCTACAAACGCGAGCGGCCGGATGCGAAAGTCGGCCGCCTCCCAGCCGCAAAACCAGAGGCGCATCCAGTTTGCCAGGTAAAACCGTGTACTATCGAAGAACGGCGGCGACGTGATGATGGCATCCAATTGGTCCACCTGCTGGGGCCACCAGGAAGTGGCGTCCTGGAAGACGGCCTGGCCGGCCACAAACTCTTTCGGGTACGTGACTGCCAGACTGCGTTCGACTTTGTCACAGAGGCGCGGCATCAACGGCCGATACTCGAACTCGCCGGTCGGCGCGAACGGCGTGATCGGATGCGACCGGCGGCTCAGCGCATAGGGCCGATTGCCGTGGAGAATGTGCAACAGCGCCGCAAACACCAGCGATTCCGACGGCGTAGCGGGCGGGTGCATGCAGAAATAACGCCGGGCCAGGAGGATCTCGCGAAATGTGCCTTGCTCAAAATAGTCGGGCAATGGGCCGTTGAAATGGATCGTTCGCGCGGCTGTCAATTCTTCATCGGCGACTCGTTCACCCTGTAAAAACTCAGCCAGGGAATTCAGCAGTTGTTTACACGCTGCGGCGTCCGGTTGGCTCAACTTGGCGACGGCGATATGCAAGGCGGCCGGGCTGATATCGAACGCCCACGACTTTGCTCCTTGTAAGGCGGTCTCGAAGGGAATGGTGCCTACGCCAGCAAACGGATCGAGCAACGTGCCGCCAGTCGGCGCGAACGTCTTGACCAGATGGGCCGCCAACGAAGGTTTCATTTTGCCCTGGTATGAGCATAATGAATGCAACGGATGGCCCCAGTTACGCCTGGCGAAATCGCCTTGTTGGTGCGGCAATTCTTCTTTGAAGCTGGCCCAACTCGTATGCCAGCTCGGGAAAAGACTGGGTTGTTTTTCATGCACCGCTGGCTGGACAGGCAACGCCAGGCGAAAGACGAGCAGTACCTGTCGAAGCGGAAGACCGTTGCGCGACATGCGCTTCCGCAAAGTGATCTCACGCTCCAGGGTATACCCTTGCGCCTCCAAGACGGCGGTCAGCAACTTATCGGTCGGCACATGAACATTACTATATTGGGAATCGCCGATGTCAACAGCAACGACCGCTCCGTGCCTCAGGTGTTTCTTGATCCCGCCGAAGACTGCCTTCATGTCGGCAAAGTAACTGGCGACCATGCGTGGGATGCGGGGGTCGTAGGCGGTGGCTTCCAAGCGAGTTACGATCTCGCGGGTGGCGGTATCCCGTCCGCCGTTGAGTTTGCCGACCGTTACATCGTTGATCCCGGCCGTAATTGCTTTGTTTCGGAAACCCGCCAGGTCCTCAGTGGAGTGCAGGCAGCGCAAGAACCACAACTCGATCTTAGTGTTGCGGAAGTAGTTCGTGCCGTTGAGATAGGGCGGACTGGTGATTACGGCATCGAGCTCGAGCGGCGGCACTTGGTCCAGGTTTCGCGCATTCTCGCAAACTAATGCCGGACGGTTCCCGATGGGCGTCAATTGCTCCAGGTCGCCTGCCATCAAAGCCAACTGATCTTGTATGGTCGGCACAAATTCAGCATGATGTTTTTTGTTTTCTTCTTCGGTCTTGTAGCGCACATCCCCCCGCCGGATGAGCCGCGAGGCGGGCAGGAGGCTGGCGAGCACGGCCACGGTCAGGAACTTCGCGATCTGCGGCTCGGTGCAAGCCAAACGATCAATCAAGGAGCGCGCCCGAAGGACCTGATCGTATGTCCGATCATCAAAGAACACGCTATCACCGAAGACCTGATCGTAGGCCTGTTCCAACCCGGTATCGCGTTCGACCTCGGCGAGTTGGCGCTCGAACTCAGTAGCCTGCTGTCGGAGTGAGTTGGCTATTTGGCGCCGCGCCGATTCTGGCGAAGTCAAAGCGGTCAATTTGGCGTCGGTCAGATATTGCAGCAGTGGGTTGAGTTCGCAGTAGAATCCCTCGCGGCCCAAACGCGCTATTGTCAACGGCGTCGTGCCGGCGCCCGAAAAAGGGTCGAGAATTCTGACTGCGTCCGGCGCAAGTTGACGGAGGATTTCTTCGACAAAACGCGGGGAGTATCCTTCCAGAAACGGATACCAGCGATGCAGCGGTTCGGCCTGTCCGCCTTTGAACGTCGTCTGGATCGGCTCGAATATGATCCCGTCGTTGGGTAGACCGGGCAGATGATATTGAACGGCCGACTCCCGAATCGCGCGGTGCTTCTGGCGCAAGAGCCGTAAGCAGTAAGTGTTGACAGCGAGCGCTTCCTGCTCAGCGGCCTGCTGAAGTGAGGCGAAGGTAGGATGTCCGATCATTTCACGCAACTCGTGACTGGACAATCCCTGCACGAGATTGTAGATATCGTCATCCTTTACGCCAAATGCCAGCGTGAGGTTCTTCTGGCGCGATGATTCGGCGGGATAATCGGCGAAATAGATGGTTTTGAACTTCTGGCTCATGTAGAAAAATATATCATAGAATGGTAGTTACTGTCAAACACGTGAAGGCAGTTAGCCTGTTTGCGATCCATGCGTTTTTTCATCCACTACAGTCGCGAGTATACTGTGGTCGTTGAGTCGCACATTGCGTTCGCAGAAAGGCACCCCGAGTTGGACGCTATCATCAGCATCATCCTGGCCGGCGGCAAGGGCACGCGGATGCAGTCGACCGACCGCCACAAGGTCTGCTTCGACATCGCCGGCCGGCCGGCGATCGTGCGCGCCATAGATACCTATAAGAGCTGCGGCATCGCGCAACACGTCGTTGTGGTCGGCGCGCTGGCCGGGCAGGTGATTGAGACGGTCGGCCGCTATCACGAGGGGGGCATCTTCGCATATCAGGCCGAGCAGCGCGGCACCGGGCACGCGACGAAGCAGGGCGCCCGCATCCTGGCGGATTTGCGCTACACGGGCGCGGCCCTGGTCGTCGCCGGCGACCGGCTGCTCGATGCGCAGATCGTCGAGCGGCTGATCGCCGAGTTCCGGGCCACTGACAGCGACATGGCCTTCCTGGTGGGCGCACGCAGCGGGTCGGAGCTGGGCCACGTCGTCCGGGATGAGCGCGGCGCGGTGCTGGGGATCATCGAGCACAAGGACGTGCTGGCGCGGCAGGCGCTGGGTGAAATCCGGCAGTTGGCGCTGGATGCGATGGCCCGCCCTGGGCCTACCGAAGATGGCGTCACTGGTCTCGAGGCTTTAGCCGGTCACCTGCTGCTGACAACCCAACCGCCTGAAGGCTCGAGTCCAGGCCTTCGGCCGACGGCCGGCGCCGCGCTCGACCTTGCCGCGGCCGCCAGGGCGATCATGGCCGCGGCCTTCCCCGACCCACGCAAGGCCGGGCTGGCCTTCGGCGAGGTGTGGCGGCGCGCCGCGGCTGGCCAGCCGCTCACGCCGGAGGGCATCCTGGCGCTGGTTCCACCCGAACGCATCGTTTTTCACCTGGCAACCGCCCGCAACCCCCACCTGACCCTGCCCCCAGAAGCCGTTGATCGTTCGCAGGAGGTCAACCAGTCGGTTTATCTGGTCAAAGCGCCAGCGCTCTTCCACGCGCTGGCGAGCCTGGGCACGGACAACGCCCAGGGCGAGGAGTACCTCTCCGACATCGTCAATATCCTGGCACAGGCGCACGAAAACGGCCGGCCGCGCTATCGCGTCGTCGCGGTGAAAGTGACCGACCCGACCCAGGTGATGGGCTTCAACAACCCGGCTGAACTGCTGGAGATCGAGAACACGCTGCGGGCCAAAGCAGCCGCGACCGTTGAGGCGGGGTCTCCGTTGGACGGCGCGTGCCGGACGGTGCAGGAGTGGCAGGCGTTGTTTGCTGACCCCACCACACCGGACGGTGATCTTCACGCGCAACTGACCTACCTCTACGGCGACCACCCGGCCCTGCTCCAGGAGCGCGTAGTGGCCTACGTCGAGCTGCTGCGCGCCTGCGCCGAGACGCTCGGCCCGGAGCACCGCGTGCTGCTGGCCCGTGCGCCCGGCCGGATGAACATCATGGGCCGGCACATTGACCACCAGGGCGGCAACTGCAACCTGATCGCGATTGATCGCGAGGTGCTGCTGGCCGCGGCGTTGCGCGACGATGACACGATGAATCTGTCCAACGTCCGCCCCGATCAGTTCCCGCCCCGCAGCTTTTCCATCGGCGCGCTGCTGGCCCAGCTCACCTGGGACGACTGGCTGTCGCTGGTCAACAGCGAGCCGGTGCGCCAGATGGTGGCGCAGGCGGGCGGCGATTGGGCGCAGTACATCCGGGCGGCCGTCCTCCGCCTGCAGAAGCACTATCCGCAGGTCAAACTCCGCGGCCTCGACGTGGTGGTGCATGGCACGGTGCCGGTGGCGGCCGGGCTAAGCTCTTCGTCCGCGCTGGTGGTGGCGACCGCCGAGGCGGTGACGGCGCTCAATGGGCTGGACGTGCGGCCGCGGCAACTCGTGGATCTGTGCGGCGAAGGTGAGTGGTTCGTCGGCACGCGGGGCGGCGCGGCCGATCACGCGGCGATGAAGTTCGGCCGCCGCGACGCGGTGATCAACGTGGGCTTCTTCCCGTTCGGCGTGGGCCAGGCCGTGCCCTTCCCCGCGGGTCATCGGATGGTCTTCTGCAACTCACACATCAAGGCGCAGAAAGCGGCCGGCGGCCGGCAGATCTTCAACCAGCGGATCGCGTGCTACCGCATCGGCGTGCAGCTCATCAAACGCCTCTACCCGCAGTACGCGCCGCTGATCACGCACCTGCGCGATGTCAACATCCGCAACCTGCCCATCCGCCTGGTTGATCTCTACCGGATGCTGCTCAAGCTGCCGGAGCGCGCCACGGCCGCTGAGCTGGCCGAGAGCCTGCCTCCCGACATCTTGCAGCCGTTGATCGGCAGCCGGCCCAATCCCGACGCGCGCTATCCCGTGCGCGGGGTGGTGCTCTTCGGCCTGGCCGAGTGCGAGCGCAGCCGGCTGGCCCCGCAACTCCTGGCCGCGGGCGACCTGGCCGGGTTCGGCCGGTTCATGCGCATCTCGCACGACGGCGACCGGGTGGCGGCGCACGACGCCGACTGGCGGTCGTATCCGGCCGTCGGCCCGTCGAGCAACGCCTATCTGCTCGATCTGATGGCCGACCTGGAGAGCGGCGAGCCGGAGCGCGTGCTGGCCGCGCAGCTCCACCAGCAGCCGGGCGCGTACGCGTGCAGCACGCCAGAGCTGGATCTGATCGTGGATGTCGCGCTGCGCACCGAGGGGGTGATCGGCGCGCAACTGGCGGGCGCGGGGCTGGGCGGCGGCGCCATGGCCCTCGTGCGCGATGACTGCGTGGGCGAGCTTGAAAAACAATTGATTCGGCGGTATTATGAGCCGGCGGGCCTGGAACCGGCCGTGCTGTCGTGCGTGCCGATTGCGGGGAGCGGCGTGCTGACCGTCAATCGGGTTTGATTTGCAGTTCGTACTACGTATTGCGTAGTGCGTACCCAAGTCGTCAGCTTTGACCCAGGCGATCAAATACGCAAGACATCCCAACGAGGAGATCCATCCCGTGACAACCTACTTCACCACCATCCCATCCGCGGCCGGGCTGAACCGGCTGCCGACCAACCCGTGCAAGCTGTTGGACTTCAACCTGCTCGTCCTGAACGCGGGCGCGAGCTACCAGGCCGCGACCGGCGATCGCGAGGTGTTGGCCGTGATCCTGGGCGGCAAGGGCGACTTCAACGTCGGCGGCCAGGAGTTCAAGAACATCGGCGGCCGGCCCAATGTCTTTTCCGGCAAGCCGTACTGCGTATACATACCGTGCGGCGCAGAATACAGCATGACAGCGCTGGGTCGGCTCGAAATCGCGCTGTGCAGCGCACCGAGCGATCTCAAGATCGCGCCGTACGTCATCGGGCCGGAGAAATGCACATCGGGCGTGTGGGGCGCGGCGAACTTCAGCCGCAATTTCCAGCAGATCCTCACGGTGGCGGGCCAGCCCGATCTGCCGGCGCGCCGCCTGGTCGTGGGCGAGACCTACGTCCCCTCCGGCAACTGGGCCACCTATCCGCCCCACAAGCATGAAATAGATGACCTGCCGCGCGAGGCGTTCCAGGAGGAGATGTACTTCTTCAAGGTCAACCCACCGGACGGCTTTGGCATGGTGCGCTACTACAACCGCGAAGTGGATCACGGCTACATCATCAAGGAGAACACCGTGCTGATGGCGCCGAACGGCTATCACACCAACAACGCCGCGCCCGGCTACACCTGCTACTTCCTCTGGTTCATGGCCGGCGAGCAGCGCGTGCAGGCCGCGGCCGATGACCCGGCCCTCAGTTGGGTGGGGCGCACCGTGCCGATGCTGAAGGCGCTCGGTCACTGAGTCATTCACCACAAAGACACCAAGACACAAAGGACACGAAAGCTGAAGTCTGACTTTTTTGTGCTCTTAGTGCCCTTGTGCCTTCGTGGTGAGTCGTTGATGGGAGAAAGCAAATGATTCTGGATTTCTTTCGCCTCGACGGCCGCGTAGCCCTGGTGACGGGCGCGGCGCGGGGGTTGGGGCAGGCGATGGCGTTGGGGCTGGCCGAGGCCGGCGCAGACATCGTCGGGTTGGATCGCTGCTCGAGCGATGAAACCGGCGCTGCGGTGACGAAGCTCGGTCGTCGTTTCAGCCAGGTCTGCTGCGACCTGCGCGCGGCGTCGGTGGCCGACCTGAACGCCATTGTCGCCCAAAGCATCGCAGAATTCGGCCGGCTCGACATCCTGGTGAACAACGCGGGCATCATCCGCCGCGCGCCTGCGCTGGAATACAGCGAGGCCGACTGGGATGACGTGCTGCAGATCAACCTCAAGACCGTTTTCTTTCTGGCGCAGGCGGCCGGCCGGGTGATGGTTCCCCAGGGCGGCGGCAAGATCATCAACGTCGCCTCGATGCTGTCGTTCCAGGGCGGCATCCTGGTGCCCTCCTACACCGCGGCCAAGAGCGCGGTCGCGGGCATCACCCGCGGGCTGGCGAACGAGTGGGCGAAGCACGGCATCAACGTCAACGCCATCGCGCCCGGCTACATGGCGACCGACAACACCGCGCCCATCCGCGCCGACGCGGCCCGCGCCGAGACGATCCTGGCGCGCATCCCGGCGGGCCGCTGGGGCGAGCCGGCCGATCTGAAGGGCACGGTCGTCTTCCTGGCATCGCGGGCGTCCGATTACATGCACGGCACGATCGTCTGTGTGGACGGCGGATGGATGGCCCGATGAGCGCGGTGAAGATCGCCGTCCTGGGCGCGGGCATGGTGGGGAGCGCCATCGCCGCCGACCTGTGCCGGGAGCACTCGGTCACGTCGGTGGACCTGGATGGCGACCGCCTGGCGACCCTGGCTGGCCGTTACCCGCTCGACACGCAGACCGCCGACCTGTCCGACGCTGACGCGATCCGCCGCGCCATTGCGCCGGCCGATCTCGTCATCGGCGCGGTGCCGGGCTTCATGGGATTCACCACGCTGCGGACGGTCATCGCGGCGGGCAAGAACGCCGTGGACATCTCCTTCTTCGACGAAGACCCCTTCGAACTGGATGCCCTGGCACGGGAACGCGGCGTGACCGCGGTGATGGACTGCGGCGTCGCGCCCGGCCTCAGCAACATGATCCTGGGCTATCACGCCGGCCGGATGAAAGTGGCGCGTTTCCGCTGTCTGGTCGGTGGGTTGCCCGCCCGGCGCAGTTGGCCGTGGCAATACAAAGCGCCCTTCTCGCCCATTGACGTGCTGGAAGAATACACCCGCCCCGCCCGGTTGGTGGAGAACGGCGTCATCGTGACCCGCCCCGCGCTTTCCGAGCCGGAGCTGATCGAAGTCGAGCCGGTCGGCACGCTGGAGGCGTTCAACACCGACGGGCTGCGCACCCTGCTCAAGACGACCCCGGTACCGAATATGGTCGAGAAGACGCTGCGCTATCCCGGCCATATCGAGCTTGTGCGTGTCCTGCGGGAGAGCGGCTTCCTGAGCGCCGAGCCGATCACCGTCCGGGGGACGACCGTGCGACCGATTGACCTGACCGCGGCGCTGCTCTTCCCCCAGTGGCGGCTGGGCGAAGGCGAAGCGGAGTTCACGGCGCTCCAGGCCACGGTGTGGGGTCAGGCGAATGGCCGCGACCGGCGCTACGACTATCGCCTCTTCGACCGCACCGACCCGCAGACCGGCGTCTCCTCGATGGCGCGCACGACCGGCTACACCTGCACCGCGGTCGCCCGGCTGGTGCTGGATGGGCAGTTCACGCGGCGCGGCATCTGTCCGCCGGAATACGTCGGCGCGGATGCCGCGTGCTTCGAGCGGGTGCTGGCTGATTTGCGAGAGCATAATGTGATTGTGCAGCGATTGCCTGGCGATGGAATAGAATGACGCGATTCACTCAGCTTCCGCTCATTGAAGCGGAGGATCGGTCGCTTGCACTGGCGTTGTTGCCTGACCCGCGCACATTGGATGCATTCGCGAACGGATCCTACGCGCCACACGCGAATCCCAGCCTGGCGACGTTCGTTGAGCGCCATGCAAATAGCGGCAATTCCGCCGCGACGAATTCCTTTCCCGAGAACCTGGTGGCGGGTAAGAACACGCACGTTTACGACGCGCACACGTATCACACCAAAGTGCCGCCCGAGGCCATCGCGCATTTGATCGAGCACTATACACAGCCCGGCGACCTTGTGCTCGACCCGTTCTGCGGCTCAGGCATGACCGGCGTGGCCGCGTTGCGAGTGGAGCGGAAGCCGATCTTGTCCGATCTTTCACCCGCAGCGACCTTTATCGCCATGAACTATGTCACGCCGGTTGATGCACGGGGATATATGCAGGCGATCAACGAAATCCTGGCGGCCTGTCAAGATGAAGAACTGGCGCTCTATGGGACGCATTGCCGGCGGTGCGGCAAAACAGTTCCGGCGGAGTACCTGGTGTGGAGCTATGGACTCACGTGTCCATCTTGCCGCCGAGAGTTCGTGTTATGGGATGTCGCTCGTGATGAACGTGAGGATGTACGCGAGAGTAAGATCAAGACCGAGTTCGATTGTCCACATTGCGGCGAGCACCTGGTAAAACGCAAACTCCAGCGCACCCGGCTCTATCCTGTTCAGGTCGGCTACTGGTGCTGTCACGGAGGACAGCAAGAGGCGATGGCGCTTCCGGACGACTTTGATCGAAGAGCGACGGGATTGGACCAGCCTGCGGCCTGGTATCCTCGCGCCAAACTGCCGCCTGGCGTCAACACGCGCCAGGCCATCGCGCATGGCTTTACTTCAGTTGACTCGCTTTACACCGATCGTAACCTGGCCGCGATCGCCCGGCTCTGGGACATTACGCGACATTGGCCCGATCGAGAGATCAGCGCGAAGCTTATGTTCACCGTGACTTCGCTCTATCAGCGCGTGACCCGGCTCTCTGAGTTCCGTTTTTGGGGCGGCAGTGGTAATATCGCCAACTACAACATCCCGATGATCTTCAATGAGCAGAACGTCTTCCGCGTCTTCGAGCGCAAGGCCAAGACGATCCGCAACTATCTCGCAACCTGGGATGGGCGACCGCGCCAGCCGTTTTGTATCTCAACCCAGAGCGCGACCGATTTGGCGGGCATACCCGACAACGTCATAGATTTCATCTTTACTGATCCACCCTTCGGTGACAACATCAACTATTCCGAGATGAATTTTCTGTGGGAAGCGTGGCTGGATGTCTATACCGATACGACGCATGAAGCCATTATCAATCGGGTGCAAGGTAAAACGCTTGACGACTATCGCGCCTTGATGACGCGTGCGCTTGGCGAAATGTACCGCGTACTCAAACCTGGGCGCTGGCTGACGTTGGTCTTCCACAATTCATCAGCCGATGTATGGGCTGCGCTTCAAACGGCATTGGCGGCGAGCGGCTTCCGCATCGGGCAGGCCCAGACGCTTGACAAGCGTCACGGCACATTCAAGCAGTTCGTCTCCGAGAATGCGGTGGGATACGACCTGATCATCCACTGTCAGAAGATGCCTGCGCAAGCTGCCCCGGAAAGATCACCGCAAACCAGAGCCAGTTCGCACGCCAATGTGCGCGCCTTCGCCAGCCGCATCTTGAAGCAGGCGCCGGACGATTTCGTTGTCCACTACCTCCACGTCAAGCGGGATGATGAGTTGGATAGCCGTAAGCTCTTCTCGCTCTGGATTCGAGAACGCATGGAGGCCGGTGTGGACGTAGACCTTGACTATCAGGAGTTTCGGGAGATCATCAATAGCCTGCAGCAGCCCGAACCAACCGACCGTCGATTGCTCGAAGAACGGAGCCAATACCAATGATTCGCCCGAGAACTTTACCCGCATTCTCGTCGGATGAGAGAGCGTTGGCCCACAGGCTGTTGGCTTCTCGGGTCGCTTCGATGTTGGGGCGGAAATTCGAAGAGGGCGATTGGTCATCTGTGTATCATGCTGCCAAAGGTATCCCGACTCGAGGTTGGAGCAACCTGAACATAGATGTGATGCACGCGGGGTTTGGTCTCGAGCAGAAGATGCTGTGCGTTCAGTCTCGCAAGAGTTTGCGGGAGTATTGCGGCACTACGCTGATGCACCCGGCCGCAACGCGCGCCATTCGCATTCCTTCCCCGGATACCGACCCAACAGAGGTTGCCGCCGAAATCTTGCGCCAATTTGCCGACCTGATCCAACAACGACGCCGGAAAGTGATCGAAGATTTGCCAGATTGCGAGCCTGACATGCGCATCGGTTGGCTGCTCTGGCAAGAAAGTCTGGAAGAGTTCCTCTACTTCGAGCAAGAGATGCTCGCGCCAAACCCGGCGGACTATTGGGCCGAGTGGAAAGAGAGTGGCGGGGGCGCGCGCAAGGCCAGCCGAAATCTCTGGGTATATGAACGCGAAACAGGCCGCAAACGTTATTCGATCACCACGAGCGCCGGCGCCAAGATCCAACCGTACTTCGACGTGCCTGCGCCAAACGACTCCAGCCTTTACCACTTTCGTGTTCAAGGCGAGGAGTTGGATGGCGGCCTGGTACGGATATGGATCACTACGACGACCGCGCTTCTACTCAGACAAACCCTGGGGGATCTCGATCACGAAGCACTGAGCGCGACGATCATCAGAGCCGCAGCTCAGATCGCCGCCAGTGAAGATCAAGGAGAAGCGGCTGCATCGTCGGAGTTGGCGCAACCGGTCACTCTCACGGCAGAAGCCTATCGTATCCTGACGACCGCCTTCATCGGTGTCAGCGATGAGCACAGAATTCAACTCTTCCTCCATTCGATCCTACGGTGAGATGGAACCATGACCCGTTGGATAGACCCCACCTCCCTTTCCTTCAATGCTCTGTTGCTCCTCGAACGCGTCCAGCTCAGTTGGTTCCCCGGCTGGAACTGGACCTCGAGAGCCGATCTTGCCACCGCATTGCGCGCTAACCCTGCAGTCGCGTGGTACCTGCGCCACAAATGCCCGGAGATCGCGGGCTGGGTGGATGGCTTGTTGGCCGATCATCCGGCCCGGCGGGCCGATCAGGCCGAAGTGCGTCGAGCGGAAGTCGCCGTGCTGGGCGATCTGGACGATCTGATGACGTATGCTGTGGACCCGGCGGTCTACGACGCACAGCCATTCCTGGGTTGGGACTCGAACGAACTGACCTCGCTCGTGGATTTCGCCGGCAAGACCGTGATTGACGTAGGCGCGGGAACTGGGCGGTTGGCACTCCTGGTGGCCGAAAACGGAGCCGCGGCCGTGTTTGCCGTAGAGCCGGTGGCGAACCTGCGCCGCTATCTCAAGGAGCAGGCACGGGGCCGCGGGCTACGCAAAGTCTTCCCAGTGGATGGGCTGATCACCGACATTCCTTTCCCCGACGACTTTACCGATGTGGTGATGGGCGGACACGTGTTCGGCGACGAGTTGGCGGCCGAATACGCTGAACTGGCGCGCGTGACCAGGCCGGGCGGCATGATCATCCTTTGCCCCGGCAACAACGACCGCGATGACGACCGACACGCCTTCCTGATCGCAGCCGGCTTCCGCTGGTCGCGTTTCGAGGAACCAGGAGATGACATGAAACGCAAATACTGGAAGATTCGTGAATGAGATATGCCCTCACCAACGGCCGCATCGCCCTACCCGACCGCATTATCGCGGGCCAGGCGGTCGTGATCGCAGGCGACACGATCCTGGGCCTGGCCGCGGCCGCCGACCTGGGCAGCGATACCGAACGGCTGGACGTCGCCGGCCGGCTGATCACCCCCGGCCTGATTGACATCCACACCCACGGCGCGCTCGGCCACAGCTTCAACGAGCGGGATGCGGCCGCGTGGACGGCCATCCTTCAGGAGAACGCCCGGCGCGGCGTCACTTCGCTAGTCGCCACCATCGCGCCGGAGCCGATTCCCGATCTGGCGGCATGTCTGAAGTTCGTGCGCTCCTGGATCTCATCTCCGACTGTCATTGCGAGGGGCAGTTTGTGCCCCAAAGCAATCTCCGCTGCCGCGCCGGGGATTGCTTCGGCCCAAACGACGGGCCCCGCAATGACGGAGCAGCCGTGCGCTCGCGTCCTCGGCGCGCACCTGGAAAGCCCCTACGTCAGCCCGGCGCAGAAGGGCGCGCTCGATCCATCGGCCATGCGCACGCCGGACGATGGCTCGGTGGATGCGTTGCTGGAGTATGCCGACGTGCTGCGCATCTTTGTCCTGGCGCCGGAGCTGCCGGGCGCGCTCGATCTGGTCCGCCGGCTGGATGCACTGGGGATCGTGCCGGCCGTCGGGCACAGCTCGGCCAAAGACGAACAGGTCGCGGCCGCCATGCGCGTTGGCCTCCGGCACGCCACCCACATCTGGAGCTCCATGTCGAGCGTTGTGCGCGAGGGGCCGTGGCGCAAGCCGGGCGTCCTGGAGTCGGCCCTGGTCTTCGATGGCCTGAATGTCGAGATGATCGCCGACAACCGCCATCTGCCCGCCACCCTGATGAAGCTGGCCTATAAGTGCATCGGCCCGGATCGGCTGTGCGCTATCTCGGATGCATGTAATGGCGCCGGGTTGCCGGCCGGGACGCGCTATCGCATGGGCGCGATAGAGTACGTCGTCGGCGATGGGGTGGGCATGATGCTCGACAACACCGCCTTCGCCGGCAGCACCACCCTGCTGAACCAGATGATCCCCGTCCTGCGCGATGTCGTCGGCGTGCCGCTGGTCGAAGCGATCCGCATGGCGACCCTGACCCCGGCCCGCGCCATCGGGCTGGACGCGACCCTCGGCAGCATCGCGCCCGGCAAGCGCGCCGACCTGGCGATCTTCGAGGACGATTTCAGCGCGTGGCGGGTGATGATCGGGGGGAAGCAAATCAGCAAATGAGCAAGTCAGCAAATGACGTTTGACGGTTGACGCAATACGCACTACGGAGCACTCCATGATTATCCCACTTCGCACAACCCAATACGACTCTCTCCGCACGAGCATCTACGCCAGCAATGGCGCGATGGGCGAGGCCGCGGCGGATGAGGCGCAGAACATCATCACGGCCGCGATCCAGAAGCAGGGCCACGCCAACGTCATCCTGGCGACCGGCAACTCGCAGTTGACCTTCCTGCACGCGCTGCGGGGATTGCCCGGCATTGACTGGCAGAAGGTGAACGTCTTCCACATGGACGAATACGTCGGCATTGACCCGGCGCACCCGGCCAGCTTCCCGCTCTTTCTGCGCCAGCACATCCTCGACGCGGTCAAGCCCGGCAAGTTCTACCCCGTGCCCGGCCAGGCCCGCGATGTCGAGGCCGCCTGCCGCGAGTACGAGGCGCTGCTCAAAGCCCACCCGGCCGACCTGTGCGCCATGGGCATCGGCGAGAACGGCCACATCGCGTTCAACGATCCGCCCTACGCCGATTTCGATGACCCCGTCTGGGTAAAAGTCGTCAAGCTGGACGAGCGGTCGCGGCGGCAGCAGGTGGGCGAGGGGCATTTCCCGAACCTGGCTGCCGTGCCCACCCACGCCATCACGCTGACGATCCCGGTGCTCCTGTCGGCCAAACGTATCCTGTGCATCGTGCCCGAGGCGCGCAAGGCCGAGGCGGTCGAGAAGTCGCTGCTCGGCCCGATCACCGAGGATTGCCCGGCGTCCATCTTGCGGCAGGTGGGTCATGCGCATCTGCTGCTGGATGCCGAGTCGGCCGCGCGGCTGATGTGATTCAGCAATTCCAAAATATGAATCTCAGCGCAGGCATATTTGGAATTTCTGTTTGCCGGGTGAAACCTCTTGACATCCAGTTTCATAAGCCTTATAATTCAGTCAACCTCCGTTAGCCATTGTCTGCCGGGCGTTTTGAGCGACAGCACTTGCGTAACTACTTCGACTGGCTGAAGGAGAAGAAGATCCAGCCGGAAGCGGCGGGTCGCGATGACGTGCGCAGCTACCTGGTGCAGATGGCGAACAGCGGCCAGGCATCGGCGGGCTACTGCCGACAGGCGCGAGCGGCGCTGGTGTTCCTGTACGAGGCGACGTTGAAGCAGCCTGACAAAGTGGCAGATCTCCCGCGCATGAAACGGCCGCAGCAATTGCCGGTTGTCCTGAGCCGCGAGGAGATCGGTCGCATCCTGAAGACGACGGTCAACCTGAAGCACAAGGCGCTGTTGGTGACCGCGTATTCCGCGGGGCTACGTGTGGGCGAGGTAGTGCAGCTGAAGGTGGGTGACATTGACTCCAAACGGATGCAAATTCGGGTGACGGCAGGCAAAGGTGCGAAAGATCGTTA
>VGOD01000053.1 GCA_016876015.1 Chloroflexota bacterium
GGAGGCCGCCTGATGCTGCAGATCGAAACACTCAGCGTCCACCGGGGCGCGATCCAGGCGTTGCGCGGGGTCAGCCTGACCGTGGCCGAAGGGGAGATCGTCTCGCTCGTCGGCGCGAACGGCGCGGGCAAATCCACGCTGCTCTACACGATCGCCGGCGTTCTGGCGCCCACCGCGGGCCGGATCAGCTTCCAAGGGCAAGAGCTGCGCCACATGCGCGCCGAGCGACTGGCGCGGCTGGGGATCAGCCTCGTCCCCGAAGGCCGCCAGGTATTCGGCGCGCTCTCGGTGCTCGACAACCTGGCCCTGGGCTCCTATGCCCTGCATGCGGGCCGCTGGAGCGAGCTGCTCGGGGGCGTGGGGCGTCTCCTCAAACAGGATGCCACGCGCCGCCGCCTGGACGAAGTATTCGCGCTGTTCCCCATCTTGCAGGAACGCCAGACGCAGGCCGCGGGCAGCCTGAGCGGGGGCGAACAGCAGATGCTCGCCATCGGCCGCGGGCTGATGTCATCCCCGCGGCTGCTGCTGGTGGATGAGCTTTCGATGGGGTTGGCTCCGACGCTGGTGGCCCAGTTGTTCGGTCTGTTGGGCCGGCTGCGCGAGATGGGGCTGACGATCTTGCTGGTCGAGCAAGATGCCCGCGCCGCGCTCAAAGTCGCCGACCGCGGCTATATCATGGAGACAGGGCGCATTGTCGCCGAAGGGCCGGCGGCCGACCTGCTCCGCTCCGATCGGATTCAACGCGCTTATTTGGGAGGAATCGCATGATCTGGGATCGCAAGCATGAGACGATGAGCCGGAGCGACCTGCACGCGTTGCAGTTGGAGCGTCTCCAGGCCCAGGCCGCGAATGTCTACGACAAGGTGCCATTCTATCGGCAGCGCTTCATGGAGCACGGCCTGACGTCGGGGAGCATCCGCTCGCTGGATGACCTGGCGCGGCTGCCCTTTACGTACAAGCGGGACTTCCGCGACAACTACCCGCTGGGGCTGGCGGCCGTGCCCAGGGAACGCATCGTCCGCCTGCACGCCTCCAGCGGCACCACCGGCAAGCCGACGATCGTCGCGTACACCGCCGGCGACATCGAGACCTGGACCGAAGTGATGGCGCGCACGATCACGTCCGGGGGCGTCACCAAGAACGATGTGGTGCACAACGCCTACGGCTACGGCCTCTTCACCGGCGGCCTGGGCTTTCACTACGGCGCGGAGCGGATCGGCGCGACGGTGATCCCGGTGTCGGGTGGCGTCACCAAGCGCCAGATCATGCTGATCCAGGACTTGGGCAGCACGGTGCTCTGCTGCACCCCCTCCTATGCGCTCTACCTGGCGGAGGCGGCCGCGGAGATGGGCGTAGATCTGCGCGAAAGCAGTCTGCGGGTGGGCATTTTCGGCGCGGAGCCGTGGTCCGAGCGGATGCGCAAGGAGATCGAGGCGAAGCTCGGCTTGAAGGCGCTCGACATCTACGGGCTGAGCGAGATCATCGGGCCGGGCGTGTCGGTGGAATGCGAACACCAATGCGGGCTGCACATCTTCGAAGATCACTTCTTGACCGAGATCGTTGACCCGGCCACCGGGACGCCGCTGCCGGCCGGCCAGCGCGGCGAGCTGGTGCTAACGACCCTGACCAAAGAGGCGCTGCCGGTCATCCGCTATCGCACCGGCGACATCACTCAGATCAACATCGAGCCGTGCGCGTGCGGTCGCACGATCGCCCGCATGGCGAAGCCATCGGGCCGCACCGACGATATGCTGATCGTGCGCGGGATCAACGTCTTCCCCTCGCAGATCGAGACGGTGCTCCTGCAGGTCGAAGGGGTGCAGCCCCACTATCAGATCGTCGTGGATCGCCAACACACGCTGGACGACCTGGAGGTCTGGGTCGAGGTTTCGGACACGGTCTTCGCCGACGAAATCCGCGGGCTGGAGGCGCTAGAACGCAAAATTCGGGACGAATTGCACAACGGGTTGGGCATCGCCGCCCGTGTGAAGTTGGTCGAGCCACGCTCGATCCAGCGCAGCGAGGGGAAGGCGAAGCGCGTAGTGGATCGGCGAGAAGTTTATAGTTCATAAAGGAAGGCTACCATGAGAGTTACCCAGATTTCCGTCTTTCTCGAAAACCGGCCGGGCCGGCTCGCCAACCTGTTGCAAGTGTTGGCCCAGGCCAAGGTGAATCTGCGCGCGCTTTCGCTGGCCGACACCGCCGACTTCGGCATCGCCCGCATTATCGTCGCGGACACCGCCGCCGCGATGGAAGCCATCCGCCGCGCGGGGCTGACCGCGGCAACCACCGAGGTGCTGCGCGTCGAAGTGCCTGATGTGCCGGGCGGCCTGGAAAACACCATTGTGGTGCCGTTGGCCGAGGCGGGCGTCAACATCGAGTATCTCTATGCGCACAGCGGCCGGCCGTCTGAGCGAGCTGAAGTGGTGCTGAAAGTTGACCGCCTGGAAAAAGCCGAGCAGGTGCTCAAGGATCGGCTGGCGAACGGGGCTTAGAACAATGTACTTCGAGCGCATCTTGCACATTGACCTCACCCAGGGCAAGAGCTGGGTCGAGCCGATGGATGCCCGCCAGATCCAGCCCTATCTGGGCGGCATCGGCCTGGCCGTCCGGCTGCTGTACGACCATCTGCCCGCCGGCGCCGACCCGCTGGGGCCGGAGAATGTGCTCGTCTTCGCGCCCGGCCCCTTCGCCGGAACACTCGTCGCCACCGGCGGCAAACACGCAGTCGTCGCCAAGTCGCCGCTCACCGGGATGATCGGCGACAGCCTCTCCGGCAGCTTTTGGTCGCACACGCTGCGTCGCGCCGGCTACGACGCGCTTGTGCTCACCGGCCGCGCGGATGCGCTGTCGTATCTCGTCATCCAGGATGACCAGGTGCGCATCCGCAAGGCGGGCCATCTGGCCGGTCTCGACACGTTGGCGACCGAAGATGCGGTGCGCGGCGAGCTAGGCTCGGAGGAGTTCAGCGTGTCGGCCATCGGGCCGGCGGGCGAACGGCTGGTGTGCTTTGCGCTCATCGCCAACGACCGCGGCCGCATGGCCGGCCGCACCGGGTTGGGCGCGGTGTTGGGGTCGAAAAACCTCAAGGCGATCGCCGTGCGCGGCAGCAGGACGATCCGCATCGCGGACATGGTCGGCCTCGAACCGCTGACGATGGATCTCGCCCGGCGCTGCCAGGGGCCGATGACCGAGAAGTATCGCGGCCTGGGCACGCCCAGCAACGTGCTCGTCTTCGACTACTTGGGCACGCTCCCTACCCGCAACTATCGCCAGACGACGTTCGAGGGAGCCGAAAAGGTCAGCGGCGAAGCGTTGAGTCGCCGTTATGTCGAGCGGGTGGTCGCCTGCTCCGGCTGTCCGGTGGCGTGCGAGCATGTGGCCGTGGTGCGCGACGGGCCGTATGCCGGCGCGCGCGCGCGGATTGACTACGAACCGCTCTACGCGGTCACGTCGCTGTGGGGGGTGGACGATCTGCGCCCCGCCATCCGCGCCATCGAGCTGGCGGGGCTGGCCGGGGTGGATGCGATCAGCGCGGGGACGGCGGTGGCCTGGGCGATGGAATGCTTCGAGCGCGGCATCTTGAAGCGGGGCGATTTCGACGGGCTGGAGCCGCGCTTCGGGGATGCTGAAGCTGGGCTGGCTGTGCTCGAAAAGATCGTGCGCCGCGAAGGGATCGGCGATCTGCTGGCCGAGGGCACGCGGCGGGCCGCCGAGCAGGTGGGCGGCGACAGCCTGGACTTCGCCATGCAGGTCAAAGGGATGGAGATGGCGGGCTACGATCCGCGCGGGCTGAAGACGATG
The DNA here is from genome assembly GCA_016876015.1 of Chloroflexota bacterium. GTDB lineage: Bacteria > Chloroflexota > Anaerolineae > CG2-30-64-16 > CG2-30-64-16 > VGOD01. The sequence continues at coordinate 3,805 of VGOD01000053.1, forward strand.
GCGCTGGGCTATGCCGTCGGCACGCGCGGCGCATGCCACAACCGGGCGCCCGGCTACAGCGCCGACATCCAGGGCCGCGTCTCGCGCTTCGCAGGCGGGCCAGATCATGGCGCTGCGCTGGTAGACCTGGAAGACAAGGCCGCGCTGCTCGATTCGCTGGGTATTTGTAAATTCATCCGGGCGGTGTTCGGCGACTTCTACGCCGAGGCGTCGCGGCTCTACCGGGCCGTTACCGGGTTGGAGTTGACCCCCGAAATGTTGGCGCTGGCCGGGCCGCGCATCTGCACGCTCAAAAAGGCGTTCAATATCCGGGAGGGGTGGACGGCGGCCGATGACCGATTGCCCAGGCGGGCGCTGGAAGACGCTGTCCCGGCCGGGCCGAACCGAGAGCCGTTGATGGTGAAAGAAACGGAACTACAGGCGATGATCGCGGGATACTATGCCGCCCGTGGATGGACGGCGGACGGGCAGATCCCCAAGAGCCAGCTCATCGCGTTAGGATTGGAAGATTTGGCCAAAGATACAGGTGCGTGATGCAGAGGCCATTCATCGTTTGTGATCCCGAAAAATGCACGGGCTGCCAGATGTGCGAATTCGCCTGCTCGGCCCGCCACGGCGGCTACAACCCGTTGGCGTCGCACATCCGGTTGGTGCGGATCGCGGAGCGCGCGGCGCCCGCGCATATCATGTCCATCGCGTGCCGGCTGTGCGATGAGCCGACCTGTATGGCGGCGTGCCCGCGGCAGTGCATCAGTGTCAGCCCAACCTCGGGCATCATGCTGGTGGACAAGGATGTGTGCAACGGCTGCGGTTGGTGCGTCGAGGCGTGCGAGTTCGGCGCAGTGACGATCAACCACGGCGAGCGGATCGTCTCGATGTGCAATCTGTGCGAAGACCGAGAGGATCGGCCGCGCTGCGTCGAAATCTGCGTCCACAATGCGCTGGCGCTCTCTACCCCGGCCGAGGTATCGGCCCGGCGCCGGCGAGAGATCGTGCGCTCCGGCGTCTTGCCCGAGATGCGGCCGGCCGCGAGGGACCGATCATGAAGCGGATGCTCCTGGGCAACGAAGCGCTGGCGCTCGGCGCGTATATGGCGGGCGTGACGGTCGCCACGGGCTATCCGGGCACGCCCAGCACCGAAATCCTGGAATACTTCGCCAACTATCCGGGTGTCTATGCCGAGTGGTCGCCCAACGAGAAGGTGGCGCTCGAGGTAGGGGTGGGCGCGGCGATGGCGGGCGCGCGCACGATGGTGACGATGAAGCATGTCGGCCTGAACGTGGCGGCCGATCCCTTCTTTGCCGTCGCGTACACCGGAACCGAGGCCGGGTTGGTCGTCATCTCGGCCGACGATCCGGGGATGCACTCCTCGCAGGGGGAGCAGGACAACCGCAACTACGCCAAATTCGCCAAAGTGCCCCTGTTGGAGCCGGCCGACAGCCAGGAATGCGCCGACATGATGCGCGTGGGGCTGGAGATCAGCGAGCGGTTCGATACGCCCGTGCTGCTGCGCACCACGACCCGCGTTTCGCACGCACAGTCGTTGGTCGAGGTCGCGGCCGAACAGATCAAACGACCGGACGCGCGGCTGCCTCAACCCTTCAACCGCAACCCGGTCAAATACGTGATGCTGCCGTCGAACGCCCGGCAACGCCGGGTGGCGCTGGAAGAACGGCTGGGCCGGCTCCAGGATTATGTCGAAACGACGCCGCTCAACCACATCAGTTGGGGCGACCGTCGCCTGGGCATCGTCACGAGCAGCATCGCATATGTCTACGCGCGGGAGGTCTTTCCGCACGCCTCATTCTTGAAGATCGGCATGGCTCACCCGCTGCCCCGGCGTCTGATTGCGGAGTTTGCGCGGCAGGTGGAGACGCTGGTCATCATCGAGGAGCTTGACCCCTTCCTGGAGGAGCAGATCCGTGCGCTGCCCGGCCTGGGTTCTCGGCGTATCATCGGCAAGGAGGTTTTCCCCGGGATCGGTGAATTCACGCCGGAGCTGGTCGCCCGCTGTGCGGTGGATCATGGCCTGATTTCGGCCGACGCCGTGTCGCCCTATCTATTGGCGGACGCCGGCGAGACGCAGCGTCCGGTCGGCGGCATCCCGGCGCGGCCGCCGCTGCTCTGTCCGGGCTGCGGTCATCGCGGCACGTTCTACATCTTGCGCCAGTTGTTGTTCGAGGATCAGGAATCAGGGGACGGGAGTCAGACGTCAGGAGTCAAGCGTCAGGGAGCAACAGCTTCAACCGCGCGCAGCCCGTATGTGCGCGGCAACCTGGAGCGGCGACGACAATATGGGCTGGTCATCACGGGCGACATCGGCTGCTACACCCTGGGCGCGTTGCAACCGCTGAACGCGATGGATACCTGCGCGTGCATGGGCGCCAGCATCGGTCAGGCGATCGGGTTGGAGAAGGGCGGGATCAAAAACAAGATCGTAGCGGTGATCGGCGACTCAACCTTCTTCCACTCCGGCATCACCGGGCTGGTGGACGTGATCACCTCGGGCGCGGCGACGACGACGATCATCCTGGACAACTTCACCACGGCCATGACCGGCGGGAACGTCAACCCCGGCACCGGCAAGACGGTGGACGGCAAGCCGGCGCGCCGCGTCGAGCTGGAAACCCTCTGTCGGGGGCTGGGGATCGAGGATGTGACCGTGATCGGCGGCTTCGACACCGACGCGCTGGAGCGCGAGATCACCCGCGCCGTCCAATCGCCGGAGCCTTCGGTGCTGATCGTTCGCGAGCCGTGCGTGTTGGAGGTCAAGTCCAGCAGCTCGATGACTTCGTGGGTCGAACCGGACAAGTGCGTCTCCTGTTGGGCGTGTCTGGTCACGGCCTGCCCCGCGCTCATCCGCAAAGATGGCAAAGTGGCCGTGCTCCCCGACCGCTGCACCGATTGCCAGGTGTGCAACCGGATCTGCCCACACGATGCGATCTTGCGGGTGGGGCGGGATTCGCTGAAGCGTGAAACGTGAAACGTGAAGCGTCAAACCCAATTTACCAAGTTACCATTTCTCTATGAAACCACTCAATTTCATCTTGACTGGTGTGGGCGGGCAGGGGATCCTGCTGTCGAGCGACATCCTGTGCTTGGTGGGGATGGCCGCGGGGTATGATGTGAAGAAGACGGATGTGCATGGCATGGCGCAGCGCGGGGGCAGTGTCATCAGCCATGTGCGGCTGGCCGAGCAGGTCTTCTCGCCGATGGTCCCCGTGGGCGCGGCCGATTATCTGTTGTCGTTCGAGAAGCTGGAGGCATGCCGCTGGGCGCACTATTTGCATCGAGATGGCGTGGCGGTGGTCAGCGATGAGGCGATCCCCACCCTGGCGATGGAAGCGAAGCGGCCCTACCCCGACGATGACGAGATCGCCGCGACCCTAGCCGCACGCGCCGCGCACGTACGCATCCTGCCCGCGGGCACGCTGGCGACCGAGCTGGGCAACCCCCGCGTCGCCAACGTCATCCTGCTGGGCGCGCTCTCCCGTTTCGTGGAGATCCCGTCCGAAGTCTGGTTGAACGCCATCGCGGAGCGTGTGCCGTCGAAGTTCCGAGAGTTGAACCGGCGGGCGTTCGAGGTGGGCCGCGAGATATGATAGCTGGAGAGATGGATAGACTCTACCTCGCTGCGCTGCCCGATATTCCCCAGAGCTCGCGTTTGCGACAGCTCGCGCCTCGGCTTTGGCAGGCCGAGGGTATGGTAGCCCTTTGGGTTGCGGGCAGCGTGGCGACAGGGGACGCGGACGCGTATAGCGACCTGGATGTCTACATCGCGGTTGCCGCCGAGACGGCTGACCGCTGGCGCGAACCCGATCTCGACCTGTTCTTCGATGGCCAATGCGTGGCCCGGCACATCTCCCGCTTCAGCGACGACCTATTGGTGCATCACATCCTGTTGGCGACGGGCGAGGTGTGGGATCTGCACGTCCAGACGGCAGGCGGCAAGCTCTTCCCGGCCGAACGGCTGATCCTCGGCTGTCGCGATCCTCAGCTCCGCAGCGATTTGGAGAAGCGTCCCACCCGTGAGCCGTTGGAGTTGCCGGTAAGCGCTGATCTCGCCCAGGAGCTGATCGAGATGTACTGGTATGAGAGCCACAAGCATCGCAAAGTGCTGCACCGCGGGCTCGATCTCGTGGCGATCATCGGCCTGCGGCTGCTCCACACCTGGTATCTGCGATTGGCCTACATGCTGGCGACCGGCCAGGATTGCTTTGACCTGCGCCGCGCCACGATCCACAGCCTGACGCCGGTCGCGCGAGCGCTCCAAAGAGAAGGTTGCCAGCCGCCGGGCTGTTCAGATTCGCAGTCCCCGCTGAACCGCGAGTCGCCTGGTGGCAGACAGACGACAGGCCGGCAGTCCGCACAACAGATCATCGGCCCACCGGTTCGCACGCGCGACGAGATCGTGGCCGCTCTCGAGATCCTGCACGCCGAGATGGCGCGCATCGGCCGCAAACTTGCCAGGCGACACGACTTCCAATATCCTGAGACGCTGGAAGCGGTCGTGCTCCGCAGTTGGGCGGAATTCAAGCGTGCAGAAGGACTGCACACATCAGGGGAGACCACGTGATGGAATACCGGCAGATGGGGAACAGCGATCTGCGGGTCAGCGCGGTGACGATGGGCTGCTGGGCGATCGCCGGCGATTGGGTGTGGGGTCCGCAGGACGAGAACGAGGCGCTCGCTGCGCTGCACGAAGCGGTCGAGTGCGGCATCAACTCGTTCGACACAGCCGAGGGCTACGGCAATGGCGATTCAGAGCGACTGGTGGGCCGCGGACTGGCCGCCGTGCGCCACAAGGTGGTCATCGCCACCAAGATCCCTTCGGCCTATCTGCGGGCAGCAGACGTGCGCGCACACTGCGAGGCGAGCTTGCAGCGCCTGGGCAGCGACTACATTGACATCTATTATGTCCACTGGCCGAATTGGGAGATCCCCTTCGCTGAGACCGCGGAAGCGCTGGAGCGGCTGAAGACGGAGGGCAAAATCCGGCACATCGGCTGCTCCAACTTCGGCGTGCGTGATCTGACCGACTGGCTGGCGCACACCCGGAGCGACATCAACCAGTTGGCCTACAACCTGCTCTTCCGGTCGATCGAGCACGAAATCCTCCCCGCGTGCGTGCAGCACAACGTCGGCGTCGCGTGTTATAGCCCGCTGATGGAAGGACTACTGACCGGCAAGTTCGCTACGGCCGACGACGTGCCAGCCGGCCGCGCGCGCACGCGGCAATACGCCGGGAGCCGGCCGCTAACGCGTCATGGCGAGGCGGGCGCAGAGACGCAGACCTTTGCCGCCATCGCTGAAATCCGCCGCATCTGCGCCGCGGCCGGCGCGCCGATGGCGCAAGCCAGCCTGGCCTGGCTGCTGGCGCAGCGCGGGATCAGCACTGTGATAGCCGGCGCGCGCAGTCCGGCGCAGGTGCGCCAGAACGCTGCGGCCGGCTCGTTGCGGCTGCCCCCCGATGTGCTCGCGGCCCTCACCCAGGCCACCGAGCCTCTACAAGCCGCGCTCGGCCCGAACGCAGATATGTGGCAGGCGCCGTCGCGCATCAGGTAACGCCTTTTGGAGGAATTGAGCACATGCACCGCTGTGAGTGGGCCCGTGCAGAGCAGATGATCGCCTACCACGACACGGAATGGGGCGTGCCTGTTCACGACGATCGAATCCTCTTCGAGTTCCTGATCCTGGAAGGCGCGCAGGCCGGACTCAGTTGGAGCACGATCCTGAAGAAGCGCGCAGCCTACCGCCAGGCATTCTCGGAGTTCGACCCGACCAGGGTAGCGGCCTACGACGAAAGCAAGGTCGCTCAGTTGTTGGACAACCCTGGCATCGTGCGCAACCGGAGGAAGATCGAGGCGGCGATCGGCAATGCCAGGGCCTTCCTGGCGATCCAGCGCGAGTTCGGCAGCTTCGATGCCTTTGTCTGGCGCATCGTCGGCGGCCGGCCGAAGATCAATGCCTGGCGCTCCCTGGCCGAGCTGCCGACCACGACCCCTGAATCGGAGGCGCTGAGCCAAGACCTGGCCAGGCGCGGATTCAAGTTCATCGGTTCCATCATCTGCTATGCCTTCATGCAAGCTGTTGGCATGGTCAACGACCATGTGGTGGCTTGCTTTCGGCATGGGGAACTTGGGGCCTCGTCATCGGCATGGGCGCCGACCTGCCGGTGACCATCACCGATGCACTGGAGGTGGCGAAGTGGCTGCGCGATCCCGCTCGTTGCGCCTACCCGCCCGACCAGGTGCGATTGCTGACCGGGCCCGCTGCCTGCCGCAGCGATGTTCTGAAGGCGCTGGATCAACTTGCAGCCCAGGTCAAAGCCGATCCCGACACCACTACCGTCGTCTACTTTTCGGGGCACGACACGGAAACGCCCGATTACTACTTCCTGCCCTATGACTACAGCACCACAGACCTGCCCAGTACTGCTGTCTCCGACGCGGAGTTCACCGATAGGCTGCGCACTATTCGGGCCAGGAAGCTCATGGTGCTCCTAGACTGCTGACCCAGGTTCCCCACGCTGTGGACGTTGCCCTGCGCGCTGGATCAGAGCGCCCGGCCCTGGATTACCCGCCGTTGCGCACATTCTGGTTCTCCGGGCCAGCCTGGAGCGAGGGCGTCGAAGTCTACCAACTCGACGACACGCCAGTGCGCATCTATAATCCGACAAAAACAGTGGGCGACTGTTTCAAATACCGTCATAAGTTGGGCATGGACATCGCACTGGAAGCGCTACGCCTCTACCGCAAGCGCAGAGACTTCGACATCGGGACGCTGCTCAACCATGCCCGTATCTGCCGGGTCGAGAAGATCATCCGGCCGTACCTGGAGGCGATGCTGTGACCCGCAACGTGGTCGGTGCTGATCAGTCACAGCAATTGAGATTGAAGCTATGAACCATCGTCTATCAAACCCCACCGACCTGTTGGCGCTGATCGCCCAAGGTGAGAGCGAGACCGTCGAGTTCAAACGTTCGGTGGCCGGATTGGAGCAGGTGGTCAAGAGAGGTCAAGCAAAGGTAATTGGCTCTGGCAGGGCAAGCCGATATGTCGCCTGACCGATGTCCTGCCGGTATGTGACGATTAGCGTAAAAATGTGATGATTAGTGTCATGATTTCGTCCGGCTCGGCGGACGATCGGTGGCGCACAAGGGTAGGAATGGCGCGATGAGCGAGCACAAACAGCTACAGAAACCATCGCAGGCGCTGGGCCCTCTGCTTGGCGTGCTTTAACGTAACTTTTGCGCAACCAGAGACCAAATCGCTTTCCGGCTTGAGATTTCATCATTTGTCGTGGCGCCAAAATGCCGGTTGGCTGCCCGATCCTACCGCCTGCGAGAGCATGATCGGCATTTCGATGTCATCTGAAGCCTGGATCCAGTCCCGGAATACGCTGAACGGCGATCAGAAGTGCCGTCATCGACCGCGTTGGTCGCTACACGCCGTACACAGGGCTGTCTTTGACCTGCTGAGCGCTGGCAGGCCGCATTCTAGACCGATCCGGGTACCTACAGACGGCTCCGCGGCTTCGCAAAAGTGATGATTTTTCGAGCGTTGGAGCGACTTGGCTTCTGATTGCGCAAAACTTAGGTTAACTGACAGGAGTTACGCAGTTAGCCCGATTTTCGGCCACGAATTTCACGAATTGACACGAAAAGGCCTGAGAATTCGTGCTAATTCGTGTAATTCGTGGCTGCTCCCGTCCCATACTGCGTAAGTCCTTTAACTGACGCAGAACGCACTGCGCTGGCACAAATCAGCCGTGCGTACAGCGAACCAGCCAGTCACGTGGCTCGCGCCAAGGCGCTCTTGGCGGTCAGCGCCGGTCAGAGCTACCACGCGGCGGCGCAAATGGCGGGGCAGTATGCTGGCGATACGGTCTCCCAGTGGGTCGCGCGTTTCAACCGCGAAGGCCTGCCGGCGCTAGAACCGCGGCATGGCGGTGGCCCGGCGCGCCAGTACGCCGTCGCCGCACAAGAACGCATTCTGGCCGAAGCCCGGCGCACGCCCGACCGGGCCGAAGACGGGACCGCCACGTGGTCGCTGACTACGTTGCAGCGCGCCTTGCGGCAAGCGGCGGACGGGTTGCCGCAGGTGAGCACCTACACGCTTTGGCTGACGCTGCGCCAAGCGAACTGGTCCTGGCAACGCGGCCGCACGTGGTGCGACACCGGCAAGGTCAAACGGAAACGCAAGGCCGGCGTCGTTGAAGTCGTGGACCCAGATGCCCTCGCGAAAAAAACTTGATCGAGAAAGCCTATCGGAACGGCGAAAAGCTGGGTTTGCCCGTGTGGTGCTGCGATCAAGCGGGCCCGTTTCAAACGATCCCCGACCTGGGTCCCAGTTGGCAACCGGTCGGTGAGCCCGTCTGTCAGCCGCATGAGTATATCCGCAACGGAACCGCCAAGCTGCTGACCTTGTTTCATCCGGCCAGTGGCCAAGTCCGTGCCAAAGGTGTGGTCAACTGTCCGAACAGCGTGCTCCACCCGTGGCTGAAACAAGAACTGGCCGCCTTACCAGCCTCGCCGCAGGACCAGGCGCCCGCCAGTATCCGCAGCCGGTGGCTGGAGTGGTACGAGGGCTTGGCAGTCGCGCCGGTGCTGCCAGCCAACTTGCCACCTTTGCGCATGTTATTGGTCTGGGATAATCTGGCGGGTCACAAGACGCCTGACATGGTGCAATGGTGCTTCGCCCAGGGGATTGGCCTGCTCTATACGCCGCTGGGCGGCTCCTGGTTGAACATGGCCGAATCCATTCAAGGCCTTATCGAGCACCGCGCCTTGAATGGCCAACATCCGGCGACCGCCCAGGAGATTATTGACGGCTTGGAAGCGGCCGTCCAGGGCTGGAACAAACATCCCACCCCATTTGTGTGGGGCGGTAAACGGGCCGCGCGGCGGGAGCGTGCCCGCCAACGCCGCCAAGCTCTGGCTGGCTCTGGTGCTTGCATTCGCCGATTACGTCGTCATATCCCGATAACAGAGAAACTAAAAAGGAATGGCGGTGAGCATGCCAAATGACCCACTAGCTGCGATCCGCAATCACTCGTCGTCAGTGTTTGCCGCCATCATATCACAAAGGAACAGATTTGGGTAGTGCGCACCGGTCGCACAAGACGATGGTCTCGCAACTCCTACCTATCCACTTGCTTTTCTTGCCCATCTGTTCTACGATGGCTTCATGACCTTTGTGCACCTGGAAGTCCACTCCCACTTCACGCTGCTCGGCGGCACGGCGAGCGTGACCGGGCTGGCCGACCGCGCGGCGGCCGACGGTATGTCGCACCTGGCGCTGGCCGACACGAACGCGCTGTACGGCGCGGTGGCCTTCGGCCGCGCGTGTCGCGCGGCGGCCGTCCAGCCGATCATCGGGATGACAGTGACGGCCGCGCTGCCGGCGATCCCCCGCAGCGAGAGGACAGACGCACTCTTGCCCCCCGCGCCTTCTCCTCCAGAGGTAGAGGCTGGGGAAGAGGTCGCCGGCCACCTGGTGCTCCTGGCGACCGGCCCGGCAGGCTATCGGTCGCTCTGCCGGCTCGCGTCCCTCATCCAGGGCCACGTGGACCGCGAGGCGTTGGCCGGCCGCGGCCTGTCGTGGGATGATCTGCGCGCGCATCGCGAGGGCTTGATCTGTCTGAGCGGCGGCCGCCGCGGGTGGATCGAGCGCTGCCTGCGAGCCGGCGATCTGGCACTGGCCCAGGTCTACGCCGGCCGGCTGGCCGGCATCTTCGACGAGAACGCATACCTGGCGCTCGAGATCCACAGCCCAGACGATCGGGCTGTCGCTGCCGAGGTCTGCGCGCTGGGCCGCAGATTGGGCCTGCCGGCCGTCGCGGTGCAGCCGATCTATTGCCTGACGCCCGAGGATGCGCCCAAGCTGCGCCTGCTCGCCGCCATCCGCGAGAACCGGCCGCTCGAGCCGGAGGAGAAGGCCGCTGCTGACCTCCACTGGCTCGCCCCGGCTGAGATCGCCGACCGCTTCGCCGCCTTCCCGTCCGCGTTCACCGTGGCCGGCGAGATCGCACACAGGTGCAGCGAGGCGCTGCCGGACGGCAGCCCCGTCTGGCCCGCGGTGAAGTTGCCGCCAAGCGAAACCCCAGACGCCGCGCTGGCAAGCCTGGCGCGCGCTGGTCTGCGGGAGCGCTTCGGCCCCAATCCACCGGCCGATGTCCGAGCGCGGCTGGATCGCGAGCTGGCGGCCATCGCCAGCCACGGCTACGCGCCGATCTTCCTGGTCGTGGCCGACGCGGTGCGTTTCGCGCGGGAGCGCGCCATCCCGGTGAGCACGCGCGGCAGCGTCGCCAATTCACTCGTAGCCTATTGCGCGGGCATCACGACCGTTGACCCCATCGCCCACAACTTGCTCTTCGAGCGATTCCTGAACCCGGCGCGCACCTCGCCGCCCGACATTGACCTGGACCTGTGCAGCGAGCGCCGCGACGAAGTGCTGGCCTATATGCGCGAGACCTACGGCCCAGACCGGACCGCATTGGTCAGCGCCATCAGCACGCTGCAACCCCTGGGGGCGGTGCGCGAGGTGGCCAAGGCCTATGGACTGACCGAAGCGGAGATCAAGAGGATCAAGCCGCTCTTGCCGCACGGCTGGCACCCCGACCCACGCCGCCGTGACCAGCGCACGGTGGAGGACGTGCTGGCGCAGATCACCGACCCGGCGCTGCACAACGTCGTGCGTCTCGCCTATGACCTGGTCGGCCAGCCCGATCACCTGAGCGTGCACCCCGGAGGCGTGATCGTCACGCCTGGGCCGCTGACCGACTTCGTTCCGGTGCAGTGGGCGCCCAAAGGCTTTCTCATCACCCAGTTCGAGCATGGCGATGTGGAAGCGCTCGGTCTGCCCAAGATGGACATGTTGGGCATCCGTGCGCTCACAGTGCTGGCGGATGCGGCCGACCTGGTGCGCAAGCGGCAGACGCCTGACTTTCGGCTCGAAGCGATCCCGTTGGACGATCCTGCCACCGCCGACCTGCTGGCGCACGGCGAGACGATCGGGGTATTTCAGTGCGAATCAGAGGGCGCACAGCGCACGCTGCGCAAGCTGCGCGCGCACACAGTGGCCGATTTAGCGATCGCCAACGCCTTCTTCAAGCCCGGCCCTGCTATGGGCGGCATGGCCGACGCGTTCGTGCGCCGCTACCGCGGCCAGGAGCGCGTGACCTTTCTGCATCCGGCCCTCGCGCCCATCCTCGCGCCGACCAAGGGAGTGCTGATCTTCCAGGAGCAGGTCCTGCGCATCGCACGCGAGATTGCGGGGCTCTCCTGGGCGCAAGCCGACCAAATCCGCCGCGGGATGAGCCACTTCGGCGCGGACCAAATGGCCGCGGTGCGCGAGCAGTTCGTCCTGGGGTGCCAACGCCCGCCGCCAGCGGGCCCCGGCTTCACGCCGGCGCAAGCCAGCGCGCTGTGGGAACAGATCATGCCGTTTGCGGGCTACGGGTTCAACCAGGGCCACGCCACGGCCTACGCCGACGTCAGCTATCGCTCCGCCTACCTCAAGGCGCACTATCCGGCCGAGTTCCTCTGCGCGCGGCTGGCCGACTGGGGCGGCTTCCATCACCCCGCCATCTACGCGGCCGAAGCGGCGCGCCTGCGCATCGCGGTCAGGCCGCCGCACGTGAACTTCAGCGGCGAAGCATTCACGCTCCACGCTCCCCACTTCACGCCTCCCGCGCCACACTCTACGCCCTACGCCACACTCTGGATGGGCCTGGGGCAGGTACGCGACCTGCGACACAGCAGCATCGAGGCGATCCTTGCCCAACGGGCCAACGGGCCGTTCGAGAGCGTGCGCGATCTGCTGGCGCGCGTGGCGCTGCAGCCGAAGGAGGCTGCGCACCTGATCCAATGCGGCGCGTTCGACGGCCTGGGCGACAGCCGGGCCGCGCTGCTGGCCGAGGCCGAGGGAATCCGGCGATCTGGCGTTCCGCAGCAACTGGCCTTCACCTTCGCCGCGGCCCAGGTCGGCGCGGACACGGCGGCCCAGCGGCTGGCCTGGGAAGAACAACTGCTGGGCTGGCCCATCAGCGTCCATCCGCTGGCGCTGACGGCCGATCGCCTGCCCGAACATACGCCATTGCGGCGCCTGCCGGAATTGAGCGGCCGGACGATCACCACGGCCGGCGTGCGGCTGCCGGGCTGGACCGGCGGTCCGGGCTTCTTCCTGGGCGATGGCGACACGTTCGTCATCTGTAAAAGCCGGGCAGCGCCGAGGCCGCCCGCGACCTGGCGACCGCTGATTGTGCGCGGCCGGTGGGTCAGCGACAGCTTCGGATCCTCCTGGTTGCAGGCCGATGAGATCGCGCAGGCCGACGCTTTGCCCACCTGATGCAAGGTGTTATAATCCAGCGTACAGTCATTCCCATCTCATCGGATAGCGAAAGTGCAACAATCAGACACAACTCACCCACCGGTCGCAGTTGTCGCCGCGGCCGGCGAACGTCGCCTGAAGATCGCTCTGTTTCTCGCAGTCGTCTTTTTCTACTGGATGGCGCTCTATCTTTATGTCCCCACCTTACCAACCTACGCTCAGACGAAGACGGATAGCCTGGCGCTCGTCGGCGTGATCCTCGCCCAATACGGCCTGTGGCAGGCCATCGTGCGCCTGCCGATCGGCATCGCCTCCGACTGGATCGGCCGGCGCAAGCCATTCATCCTGGTGGGCATGGCGTTAGCCGGCCTGGGCGCCTGGGTGATGGGCAGCGCGGAGCAAGCCCAGGGCGTGCTGATCGGCCGGGCCATCACCGGGTTGGCGGCCGGCACTTGGGTACCGCTGGTGGTGGCGTTCAGCAGCCTGTTTCCGCCCAACGAAGCTGTGCGCGCCAGCGCCTTGCTGACGCTCGTCGGCTCTTTGGGCCGGGTTCTGGCGACCTCGCTCAACGGCCCCCTGAACGAAGCAGGCGGCTACGGACTGGCCTTCACCCTGGCGGCCGGCGTAGCGGGATTGGCTGCGCTGGTCATGCTCAGCGCGCGCGAGCAACGTCTACCGCCCAAGACCCCCTCGCTGGATCGTCTGGGCCGACTGGTGACGCGCCGCGACGTGCTGCTGCCATCGCTGCTCAGCGCGGTCGCGCAATACGTCGCCTGGGGCGTCTCGTTCGGCTTCCTGCCGATCCTGGCGAAAGAGCTCGGCGCCACCAGCGTGATCCTCAGCCTGTTCACAACGGTGAGCCTGATCTGCTACACCGCGGGCAACCTGACCGCCACGGCGGCGGTGAAGCGGTTCGGCGCACAGCGCATGGCCGTTTTCAGTTTTGTGGTGATCTTCATCGGGACGGTTGGCGCAGCCCTGGCGCCGTCGCTGGAGATGCTCCTTGCCGCGCAGGTCTTGCTCGGCCTCTCGATCGGCGCCGCCTACCCGGTGCTGATGGGGCTGAGCATCGTGCACGTTAGCGAGCGCGAGCGGGCCACGGCGATGGGTCTGCATCAGGCCGTGTATGCGATCGGGATGTTTGCCGGCCCCTGGCTGAGCGGCCTCCTGGCCGAGGTCATGGGCATCCGGCCGATGTTCGGCGTCACGGCCTTCGCCGCCGCGACGCTGGGACTGTTGGGCACTCGTCTCCTGATCGAAAAGATGCGAGAACCGTAGAAAGGGGTAATGCCATGTTGGTCGTTCACGTTCACGTCCACGTCAAACCGGAATACATCGAGGCGTTCCGCCAGGCCACGATTGAGAACGCCACACACAGCATCCAGGAGCCGGGGATCGCGCGCTTCGACGTGGTCCAACAATCGGACGATCCGGCCCGCTTCGTGCTGGTGGAGGTCTATCGCACGCCAACAGACCCCGGCAGGCACAAAGAGACGGCGCACTACGCCAGGTGGCGCGACGCGGTCGCCCCCATGATGGCCGCGCCGCGCACCAGCGTCAAGTATGCCAACATCTTTCCTGAAGACGCGGGGTGGTGATATGATTGATCCACCAACCGCGGAAAGAATACGCCGCGATGCTCAAGCGTTCTGGGACAGCGAAGTCACCAAGCCGTACTTCGAGAGCATAGCACAGGGCAAGGAAATCGGCCACAGGATCGCGGACCTTGTGGATGACAAGACGACCGCGCTGCTGGCCATCAACTACATCACCAAGTACCAACGCGACCGGCACGGGAATAGGGTGCCCCGTTCGATGGGTGACATCTGGCTTGAACATAATGGCATCTATCACCCGATCAATGTCAAGACCGGCGTCTCGTCTAGCAATGGGCAACCCAATATGGTGTCGCTCAAGAAACTGCTCGACGCACTGCTGCTGCGCCAGATTGACTCTTACTACCTGCTCATCGTCAAACTCGAACTCCAAGAGGAGATTCGATGTCGGGTTCACTTCGTAGACATGCTCGACTACCTGGACTACGTCACGTTCGATTCCGCGCCGGGACAGGTCATGCTCAAAGCAAGAGCGTTCTTCAATGCTCTCCTGGTTGGGATCGCGCCTGCCCCGCGGGCAGTTACAGAGAAGGTTGACGCGCTCGTCAAACTGCTGGAGGACGGAGAACGTCGCCTGGCCGAGAACCGAAAGCGGGCTCTAGAGGAGTATCGCCGTCGGGCAAGTGACTATGCTGCGGTTGGGCAGCACATCGTGACGCCGGAAACACAAGCGTCCCTCCATCTGCGATGAGTACAGCAAAGGCAAAACGCGAGAAGAAGCGTCAGTTGGGTCAGTTCCTGACGCCGGCGCCTGTCGCCCGGCGCCTGGTACATGACCTGTCGTTCACTCAAGACGACAGGGTGCTTGAACCAAGCATGGGCGACGGGTCTTTTGTGCTGCCTATCATCGAGAAATTCATAGGGTTGTACACGGGCTCCATTGAGCAACGACTCGAGCGGGTGTTAACTCGCAATGTCTACGGCGTTGAGATAGACGAAAACCTCTACCGAAGGTGCCTGGCGAACATCAAAGCCCGATGGGGCTGCTTTCCGGCACGACACAACCTGATACTGGGCGATTTCTTCCGACAGCACTTCCTGACCGCAGAAACGAGTGCGGTGATGGGGGCGCCGGGGATCCACGGCATCGTGCCGTTCACGCACATCATCGGCAATCCTCCGTTCGGTGGGACTTTCGACCGCAGCATCGAGGATGATCTCGACAGGGAATACGGTTTTCGCAATGGCGAGAAGATCAAGAAGGAAACATTACTAGTTTATGGCTGTCCTATAGGCTTCGGAAAAGGTCCGATAGACAGGTCACCAGGTGTATCGGCGATACGGGTTGACGGAGGAAGAAGGGGCCGTTCATCCAGGAAATTCTCGAAAGCCCGAGGCCCCACCCGTCATCACCTCGCCTCCCACCGCTCCAGGCCGGCGGGCGTGCGATGAAACCCCAGCCCGCGCAGCAGCGCCTCGGCCGGGCCATCGAGGGCCGGCGCCCCGTTCCACTCGGCCACGAACATGCGCCGCGGCGCGGCAGGACGCGCCAGGTAGGTCTGCAGCGCGCGGCGAAGCTCTTCTTCGGTCGCGCTCGCGGCGGCGATCACGCGCTCACCGCCGTCCTGGGCTACCAGGATCGGCCGGCCGGCCACGAGAACGACGTGCGTCGAGGGGAGCCGCGCAAAGGCCGGGGCGTCCCCCAACCCCTCGCCGCCGTAGAGGTTCGCGGGATCGGTCGCGTTCAGGACGATCGGCGTGTCTTCCTCGCCGGCCGCGCGCAGGCGCTCCACGGCCTCGGGCAGGGCATACTGCACCCCCGATAGACCCGCCACGAAGTAGCCGCGGCGGAGCTCGCCCCGCAGCTCCATGCGTTGGAACTGCGCGTAGATCAGCGCCCAGTCGAACGGGCCGGTTTCCCGGTCCATCACTTCCCTGGCGACCACGCCGTAGCGCGCCAGCAGCGCCCGCGCCTGGGCTTCGCTGCGCGCAGCATCGGAGAGCGGCGGGCCGAGCACGGCGACCCGGTACACGAGCGACCAGCGGCCCGGCCACAATTCATTCGCGGCCGTCATTCTCTCCACACGACGCGCGGCCTCCTGTTTGGCCGTGCGATAGCGGTTGCGGGTCAGCGGCCGCGGGGGCAGGCGGCCCGCCAGGTCAGCCTCCAACGAGCTGAACGGCGTCTTGTCGGCCAAGGGCGCGGGCTGGAAGGCCAGAATCGCGTGCAGCGCGTCCAGCGTATCGTTCGTCGCCAACCCGGCCAGCGCCAGCTCCACCAGCGCGGCCTGCACGTCGGCCGGCTTCATGCCCAGCCCGGCCTGCAGATCGGCCATGAAGGATGCGCCTTCGCTCCTCAAGAAGGCATACGCGGCCTGCGCGAGTTCGCTCAGCCCGCCCTCTTCCGGCGGGCCAAGGTAGAGGCCGCCCTGCCCGCGGCCGAAGAAACGCACATGGCCGCGGCGCGGATCGCGGCCCGCCGTGACCCAAACCAGCTCGCCCGCCTCGCAAAGCGCGGCCAGATCATCGCCGTGGAAATCGGGCAGCCGGCCGGGCAACACATCGCGCGCCCACACCGGGCCGGGCAAGGCCACTCCTGCCAGTTGAGCCATCACCCCACGCAGCGACGATCCAGAAGTCCACCGCGCCAGGAAGTCCGCATAGGTCGCCAGCGGGACCGGCTGCACCGCGCAGCGCAGCAGCGCGATGGTGCGCCGGCGGATGCGCGCCAGGAGATCGCGGTCGCAGTATTGGATCGCGCCGGCGGCCGGCATCGCGGCTGCCGCCGCTTGATCTCCTGCCGCTGCACCGCCGAGGTTGTCGCCGGGAGCGGTGAAGCGGCCCGATACGATCTGGCGCTCTGCCATCAACTGCGCCAGCGCCGCATCGAGCCGCTCGCCATCGAAGGCGTAGCGCGCCAGGATCTCCGGCCGGGCGACCGGCCCGGCCGCCCGCAGATAGCGGTGCAGGATGGGAAGTGAAAAGCGCGGAGCCAGGAACGCGCTCCGATATTCCTCGGCCAGCTCTGCCCCCACCCAGCGCCGCGCGGGGCCAGAGGCGGTGGGCATCTCCAGCTCGCTGATGCGGCCCTGAGCCGCCAGATCGGCCAGCCAGGCGTGCGCATCGCCTGTGCAGCGCGCGGCGACCTCGTCCGTGTCCAGATCGCCCAACTCGGCAAGGATGACCGCCAGCTCATCCGCGCTGCGCGCGGCGAAGGGCGGCAGATGCTGAACCTGGGCCAGCGTCTCGGCAATCGCCTCCGGCTCCAGGAGGGTCGTCAGATCGGGGGCCGTGGCTGCGCGGTCCTCAGCGGAGGCGGCTGGCGCACCCGTCCCCGCGGTCACGGCCGCGGACGGCCGGCCCACGGCCGGCGCCAGCAGATCGTCCAGATAGTCGGCCTGCCACACCAGCGTCTGAAGCTGCCGCTCGGCCTTGGGCGCGTCCCATTCGTACATGTAGACGCTGATGAAATTGTACAGCAACCCCGCGGCGATGGGCGACGGCGCCAGCGTCGCGATGGGCACGACCTGGATCTCGGCGTTCTCGATGCCGGTCAGCACCTCCTCCAGGTGGGGCAGATCGAGCACGTCGCGCAGGCAATCACGATAGGTCTCCGCGACGATGGGGAAATCGCCGTAGCGCTGCACCAGGCCGAGCAAATCCTTGGCCTTAAGTCGCTGCAGCCAGAAGGGGGTGCGCTTGTGGCCATGCGACCGGGGCAAGAGCAGCGCGCGGGCCGCGTTCATGCGGAAGTGCGCGCCGAACAGCGCGGATTGCGGCAGCTCGGCCAGGATGCGTTCGCGCGCTTCCTGGGCCGTCATGTTGGCGACCACATCTACCCCCTGCCGAGGGTCGCCGGCCGCCGCCCCGATGGTCTGCGGAAAGCGCAGCAGAATGCCGTCGTCGTTGGCCTGCGCCTCGATGCCCACGCCGTAGCGTTCTCGCAGCGCGCTGCTCAGCGCCAGCGCCCAGGCGCCGTTCACCCGGCCGCCGAACGATGAGTGCACCACCATCCGGCCATCGCCGACCGCATCCTGGAACGTCTCGACGACGATCGTCTTGTCCGACGCCACGACCCCCACCGCATCCAACTGCCGCTGGACATAGCCGACCAGGTTGTGCGCCGAGTTCGCATCGAGCGCGTATTCGCGCTGCAGCCAGGCGATGGTGGAGGGCAGACCAGCCGGCGATTCCCCAGCCTCAGTTTTCGATTTGCGATTTTCGTCCGCCACCCGCCGGCCGATCTCCCCGCGCAGCCGGCCGATGCGCAGGCCCAATTCCCACGGCCGCCAGGGATAATCCCCGCGCCAGAATGGCATCCGCGGCACTGCGCCCGCCGCGTCGCCCACGATTACCCGATCGTCGCGCATCTCCAGCACGCGCCAGATGTTGGATCCGAGCAGGAAGTTGTCGCCGACGCGCGTCTCGAAGACGAACTCCTCGTCCAGTTGGCCCACCCGGGTCTTGCCGTCGGCCAGGTAGACGTCGTACGCGCCGGTGTCGGGGATGACGCCGGGGTTCATCAAGGCCAGGAGCCGCGAGCCGGGCAGGGCGGCCACGCGGTCGTTGACGCGATCCCAAGCCACCCTGGCCCGCAGCGACGCGTGCGTCGGCCCGCCGAGCGCCTGATACTTGCCCGCCAGCATGTCGAGCACGCCATGAAAAGCCTCCAGGGTCAGATTGCGATACGGATACGCCTGCCGCGCCAGGTCGAACAGCGCGGGGACCGACCACGTCTCGACCGCGACCATGGCTACGATCTGCTGCGCCAGCACGTCCAACGGGTTCTGCGGCGTGGCGACCGGCTCGACGTCCCCTTCTAGCATCCCGCGCGCCACGGCCGCAGCTTCCAGCACATCTTCGCGAAAGGTCGCATAGATGCGGCCGCGGCTGGTCTGGCCGACCATGTGGCCGGACCGTCCCACACGCTGAAGCCCTTGCGAGATGCTCTTCGGCGATTGGAGCTGCACCACCAGGTCTACCGCGCCGATGTCAATGCCCAACTCCAGCGAGCTGGTTCCCACCAGCGCAGGCAGGCGGCCGGCCTTGAGATCCTCCTCCATCTGGCGCCGCGCCTGTTTGTCCATGCTGCCGTGATGTGCGCGGATCGGTCCCTCCGCGCCCAGCGCGAAGATGCCGCGGTCGCGCGCGATCCCGCCGGGCGCCAGCGCCTCGGTGCTGCCAGGCGGGATCTCTTCTGAACGTTCGGCTGTGATCTGCGCGTTGAGCCGGTCTGCGGTGCGCTCGGCCAGCCGGCGGTTGTTGCAGAAGATGAGCGTGCTGTGGTGGCGCAACACATCGCCCAACACGGCCGGGATGACGGCCGGCCAGATGGTGTCGGCCGGCAGGTTGCGAAAGTCCTCCACCGGCGTGACCACCCGCAGCTCTAGCGGCTTGCGGTAGCCGGTGTCTACGATCGTCACGGGGCGGGGGGATGGGGTGACAGGGTGACAGGGTGACACGGTGACGCCTGACTCCTGTCCTCCCAGAAAGCGCGCAGCCTCTTCGAGGGGGCAGATGGTGGCTGAAAGGCCGATGCGTTGAACGCGCGCGCCCGCGATGCGCTCCAGCCGTTCCAGGCTGAGGGCCAGGTGCGCGCCGCGCTTTTCGCCGACCAGGGTGTGGATCTCGTCCACGATCACCGTGCGCGTGGCGCGGAACATCTCGCGGGCGCGGGGGCTCGTCAGCATCAGGTAGAGCGATTCAGGTGTGGTGATCAGGATGTGCGGCGGCTCGCGCAGCATGGCCGCGCGCGCATGGCCAGGCGTGTCGCCCGTGCGCACAGCCACACGCAGCGGCGGCAGCGCGATGCCCATCCGCTCGGCCGTGGCCCGAATGCCGGCCAGCGGCGCGCGCAAGTTACGCTCGATGTCGTTGTTGAGCGCCTTGAGAGGCGAAACGTACACCAGTTGCACGCCGCGGGCCGGGCCGCCAACTGATCGCTGGCCGCGGCCGTCTGCCGGCGTGACCGACTCGGCCGTCGGTGGCCGGCCGTCGGTGCTCGTCTGCTGAAAAATGCGATCAATCCCCCACAGAAACGCAGCCAGCGTCTTGCCAGAGCCGGTCGGCGCGAGGATCAGCGTATGCTCGCCGGCCTGAATGACCGGCCACCCTGCAGCCTGCGGCGGGGTCGGCTGCCCGAACGTCTCGGTGAACCACGCGCGCGCCGCGGGGGAAAAGCCTTCGAGAGGATTAGACATGGCGCACCTCCAGCCCGATTATAGCAGAACAAAGGTTCGGCGTCCAATTGATGCACGATCAGGAAAACGGATATCTTGTTATTGGTTGCAGATTGCGCGATACTGGGCATGGAGTAGACCAGTCCGTTTTCTATGAGAAGATACTGCCGGTTCTTGGTTGCGTCTTGCCTTGCTGCTCACATCGCACTCCGCCTGCTCTGCCGCCAGCCGCGCTGGCGGCCTGTCCTTGAAATCGCCGCCCGCCGCTCTGGTCTCGAGGCTGTGCGAAGCCTCCTTCAGGATTAGCCGGTCACTCTCGCCAACAGCGTAACCGGCTGAAGCCTCCAAACCGGGATATTTTTCCACTTCACCCACTTTCTCGCCATAAGGAGGTGCAACGATGTGGGCTCAACTCGGACGCAGACAACGCACTGGTTTGATCGCAACGCTCGCTCTGTTCTTGCTGTTCGTCATCGTGGCCCAGGTCGCAGCGCGTCCCCTTGCGCCGCGCCTGGTCGCCAGTCCTGGCTCGACCGGCGAAGTCGTCATCAGCATGGCGGCCTTGCAGTTCTCGCCGCCCCACGTGATCGTTGACCCCGGCGCCACGGTCCGCTGGCGCAACGACGACACGACCTTTCACCGGGTCGTCGCGGACGATGGGTCGTTCAGCTCGCCGCTGCTGGCTCCCGGCCAGGAGTACAGCACGATCTTTGCGGTCTCCGGTCACTTCCCCTATCACTGTGATCTGCACCCGGACATGCGCGGGACCGTGGCCGTCGGCCAGGCGCAGTGGATGCCGTGGATGGTGCGCAACAACATCCATCTGACCCCCACACCCACCGCCACGGCCGCGCCGCCCCCCGGCCCCACGTCGGTCGTGATCGGCCCGGCCGGCGGCGAGCTGACCGCGCCCGATGGCAGCGCCGAGGTCATCGTGCCCGAAGGCGCGGTGGATCGCAAGACTACCTTCGACTATGCGCCTGCCACGCCGGCGCCTCCGGCCGGCTATGGCGACGCGGGCAACGCGTTTACCCTGAACGCGGAGTCAGGCGGCACGCCCGTCACGCAGTTCAGCCAGCCAATCACCCTGGCGCTGCGCTGCTACGATGCCGCAGGCGATCAGGCGAATGGACTGGGTCTGTTCGTGCAAACCGCGGACGGCGCAACCTGGGAGGAGGTGGAGAGCACGATCGGTGTGGATCCGTGCGTCGTGACCGCCGCGGTGGATCATCTGACAACCTTCGCCCTCTTCGCCAGAATCTTGCCGCCCATCTACTGGAAGGCGGGCGGCTGGCCAGACTACGCGCCCAGCGGCGTACCTGACTTCGACCAGAAACAAGGCGGCTGGAAGAACGTCGGGGGCCAGTGGACGCACTGCGGGCCGGTCGCCGCGGCCAACTCCCTCTGGTGGTTCGACTCCGTCTTCGAACCGGCCGCGATCCCCCCGCCCGCCATCAGCGATGGCTATCCGCTGGTGCAAAGCTACAGCCCCGGCGTCTGGGATGACCACGACCCGCGCAACGTGCTGCCGTTTGTCAACAACCTGGCTGGGCTGGCTGGGACTGGCCCGGCCGGCACCGACGTGGTCAAGCTCTCGCAAGCCATCCAGAACTACCTGGCGGTCAAGGGCCTGGCCGCGGCCTACACAGTCGCGCTGGCGAAGACGCCGGACTTCGCATGGGTCGCCGAAGAGGTGTTGCGCTCCGAGGATGTGATCCTGCTGATCGGCTTCTGGCAGCAGACGGCTGCGGACTGGCGACGGATCGGCGGGCACTACGTGACGGTGGCGGGCGCGGACCCGGTCCGACGGTTGATCGCGTTCAGCGATCCGTTCGCGAATGCGGCCGAGGTCGGCGGGTGGGGTCGGGTGCTGCCCGCGGCGCATCCTCCTGGGCATGGCAGCGGCCTGCACAACGACGCGCGCCTGGTCTCCCACGATCTCTACCGGGTCATTCAGACCAACAGTCCCGGCGGGAATTGGGGGCCGGCGCTCTACACGCGCTGGCTGAACCTGGCGAACTTCAGCGGGCTGAACGTCCCCACAGAGTTCAGGCCCTATACAACCACGTACAACCCGTGGTTGCGCGTCGTCGCCGAGGTCGAGTACGCCATCGCGGTCTCGCCGGTCGTCGCGCTGCCCACGCGCACCCCCACGCGACCGCCGACGATCACGCCCACCCCTACCGCCACCCCCAGCCGGCCGCCGACGATCACGCCGACGCCGAGCGCCACAACTTCCCCCACAGAAACCAGAATCGCCACGCCCACCGTCACGCTGACCATCAGCGTCACGCCCAGGCCAACGCAGACGCCGACGGCCACGCCGACCTTCTTCTGGAAGGCGGGCGGCTGGATTGACTATGCGCCGAGCGGGATGCCCGACTTCGACCAGCGGCAAGACCGCTGGGGCGTAGGCGCTGCGCCGGGCGCGGCCGACTGGCGCTGGACCTACTGTGGGCCGGTTGCGGCCGCCAATTCGCTGTGGTGGTTCGACTCCAAGTTCGAGCCGAAGCCCGTGGCGCCGCCGGTCATCAACGACGGCTACCCGTTGGTGCAGTCGTACAATCCCCTTGCCTGGGATGACCATGATCCGCTGAATGTGGACAGCCCCGCCACCGCGCCCGGTCCGAATGGCGAATTCGTCGAGGAGCTGGCCTGGTTGATGGACACCGATGGCCAGCGCACAGGCGCGGCGCACCGCGGCACCAGGATCGGCGATCTATTCAGCGGCATCCAGAAGCACCTGGCCAACAAGGGACTGGCCGGCCACTACACGCTGACGCGACAGAAGCAACCCACCTTCCAATGGGTTGTGAGCGAGGTGCTGCGCTCCGAGGATGTGATCCTGCTGTTGGGCTTCTGGGAGTTGCAGCCCACGGGCAGTTGGGTGCGCGTGGGCGGACACTATGTCACGCTCGCCGGCGCCAGCCTGCCGGCAAACGCCCTGGTGTTCAGCGATCCGATCCGCGACAACGCCGAAGCGGGCGGGCCTGGCCGCGTGCTGCCCTTCATGCCGCACATGCCGCCGCACAGCCCCACGCTCCACAACGACGCGGCGTATGTCTCGCACGACATCTGGAACCTGGTCAATACCAACAGCCCCGGCGGCCAGTGGGGACCGGTGGGCTATGGAACCACCGACCTGGCGCTCAACTTCGCCGAGCAGAACGTACCAGAGGAGTTCATCGAGTTCAGCGGCCCGTACACGGGCGGCCCGCTCCAGGTGGAGGTCGAGTACGCCATCGCAGTCTCGCCAGTGGAGACGACGCCCACACCGACCGCATCGCCCACCGAGCGGCCCACCGCCACGCCGACCTGGGCGCCGACGTGGACTCAGACCGCGACGGCCACACAACGACCGACTGACCTGCCCACGGCGCCGCCGACCTCCACGCCGACCCGCACGCGCACGGCCACGGCTACCGTCACGCGCACCGCGACCGCGACGGGAACTGCTACAAAGACCGGCACGCCGACGATGACCGCCACCATCACGCCGACCCCGACTGTGACGCCCACTCCCACGCCCACCGTCACGCCCACGCCGACGCAAAAGCCGGTGTTGACCGGGGTCAGCTCCACGTTCCGGCATCTGGACGAAGGGGTGATCGAGATCATGATCCACGTGCAGGACCCGACCCTGGATGGCGTGATCTTCGACATCGAGATCTTCTATGCCGAGCAGTTCCCGCCGTGGGGTATGGCGACGCCGCTGGGATGGCCGGCCGGCTGGCAGCCGATGCCGAACATAGTGGGAGGCATCGGCTTCATGACCCATGATGCGCCGCTGAAGTTCTGTCAA